>NZ_JASCQN010000040.1:0-320886 GCF_030010475.1 Halomonas kalidii | reverse complement strand
ACCGGCAAGATCGTCGCCCCGGAGCTGTACATCGCCGTGGGTATCTCGGGCGCCATCCAGCACCTGGCGGGGATGAAGGACTCCAGGGTGATCGTCGCCATCAACAAGGACGAGGAGGCGCCGATCTTCCAGGTCGCGGACTATGGACTGGTCGCCGACCTCTTCCAGGCGCTGCCGGAACTCGAGAGCAAGCTGTAGGGAAGATCGAGATCTTCCAGGTCGCGCTCTCCACAAGGTCAGTGGCCTGGTCGCCGACCTGTTCGAGGCGCTGCCCGAGCTGGAGCAGAAGCTGTAACGACCAGCGTGATCCAGCCGATCTCGGTCACGACGCCGGCCCCGCCAGGGGCCGGCGTCGTCGTGTCAGCAGCCTCCATAACCTCTGTCTATATGAGCGATAACGGGAATTATTAGCGTCGGGGGCGGGTGTCTGCCATCCTGAGTAGTTGAGGTCACGAGGCAACTGCCTCGCTCAGTTCATTCACGGAGGAGTCACTATGCCGCATACATTACCCGAGCTGCCCTATGGCTATGATGCCCTGGAGCCGCACATCGATGCGATGACCATGGAGATTCACCACTCCCGGCACCACCAGACCTACATCAACAACCTCAACGGGGCCCTGGAAGGCACCGGCCTCGAGGAGGTACCGGTGGACGAGCTGCTCGCCAGCCTCGACCGGGTGCCCGAGGAGAAGCGCCAGGCGGTCATCAACAATGGCGGTGGCCACTCCAACCACTCGATGTTCTGGCGGATGATGTCACCCAGCGGTGGTGGTGCGCCCAGGGGCAGGGTCGCGGCTGCCATCGACGCCGAACTGGGGGGCTTCGATGCCTTCAAGGAAGCCTTCACCAAGGCGGCACTGGGTCGCTTCGGCAGCGGTTGGGCCTGGCTGAGTGTCTCGCCGGGCGGGAAACTGGTGGTGGAAAACACGCTCAACCAGGACAGTCCGATCTCTCACGGCAATACACCGGTGCTGGGGCTGGATGTCTGGGAACACGCCTACTATCTGAAGTACCAGAACAAGCGCCCGGACTACGTGGCCGCCTTCTTCAACGTGGTCGACTGGGACGAGGTCGAGCGGCGCTATCAGCAGGCCACTGGCTGATTCGCCGATTGCAAGGATGGCACCCCGTCGGGAGTCATCCACGGTGCGAAGGGCCCCGCTCGAGGCGGGGCCCTTCGCGTGGTGTGGGCACCTCACAGCCTCCTCAAGCCCCACATGAAATAGGCGCCACCCAGCAGTGACGCGACCAGCCCGGCGGGGATCTCCTGGGGGAACAGCCACTGGCGGCCCAGCCAGTCGGCGAGCACCATCAGCAGCGCACCGACCAGGGCGGCGCCGCGCAGGTGCATGCGTGCCCGGCTGAAGCCCAGCAACCGCGCCATGTGCGGCGCCAGCAGGCCGACGAAGGAGAGCGGTCCGACCACCAGGGTGGCACAGGCGGTGAGCAGGGCGACCAGCAGCAGCAAGGCCAGGCGCGCACGATCGAGTCGCATGCCCAGGGCTCGAGCGGTGGCGGCCCCCAGCGGCAGGATATCCAGCCAACGGGAGAAGGGGTGTGCCGCCACGGCCAATGCCACGGCCAGGCCGGCGACGATGAGGGCGCTGTTCAGATCGACATAGTAGGTGGAGCCGGACAGCCAGGCGATGACCTGTTGGCCGCGGGGGTCTCCACCGCTGAGCACGATGCCGCGCACGGCATCGAACAGGGCGGTGATCGCCACCCCGGTCAGCAGCAGGCGTTCGGGGAGAAAGCCGCTGCGCCGATTCAGGATGACCAGCAGCGCCAGGATAATCAGTGCCCCCAGAGTGCCGGCGGTGACCAGCGTCAGGTTGCCGGGAGAGGGGAGCAGGAAGATGGCGCCCATCAGGGCGATGGCGCTGCCGCCACTGATCCCCAGGATCTCGGGGCTGGCCATGGGGTTGGCGGCGAGGCGCTGGACGATGGTGCCGGCGATGGCCAGCATCACGCCGCTGCCGGCGGCGGCCAGCAGGCGCGGCAGCCGCCACTCCAGAACGCCCCAGTCGTTGGTCGACAGCCATTGCCAGCCCGCCGCCGTCTGACCGACCAGCAGGGCCGCGGCGGCCGTCAGCGACAGCAGCAGCGCGAGCCCGGTCGCCAGTCGTCCGGGCGCGGGGTGGCGGTGGCCGAGGGCATGGGCCGTGCCGGGTGGCTGGTCGCCGGTCAGCTTGAGGCGTGGAATCAGCCACAGCAGCAGAGGGGCGCCGAGGGCGGCGGTCGTGGCGCCGGTGGGGATCAGCGTCGGCAGGGCGCCGGAGAAGCGCTGCAGCAGCAGGTCGGTGGTGGCCAGCAGCAGGGCGCCGAGCAGGGGCGACCAGAGCAGACGCTGGCCCAGGCGTCGGGCGCCCGCCAGTCGTACGATGTTGGGCGCGGCCAGGCCGATGAAACCGATCACCCCGACCACGCTGACCACACAGCCGGTGATGAAGACCGCCAGGCCCAGCCCGGCCAGGCGCAGATACTTGAGCGAGACGCCCAGGCTTCGGGCGCTGGCGTCGTCGAGTTCGAGCACCGCCAGCGGGCGCAGCAGCAACCAGGCCAGCAGGGCGCCGATCGCGAGACGCGGTCCAAGGAAGACGACGCCGTCCCACCCCGTCTGCGACAGCGACCCGGCACCCCAGATCAGCAGGCCCTTGAGGGCCTCCTGGTGAAAGAGCAGCAGGGCCATGGCCAACGCGCCGACATACAGGTTGACCACCAGGCCGGCCAGTACCACCACCATCGGCGCCAGGCCGCGATGCCAGGCGAGCAGAAACACCAGACCCATGGTCAGGCCGCCGCCGAGCAGTGCCACCCATTCGCGCCCGAGCAGCAGCAGACCGGGTGCCATCAGGGTGGCGACCATCAGGGCCAGGTTGGCGCCGCTGGCCACCCCGAGCGTGGTGGGAGCGGCCAGCGGATTGCGCAGCACCTGCTGCATCAGCACGCCGGCCAGGGCCAGGCCGCTGCCGGCGAGCAGGGCGATGACCAGGCGTGGCCACCAACTGTAGTGCAGGAGCAAGGCGTCGCGACTCCGCTCGGACGAGCCGAACAGGGCCTGGAGGCCCTGGAACGGGCCTTCGTGGGCCTGCAGCGTGGCCAGGATCAGCCCCAGCAGGGGGAGGGCGAGCAACAGGCAGAGGCGACCGGGGGCCGGCAGCGGGAAGGGCCTAGACGCCATCGTTGCCCTCCAGGGCCGTGGTCAGCACCTCGGCGAAGCGCCGCGCCGAGGGCAGGGCACCGAAGCTCCAGACCGGAGGGAGGCGGATCGAGGTGCCGTCCTGGACGCTCGGCAGGGCCTGCCACAGGCCGCTGCCGGCGAGCCGCTTTGCGACGCCCACCGGCAGCGGTTCCACCACCACCAGCCGTGCGTCGAGGTCGACCAGCGCCTCGATGCCTACCAGTGAAAAGCCCCAAGGGTTGGTGGGGCGCTGCCAGGCATTGGCCAGCCCCAGGCGATCGAGCACGGCCTGGTAGAGGCCGCCCGCGCCGAACACCCGCACGTGGCGGGCATCCATGAACTGCACGATGAGCAGAGGCCGTGGTTCCCCCGGAAGCCGTTCCCGGAGTTGCGCCAGCCGTGCTTCGGTCGCCTCGATCAGGGCCTCGCCGGCTGCCGGACGCTCGACCAGCCGTGCGACGCGACGGGTGAGCCGGCGCATCTGTTGCCAGGTGTCGGTGTCCGGGATATAGAGCTCGAGATTGTCCACCGGGGCGATGCGCGACAGCCGGGGTGTCAGGTTGGCGAACATCGGCGAGATCAGGATCCGGTCGGGCGAGAGGCTTGCCAGCAGTTCGAGATTGGGCTGAGTGCGCAGGCCGAGATCGATGACATCAGTGGCCAGTGCCGGTTCGCCGACCCACTCCCGGTAGGCATCGACCTGCGCCACGGCCCGGGGCATGGTGCCGAGGGCGACCAGGGTCTCGGCGATGGTCCAGTCGAGGGTGGCGATGGCGGGGGAGTCGGCGTGCGCATCGTCAACGGAGACCAGCAGCATGATCAGGCCGAACAGGCCGGCCATCAGGGCATGGCGGGGTGGGGTGGCGAGGCTGGACAAGGCGGGCTCCGCGGGTGGCTCGAGGGCTGACAGGATCGGGGCGTGACGGTCGCTCAATGCACGACGGCGACGGGATATCGGCCACCGGGATGGGGCATGACCCGCATGGGAATGCCGTAGATGGCTTCCAGGGTCTCGTCGTCCATCATCTCGGTCGGCGAGCCCTGGGCCAGCAGGCACCCACCGTGAAGAGCGACCAGGTGATCGCAGTAGCGGGCCGCCATGTTGACGTCGTGGAGGACGATGATCACGCCCAGGCCCAGTTCGCGGCAGAGCCGACGCACCAGCGCCAGGACTTCCACCTGATGGGCGATGTCCAGTGCCGCCAGGGGCTCGTCGAGCAGCAGGAAACGGCTGCCCTGGGCCAGCAGCATGGCCAGCCAGATGCGCTGGCGTTCGCCACCGGAGAGGGTATCGACCAGGCGGTCGGCGAATGCCTGCGTGTGGGTCAACTCGATGGCGCGGTCGATCCGGTCCCGGTCCTCGCGGGTATGACGACCCAGCAGGCCATGCCAGGGGTAACGGCCGAAGCCGACCAGCTCGCGGCCCAGCAGGTTCTCGGCGCTGGGCAGGTGCTGGGGCAGGTAGGCCACCTGGCGGGCGAACTCGCGGTTGCCCCAGGCGGACAGGGGGCGATCGTCGAAACACACCTCACCACGGCTGGGTGGCTGCTGCTGGGCCAGCAGCTTGAGCAGGGTCGACTTGCCGGAGCCGTTGTGACCGATCAGCCCATGGACCCGCCCTTCGTCGAAGGTCAGGTCGGTGGGGGCGAGCAATGCCTTGCCATCGATCTCGAAGGCGGCGCCTCTGAGCTCGAACATAGGGAGTGTCTCCGGCGGATGGGGCGAGGGCGTTACCATAAGGCGAATGATAATCTCTATCAATGTCGCGTGGCGATCGCCTCGAGGTGCGTGGCCACCCAGACCCGGCTGGGTGTCGGCGGGCCCGCCGCGATATCGGCACAGGTGTCGTGGCGCCGCAGGGTTCGCGCCTCGCAGGTCACGGCGAGGCGCCGCTTCTGCTCGCCGTGCCGCCAGTGCACGTTCAGACACCGGCGGTCGGCGGTCTCGGTGGCGGCATCCTCCGCCACCCGGACCTCGGGACGCAGGCCCTGCCCGGCGAGCCATTCCAGGGCGGCGACCTGGGCGCACTGCTGCAACGGGCTGAGTCGCGAGTCGCCACGGTAGCAGGGCAGGTAGGGGCGATTCGCGGCCTCGCTCTCGAGCAACGGTACGACATCCGCGTCGCTGATGCGGCCATACTTGCGCAGGGCGGGGAAGACCACGGCGCTGGCGGCGAGGCGGCAGCCGCCCAGGTGAGTGCTCTCCCACACCTCGAAGGGCAGGCCCCGGTCGGCGACGGCCGCCGCCAGCGCCCGGTAGGTGGCGTAACCGAACTTGGCGCAGCACTTGTCCTTCTTGCCATGGGTGCAGCACAGCAGCAGCGGACCCGGCGGCGGGGCGATCTCCCAGCGGGCCAGTGACTCGCCTTCCTGGAGAGTCGCGAGGAAGGCCGGCAGGGCGTCGCGCGGCACCTCGTAGCGGCGGTTCTCCGGCATCAGGTAGAGGCGGTGGCAGTCGGGGCTCTGGTCGCGTCGGTGAATCAGGTTGACCCGTCGCCCCGACTCGGCGATGGCCTCGAGACGCGCGTTCACCGCCTCGGGCATATCGCTGGCCTGGCGCAGGCTGCGTCGCCACTTCGCTCGCGGCCAACTGAGCAGCAGGTTGCGCTCGGCGTGGGCGGCGCTGCCCGCCAGGGGATCGCCCAGCGTGGCGCTCTCGCGGGCGCAGAAGCGCTGGACCACGCTCATGCCAGGACTTCCGGGTGGGGCCGGGNGGGGCCGACGGCGGCCCCGCGGACACCCCCCATGGCCGGCACACAGACCAGTCGGCCGGTACCCGGGGCGCGCATCACCTCGGCATCGAGGTCGAAGACTCGCTTGAGGTTGGCGGCGGTGAACACCGTCTCCGGCGGCCCGCAGTGCGCAATGCGTCCCTCATGCATCATCACCAGGACGTCGGCGTAGGCCGCGGCCAGGTTGAGGTCGTGGAGTACCACCAGCAGGGTACGGCCGCGCTCGTGGGCCAGCTTGACCAGCAGCTCCAGCAGATCGACCTGGACCTTGAGGTCGAGGAAGGTGGTGGGCTCGTCGAGCAGGATGAGGTCGGTCTCCTGGGCCAGCACCATGGCGATCCAGCAGCGCTGGCGCTGGCCGCCAGACAGGGCGTCCACGGGACGCGCGGCGAAGTCGGCGACCCGTGCGGTGGCCATGGCCGCGTTCACCGCTCGCTCGTCCTCCGTCGACCACTGCCGCCACAGTCGCTGGTGGGGAAAGCGTCCCATGCCGACCAGCTCGCGCACCGTCAGACCCTCCGGCGCAGTGGGGCTCTGGGGCAGGATGCCCAGCCGATGGGCGACCTCCCGGGTCCGGTAGCGGTGGATGTCGCGGCCGTCGAGCAGCACGCGGCCATCCTCGGGCATCAGGGTGCGGGCCAGGGTCTTGAGCAGCGTCGACTTGCCGCTGCCGTTGGGGCCCAGCAGCACCGTGACCCGGCCCTCCTCGACCCGGAAGTCCACGCCGTCGAGAACCCGCCTGCCCTCGTAGCCGGCGGTCAGGCGTTCGCCCTGGAGGCGTGGTGTATGGGGAGGCAGAGGGGTGTTCATCGAGAGTGCCGCGTCCTGCATGTCGAGTGGGGGGAGTATAAGCATTTCTCATTTGCATTGCGATGCCGGCATGACTTCATGCGAATGATTTTGAGAACCATTTGCATATGAGATTTTGTTGTGTCAGCCTCACTGGCGTTGTCGGGTCCCCACCGTGATCGATGGGGCCCTCGGATACGAGGATGGAGCCTCATGTCGTCGAAGGATCACGCCGCTCGCCGGATACTGGTCACCGTGCTGCTCGGGACCTTCACCGTCAGCCTCAACAACAGCGCCCTGAACCTGGCGATCCCCGAATTGATGCGGGTGTTCGACGCCGGTGCCGCCCGGGTGAGCTGGGTGATGACCCTGTTCCTGGTCGCCATGGGCATGACCATGCCGTTGACCGGCTTCCTCGCCGATCGCTGGGGAGGGCGCCGTCTCTATCTACTGGGCCTCTGGCTGTTCCTGGGCGCCTCCCTGCTCGGTGCCGTCGCCGCGAACCTGGCCTGGGTGCTGACGGCCCGGGGGCTGCAGGGGATCGCCGCGGGGCTGATGATTCCGCTGTCGCTGCCGCTGATCTTCGCCGTCTGGCCCGCCGACCGACGTGGTCGGGTGACCGGCATCTGGGGTTTTGCGGTGATGATCGCGCCGGCCATCGGGCCGAGCGTCGGCGGCCTGCTGCTGGAGTTGAGCCGCTGGCAGGCCCTGTTCCTGATGAACCTGCCGGTTGCCGTCCTGGCCCTGTGGAGCGGCCATCGCCATCTCGAGGCGGGGCGACGGGATCGGGCGCGGCGCTTCGATCTGCGCGGCTTCCTGCTGGTGACCCTGGGCGTGGGCGGGGTGCTGTTTGCCCTGGGGGCGATCTCCTCGCCGGATGACCTGCGCGAGGCGACGCGCTGGGGGCCGTTGGCCGCCGGGGCGCTGCTGCTGATCGCCTTCGTCCGGCTGGAGCGTCGAGTGGCCCATCCGCTGCTGGATCTCGGGCTGTTCGCCGTCCGTACCTACCGCGCCAGCGTACTGGTCGCCTGCGCCCAGGCCGTGGCCACCTTCGGCTGCCTGCTGCTGATCCCGATCTGGATGCAGCATGTCCAGGGGCACGACGCCCTGACCACCGGCCTGATCTTCCTGCCCACCGCCCTGATGGCGGCCGCCTGTTCGCCCTGGGCCGGCCGCCTGGTGGATCGCCGGGCGCCGCGCGGCGTGGTGACCCTGGGGTTGGTGGTGACGGCCGCCGCCCTGCTGGGCCTGGCCGCGCTGGGGCCCGAGGCGCCCCTGTGGCTGATCGTCGTGCTGATGGCGGCACGCGGGGCGGGGCTGGGCTGCGGCTATCTACCGGTGACCACGGTGGGGCTCAACGCCGTGCCCGATGCTCGTGTCGCCCAGGCCTCGGCCATCAACAACCTGTGTCGACGCCTCGCCTCGTCGCTGGGCGTCGTGGTCCTCGCCCTGCATCACGACCTGCGCACCGCCCAGCTGCTGGCCCAGGGCGCCTCCGTCCGCGCGGCCGGCCTGGCGGCGCTGGGGGAGGCCTTCGTCGCCCTGGCGCTCCTGATTCTCCTGGCGACGCTCCTGGCGTCGTCGCTTTCCTCCACTCGCCGTGAGGTAACGCCAGACCATGACCCACTTCGAGCTACCCAGAATCCCCGTCGCTGACGGGGAGCCAGGCCAGGCCATGATGCCGACTCCGCACGCGACCTGTCCCTCCTACGCCAGTCACCTGCTGGCCAAGGAGGCCACCCTGCGCGCCCTGCTCAACAGCTACCTGCGCGAGACGGGGTGCCACGACCCGCGCCACGCTGCGCCCGGGCTGGCGTCGTCGCTGCTCGACGCCGGCGAGCCCTTTCGCGTGCCCCTGCCCCAGGGCGAGCTGATCGGTACGCTGCGCTACTTCTCTCTGTCGGGGCAGCATCGCTACGGCTCGGCCTTCTACCTGCGCGACGAGCGGGGACGGGTGGTGCCGCTGGACATGCAGGACATCATCCAGCGGCTGCTGGAGGCGCTGAGCACGCCCGGTGCCGACAACACCCATGAGCTGAGGCTCTGGGACATGCGCGACAAGATTCACAACAGCTTCACCCGGATGGCCTCCCACCTCGATGACTTTCGACGCCGCCATGCCGGGGAGACGCCATCGGCGCCGGACTTCATCGGGGCCGAGCAGTCGCTCTACCTGGGGCACCCCTTCCATCCCTTCCCCAAGTGCTCCCAGGGCGTCGAGCGGCGCGTCTTCGACGACTTCAGCCCCGAACGGGGGGCACGCTTCCGGCTTCACTATCTGGCCGTGCGTCGCGACCTGCTGGTGGAGGCCTGGCTCGAGGCCCCCGATACCGGCCTGGCCGATGAGGTGCTGGAGGCCGCCCGGGAGCGGCTCGGCAAGCGTCACGTCGACTACGCCGTGCTGCCCATGCACCCCTGGCAGGCCGATTACCTGTTGCCCCAGCCGGACGTCCGGCCGCTGCTGGACGCGGGGCTGCTCGTCGATCTCGGCCTCCTGGGGCCGCTGGCCCATGCGACCTCCTCGGTGCGCTCGGTCTGGGTGCCGGAGACCGGCCACGGCTACAAGCTGCCGCTCCAGGTGCGGATCACCAACCTGATCCGCGAGAACACCCTCGAGCAGTCGCGCCGCACCCTCGATGCGGCCCGGGTCATCCACCACCTGCACGACGACCTGGAGAGCGATGCCTTCCGGGTGGTGATGGAGACCGGCTATCGCACCCTCGACGGCGACCACCCGGCCCTGGCCGCCCACCGCGTGCCCGCCTTCACGGTCATCTGTCGGCCGATGCCCGCCGAGGCGCGCGAGGCCTGCGTGGTGGCGTCGCTGCTGGAACCCTATCCCGGCGAGGACGAGCCCAAGCTGATCGCGGCGATCCGCCAGGGTGCGGGGTGCGAGCCGGACCTGCATCGCTGGTTCGCGGCCTACCTGGAGGTCGCCATGGTGCCGATCCTGGAAGTCCTGGCGCGCACCGGCGTCAGCTTCGAGGCGCACCTGCAGAACACCCAGCTGCGCCTGGAGGGCGGCTGGCCCCGCACCCTCTTCGTGCGCGACCTGGAGGGGGTCAGCCTGGACCGCGAGCGGGTCACCGGCGCGGCCTGGTGGCCCGGGTTGGGCATCGCCGCGGACAGCCCGCTGCTCTATCCCGCCGAGGTCGCCTGGCAGCGCACCCAGTACTACTTCTTCGTCAACCATCTGGGCGGCGTGGTGCATGCCCTGGCCAGTCATCTCGGCGTCGACGAGGGCGAGTTCTGGCGCCTGGCCGGCGAGCGCCTGGCGCGCCTGCGCGAGGCCCCGGACCCTCGACTGGCCGGCTATGCCGAGGAGTTGCTGCAGGCCGACCACTGGCCGGCCAAGGCCAACTTCCTGAGCTGTTTCCGGCAGCGCGGCGACACCCCGCTGTTCATCGACGTCATCAACCCCATCAAGCGAGCCCGCTAGACCCATGGAAGCGATCCTTCACCCCCCCAGAACGGGCGTCGGCCACTGGCAGCTGCCGACGTCACCGGAATATGCCCGTGTGGAGCAGCGCGTGCTGCGCCAATTGATCCAGGGCCTGCTCTTCGAGGCCGTGCTGCCGGTCACCGAAGGCGAGTCGACGGGGGCGGGCGAATGGCGCCCGCTGACGCTCGTCGGACGCGACGCCGAGGGACGTGCAGTGCACTACACCGCGCTGGGCGTGCGCAAGGCGAGCTTCGGCCGATTGCGCCTGGCGCCGCAACCGGTGCAGCGGCAGACGGCGGACGGCCGCCGCGGCGAGGCGACCCTGGCGGGCTTCATGGCCGAGGTGATGGCCGAGATCGTCCCCGCGGAGCGCCTGCCGGCCCTGATGGAGGAGCTGCAGCAGACCCTGCTCAAGGACGTCCAGTCGCGGGTGATGAGCGGCATGCCGACCGTTCCGGATCCGGACTGGGACCACGATGCCTGGGAGGGCCGCCTGCAGGAGGGCCACCCCTACCATCCCAGCTACAAGTCGCGGCTCGGCTTCTCCCTGGACGACAACGCCGCCTACGGCCCGGAGTTCTGCCGGGATATCCACCCGGTCTGGCTGGCCGTGGCCCGGGACGACTGCCGGGTCTCGGCCTCCGACTCGATCCGGCTCGGTGCCTTCCTGCGTGACGAACTGGGCGAGGCAGTCGTGGCCCGCTTCCGTCGCCAACTGGTCGCGGCGGGACGGCGCCCCCAGGACTTCGCCTTCCTGCCCGTGCACCCCTGGCAGTGGACCCATGTCATCCTGCCGACCTTCCAGGCCGAGCTGGCCGCCGGACGCCTCTTCCATCTGGGGGCGGCCGACGACGCCTATCGCGCCCAGCAGTCGATCCGCACCCTGGCCAACGCCAGTCGACCGCGGCGCGCCAATCTCAAGCTGGCGCTGAGCATCACCAATACCTCCACCAGTCGCATCCTGGCCGCCCACACCGTGGAGAACAGTGCGCGGATCAGCGACTGGCTCCACGACCTGGTCGCCCGGGATGCCACGGCGGGGCACTGCGACGTGGTCATCCTGCGCGAGGTGCTGGGCGTGGCCCATGACGTCTCGCGCCTGGGCGAGCCGCGCCGCTCCGTGGCCTACGGCGCCCTGGGCGCCGTATGGCGGGAGAGCCTGCACCGCCACCTTCGCCCGGGCGAGCGCGCCCTGGCCTTCAACGGCCTGACCCAATTGGCGGCCTCGGGAGCGCCGATGCTCGATGGCTGGGTGCGCCGCTACGGCGTCGCGGCCTGGGCCCGGCGGCTGCTCGAGGTCACGGTGACGCCGCTGATCCATCTGCTCTACGCCCACGGCATCGGCCTGGAGTCCCACGGCCAGAACATCCTGCTGATCCATCGCGACGGCTGGCCGGAGCGCATCGCGCTCAAGGACTTCCATGATGGCGTGCGCTACAGCGTGCCATTGCTGGCCGAGCCCGAGCGGGCGCCGAACCTGGTGCCGGAGCCGGCCAGCCACGCCGCCGTCAACCGCAACTCCTACATCCAGACCGACGTCGCCGACGAGGTGCGCGACTTCACCTACGACGCCTTCGTGTTCATCTGCCTGACCGAGCTCTGCCTCTGCCTGGAGCAGCACTACGACCTGCCCGAGGCGACCTTCTGGGCGATGACCGCCGAGACGATCCTTGCCTACCAGGCGGCGCATCCGGCGCTGGCCGAGCGCTTCGCGCTGTTCGACCTCTTCGCGCCGACGGTGAGTATCGAGGAGCTGACCAAGCGGCGCCTGTTCGGCGACGCCGACAAGCGCTTCGCCACCCGTGACAACCCGCTCCATGTCCATCGTCCCGTATCCGAGGTGCCGTCATGCTGACCCCCAACCGACTGAAACAGCGCCTGGCCCGGGACGAGACGGTCGTCGGCCTGTTCGCCTCGATCCCCACGGCGGTGACCGTCGAGATGATCGGCCAGGCCGGCTTCGACTTCGTGATCCTCGACACCGAGCACAGCCTGGTGAACCCCGAGACCCTGGAGCACATGCTGCGCGCCGCGGAGCTCGCCGGGCTCACCGCCCTGGTGCGGGTCGCGCGTCCCGATCCGGCCATCGTGGTGCCGCTACTCGATGGCGGGGCCCGGGGCATCGTGCTGGCCGACGTCCAGGGCCCCGAGGAGGTGCAGGCGCTGCACGACTGCCTGCGCTTCCACCCGCTGGGCCGGCGCAGCATGAACAGCGGCCGTCCGGGCCGCTTCGGCGCCGACGACCTGACGGACTACCTGCAGCGTGCCAACCAGGCACTCATGCTGGTGCCCATGATCGAGAGCCGGGAAGGGGTGGACAACCTCCCGGCCATCCTGCGGGTCCCGGGCGTGGACATGGTGCTCGAGGGGGCGGCGGACCTGTCGCAGTCGCTGGGGCTGCCCTGGCAGACCGAGGCGCCGGCAGTGACCGAGGCCCTGGACCGGATCCACGCCGCCTGCCGACGCGCCGAGGTGCCGTTCTGCGCCATTCCCCGCAGTGACGCACGCCGCGGCGACTGGTGCGAACGGGGCGTACGGGCCTTCGTGCTGGGCGACGAGCGCGGCACGGCCTTCCGTGCCCTGCAGGCCGCCCTGGCGCCCTATCGGGAGGCCAGCGCATGACGAGTCTGACCAAGCTTCGGGCCGCGGCCCCCTGGTGCCCGCCCTCGGCGGCGCTCGTCCGGCGCCTGGCGGCTCTCGCCGAGCCGGCCTCCGACGGCCGGCATGAGCCGGTCTGCGCCTACCTCTACGACCTCGCGGCGCTGCGCGAGCATGTGAGCGCGATGCTGACGGGATTGCCGGCGCGCTGTCGGCTCTACTACGCCGTCAAGGCCAACCCCGATCCCCGCCTCATCGCGGTCCTCGCGCCTCTGGTGGCGGGCTTCGAGGCCGCCTCGATCGGCGAGATTCGCCGCATCCGCGGGGTGAGCGATGCGGCCCCGATCATCTTCGGCGGTCCCGGCAAGAAGGACGCCGAGCTCGAGGAGGCCCTCGAGCTCGGCGTGGAGCGGATCCACGTCGAGAGCCTGCACGAGCTGCGCCGGCTGCACCTGATCGCCGAGCGCCGTGGGCAGGTGGTGCCCATCCTGCTGCGGGTCAACCTGCATGATGCCCTGCCCGAGGCCACCGTCACCATGGCGGGGCGAGCCACCCAATTCGGCATCGACGAGCCCCTGGTGGCGGAGGCGATCGAGGAGGCGAGCCGCAGCCCGGCGCTGCGCCTCGACGGCTTCCACATGCACTCGATCTCCAACAACCTCGACGCCCGCCTGCACGCACGGCTGGTGGCCACCTACCTGGCGCGGGTCAAGGCCTGGGTGGAACGCTTCGACCTGACGATCCGCTGCGTCGACGCCGGCGGCGGCTTCGGCGTCTCCTACGACGAACGCCCGGATTTCGACTGGACGGCCTTCCTCGACGAGCTGCGCATGGTGCTCGATGCGGACCCGTTGCCCGGGGCGACGCTGCTCTTCGAGCCCGGCCGCTACCTCGTCGCCTTCTGCGGCTACTACGCGGCCGAGGTCATCGATCTCAAGCAGAGCCACGGGAGGCATTTCGCCATCCTGCGCGGCGGCACCCACCACTTCCGCCTGCCCGCCTCCTGGCGGCACGACCACCCCTTCGAGGTAATGCCCATCGACCACTGGCCCTATCCCTTTCCGCGCCCCGCGCTCGCCGGCCGGCGCGTGACCCTGGCCGGCGAGCTGTGCACGCCCAAGGACGTGCTGGCCAGCGAGGTGCCGGTGGGGCGACTGCAGGTGGGCGACCTGGTGCTCTTCCATCGCGCCGGCGCCTACGGCTGGACCATCTCGCACCACGACTTCCTGGGACATCCCCATCCCCTGCACCTGTACATCGACCGCCGTTCCGGCGAGGAGGAGTGTGCCTCATGAACGCGACCCCATCACCGTCCCCGACGACCGCCGACCAGGCCGGACGGCTCGCCGAGGCGCGCGTCCTCGGTGACCTCGTCGACACCCTGCTGGCCGAGGGCTTCCTCGACGACCAGCCCCACGACCGGCCGGCCCCCGACACCCTGCCCGCGGACCTGGCCTGGCCGCCGGGTGCCGAGTGCCTGCGCTGGTGGACCGCGCACGAGGCGGGACAGGCGGTGCTCATCCCGGTGCGCGCCGCCGTCCTGCCGCCGCGTCGGCATGTCGCTGCCGCCGGGGTCTTCACGGCGCGCTGGCGGGCCGACGGCAGTATCGCCGAGTGGTGTCGCCTGACGCCGGGTGAACTGCTGGAGCGGGTGGTGGCCCACTGCCTGGACGCGCAGCAGCGTCGGCAGCCGGGGGTGGCCAATGTACGGCGCCTGCTGGCCACCACCCTGTGGCAGACCCGCCAGTCGATCGCCGAGAGCGCATCGCTGGAGGCGCCGCTGGCGATGCCGATGGCGGCGGGCTTCCAGGCCCTGGAGCGACGCGCCGCCCTGCGCGATCGCCCCTTTCATCCCCTGGCCAAGGCCAAGGAGGGGCTCGACGAGGCCGGTCATCGGCGCTACGCGGCGGAGTTCGACCGGCCCATCCGGCTGCGCTGGCTCGCCATGCGGCGGGACTGTCTGGCCTGCGGCAGCGGGGGTGCCGGAGCGCCGGCGCCGCTGACGCTGGTGCTGAGTGAGGCGGAGCGCGGTGAGCTCGAGGCGGAAATGGCGCGGCGCGGGCTGTCCAGCGCGGATTACCTGGCCTTGCCGGTGCATCCCTGGCAGCTGGAGCACGGGCTGCCCCGCCACCTCGCCGGGATGCTGGAGGCGGGGGAGGGCGTGGTGCTGGAGGTCGCCGCGGGCGACTTCCAGGCCACCTCGTCGCTGCGCTCCCTGGCACCCCTCGACGGCGGCCGCTACTACCTGAAGCTGCCCATGGCGGTCTTCTCGCTGGGAGCCGCCCGCTACCTGCCGGCGGTCAAGCTGATCAACGGCGAGCAGGGGCAGACCATGCTCGAGCAGGCCAGGCGGCTGGACCCGGTGCTGCAGGGCCGGTTGCACCTCTGCGACGAGCGTCGCTGGTGGTCCTACCTGCCGGAGGGCAGCGGGCTGTTCGACGATCCGCCTCGCCACCTGGGGGCGTTGGTGCGGGAGTACCCGGCCGCGCTGCTGGAGGATCCGGCGGTGCGCCTGATCCCCATGGCGGCGCTCGGGGTGGCGAACACCGAGGCGGGGCATCCCTTCGACGAGTGGCGGCGCCACCGCGGCCTGGCCGAGGGGCCGGAGGCCGTCGTCACCCTGTTCGGCGAGGTGTGCACCACCTTCTTCGACATCGTGCTGCGCCTCTACCGCCTGGGCCTGATGCCCGAGCTCCACGGCCAGAATGCGGTGCTGGTGTGGCGAGGCGGCCATCTCGAGGGGCTGCTGCTGCGCGACCACGACTCGGTACGCCTGCATCGACCCTGGCTCGACCGCCACGGCATCGACGACCCGCAGTACCGGATCCGTCCCGGCTACTCGAACAGCCTCTACAACGAGGCCCCGAGCGACCTGCTGTTCTATCTTCAGACCCTGGGCATCCAGGTCAACCTGCTGGCGATCATCGAGACCCTGACCGAGCACTATGCCCTGACGGAGGCGGCGCTGTGGCACGAGCTGCGCACCCGTCTCGAGGCGCGGATCGCGGCCCTGCCGTTCGACGGTGAGCAGCGGCGTACCCTGCAGCGGGTGCTGTTCGACGCCCCGCGCTGGCCGCTGAAGTGCGTGCTGGGTCCGCTGTTCGAGCAGCAGGGCGTACCCGGCAGCATGCCCTCGGGCAAGTCGAGCCTGCCCAACCCCTTCCACAGCCAAGCCCTGGCGGCCAGGGAGAGGAATGGGGCGTGCGTTGCCCCCGCCGAACCTGTATAACGAGCGCCGTGCTTTTATAACAGAGAATGCTTCTCATGGGCTTTTCCTGTCTCCAACGCCTGTGTCGCCCCCTGCTGCTGGGGGCCTGCCTGGCGCTGGTCGCCAGTGCGGGGGCGGCGAGTGCCGGGGTCGGCGAGCGACCCGAACGTATCGTGACCCTCTACCAGGGGGCCACGGACAGCGCCCTGGCCCTGGGACTTGCGCCCGTCGGTGTGGTCGAGTCCTGGCTGGAGCGGCCCATGTACCGCTACCTGCGCGAGGCTCTCCCCGAGGACGTACGCTACCTGGGGCTGGAGACCCAGCCCGACCTGGAGGCGGTGGCGGGCCTCGCCCCCGACCTGATCGTCGGCGCCCGCTATCGCCACGCCGCCGTCTACCCCCTGCTGTCGCGTATCGCCCCGACGGTGATCGCCGACACCGCCTACGACTTCGAGTCCATGCTCGAGCTGATGGGGGAGGCCACCGGACGCCAGACCCGGGCCCGGGCGCTGCTCGACGCCTGGCAGGCGCGGGTCGTCGACTTCCGCTGCCGGGCCGCCGCCGCGCTGGGCGATGCCTGGCCGCAGAGCGTGTCGGTGGTCAGCTTCCGCGGTGACCATGCGCGCCTCTACTACGACGGCTTCGCCCGCCGCATCCTCGACCAATTGGGCCTGCGCCGGCCCGCGGGCCAGGACGGCCCCGGCTGGGGCATCAAGTTGGTCAGTCGGGAGAGCCTGCCGGCCATGGACGCCGACACCATCTTCGTCTTCATGCGCGACGACCCGGCAGTGGCCGAACTCCATCGCGACTGGACGTCGCATCCGCTGTGGCAGAGCCTCGAGGCGGTCGAGAGGGGGCGGGTCTACCGGGTCGATCCGGTACTCTGGAGCATGGGGGCCGGGATTCTGGCGGCCAATCGGCTGCTCGACGAACTCTACGCCCACTATGGTCTGCACAATCCTGACTTGCAGGAATCGAGCCGGCAGAGCCGGGACTCGCTGGCGCTGGCCGGGGACCGGCAAGGCGACGATCGGCGACAAGGGGAGGGCGAGACGTGCTGACGAGCCCTGCCGCCAAGCTCGTGGGCCTGCTGCTGGCAGTGGCCCTGGTGCTCGTCACCGGCCTGGCCAGCCTGGCACTGGGCGTGACCGAGATCCCCGCGGCCACCCTGGTGGAGGCCTTCCTCGCCCCCGACCCGGGATCGACGCCGCAGCTGATCCTGCTGACCGAACGCCTGCCCCGAGCGGCGATCGCCGCGCTGGTGGGGGCTAGCCTGGCGGTGGCCGGCGCCCTGATGCAGACCCTGACCCGCAACGCCCTGGCGGCCCCGAGCATTCTCGGCATCAACGCCGGCGCCATGTGCTTCGTGGTGCTGGGCAGCACGCTCTTCGCCTTGCGCTCGCCGCTGGCCCTGGTCTGGGTGGCTTTCCTCGGCGCCCTGGTGGCGGCTCTGCTGGTCGCCCTGCTGGGTCGCGATCGGAGCGGGGGCATCTCGCCGGTGCGCGTGGTGCTGGCCGGGGTGGCGGTCACTGCGCTGTTCGTCTCGCTGGCCCAGGGGCTGCTGATCATCGATCAGGAGCGCTTCGAGAGCCTGCTGCTGTGGCTGGCAGGCTCCGTGGCGGGACGCGACCTCGAGGTGGTGACGCCGCTGCTGCCGTTCTTCCTGATCGCCGCCGGCGTCTGCCTGCTGCTGGTGCGCCAGCTCAACCTGCTGGTGCTGGACGACGAGGTGGTCAAGGGGCTGGGGCAGCGCACCGGGCGGGTCAAGCTGCTGGCCGGGGCCGTGGTCATCGTACTGGCCGGTGGTGCCGTGGCGCTGGCCGGCATGATCGGCTTCGTGGGGCTGATCGTGCCGCATATGGTGCGTGCCCTGTTCGGTCGCGACCATCGCTGGGTACTGCCGGGATGCGCCCTGCTGGGGGCCGGCCTGCTGCTCGGCGCCGACACCCTGGCGCGTTTCCTGATGCCGCCCCAGGAGGTGCCGGTGGGCGTGATGACGGCACTGCTCGGCACCCCGTTCTTTCTCACTCTCGCCCGCCGCCGGAGCCTGGCGCCATGAGCCATCCCCTTGTCCTGCGTGCCGCCGGTGGCCGGCTGTCGCTGTCCCTCGAGCGCCGAACCCTGACGGTGACGCTGCTGCTGGCCCTGGCACTTGCCATCAGCGCCCTGGTCTCGTTGAGTCTCGGCAGCCAGACCACGCCGCCCGCGGCGGTGCTGGAGGCGCTGTTGTTCCCCGAACGCAGCGACATCGCCCTGATCGTTCACGAGATTCGCCTGCCGAGGGTGCTGCTGGCGATCATGGTGGGGGCTTGCCTGGGCGTGGCGGGGCTGCTGTTGCAGGGCCTGGTGCGCAACCCCCTGGCCTCGCCGGACGTGATCGGCATCACCGGCGGCGCCTCCCTGGCAGCGGTCACCTTCCTGGCACTGGGCGGGACGGTCCTGAGCGAGGCCTGGTTACCGCTGGCGGCGCTGGGCGGCGCGCTGATGGTGGCGCTGGGCATCGTCGCCCTGGCCGGCCGCGGCATGATGCCAGCCAGGCTGGTGCTGGTCGGTATCGGCATCGCCGCCGCCCTGAGCGCGGCCACCACCCTGGTGCTGGTGCTCAGCCCCGATACCACGGCGATGCAGGCCTACGTGTGGCTGACCGGCAGCCTCTATGCCGCCCAGTGGCGTGAGGTGGCCGCACTGGCACCCTGGGTGGTGCTGGGGTTGCCCCTGGCGCTGGGGCTGGCGCGACGCCTGGACGTGCTGGCGCTCGGTGACGACCTGGCCACAGGGCTCGGCAACGCGGTGGGGGGGACCCGTCTGGCGTTGCTGCTGCTGGCGGTGGCCCTGGCCGGTGCGTCGGTGGCGTTCGCCGGTGGGCTGAGCTTCATCGGCCTGATCGCGCCCCATATCGCGCGGCGACTGGTGGCGCGCGGCCATACCGGCCTGGTGCCGGCGAGTGCGCTGGTCGGCGCGCTGATCCTGCTGCATGCCGACCTGCTCGGCCGCCTCGCCTTTCTGCCCCGTGACTTGCCGGCGGGTATCTTCGTCGCCGGCATCGGGGCACCGTTCTTCGTCTATCTGCTCCATCGCTGGAGAACCTGACCATGTTCGATATTCGTCCCCGAGTGGTGGGGGCTTCGCCCGAGCTGCAGGCGCGCTACCGGGAGGTGGCCACCTCCACCCTGGGGCATTTCACCGACTTCGGCGCCATATCCGGTCTTATTCCCGTGCGGCGCCCGGTGCGACTGCTGGGCAATGCGCTGACGGTGCGCATTCCGCATCTCGACGGCAGCGTCATACGCCGGGCGCTGCAGCTGGCCGCACCGGGCGATGTGCTGGTGATCGACGTGGCCGGCGACGAGCGTCGCGCCTGCTGGGGTGAGCTCAGAACCTACGCAGCGCTGCGCAAGGAACTGGCGGGGGTGGTGACCTCGGGGTGTGTGACCGATACGGCCGAGCTCACTCGCCTGTCGCTGCCGATCTACTCTCGGGGCGCGAGCCCGCTGACCACCCGCGCCCTGGACCTCGAGGGCGAGGTCAATGTGCCGGTCGCCATCGATGGCGTGGCGATCCGCCCGGGTGACCTGATGATCGGCGATGACGACGGCCTCTTCGCGCTTGCGCCCGAGCGCGCCGCGGCACTGCTGGCGCCCGCCCTCGACAAGCAGGCCGGCGAAGCGGCGCGGCGTGGGGAACTCATGGCCGCGTATCCCGACTGGTGGCGTTGACTGCCGTGACGAAAGAACGGCGCCCGCAGGCGCCGTCACACAGTAAGCCGGGCCCCGCTGGGGCCGGCGATCAGAAATCCAGCTGGTAGCCGAGGGTGAAGGTGCGTCCGCGGCCCTTGAAGTAATATTCGTCGCTGATCCGCGCCGACTGGGAGTAGTAGGTGACGTAATCCTCGTCGGTCAGGTTCTCGATGCCGAAGGTGGCACGGCCCACCGGCAGGCGATAGGCCAGGGAGGCGTCGACCAGGGGGTAGCCGTCGAATTCGAGTTCGGGATCGTCGACGCTGCGGTCGAAGTAGTAGCTGGTCTGCAGGTGCGAGGAGAGCCGGTCGCTCCAGGCCGCGCTCCAGCTCAGGCGCAGGGTGTCCGGGGCGATGTTGAGCCCGGTCAGCTTGGTGTCGACGCGGCCGTCGCCATCGGTATCCGACTTGCCTTCGGCATGGGTGTATGAGAGCCGCAGGTCGTGGGCATCGCCGAGGCGCATCTCACCGGTGGCCTCCACCCCCCGGATCTCGGTCTTCTCGCGACTGCCGACGAAGACGCCGTTCTCTTCGGTGAGACGCTCGCCGAAATCGGAATCCGACTCGTAGTAGCTCAGCTCGAGGCCGTAGCGGTCCCAGTCGAAGCGTGCCCCGATCTCGCGGTTCTCGGTGACGATCGGCTGCAGCTGCAGCAAGGTGTCGATGTCCTGGCCGGGCTCCCCGATGCCGCGCAGTACCCGACCCACATCGGGCATGCCGAAGCCCTCGGAATAATTGGCATAGAGCTGCGCCCAGTCGGTGACCTGGTAGACCAGCCCCAGGTTGTAGAGGGTCTCGTCGAAGCTTGGGGTGCCGCCCTCGACGGTGACGTTGTCCTGGGTGACATTGCTGCGATCGATGGTCGAGAAGGTATCGACATCGAGTTCGGCGTACTCGTGCCGCACCCCGGAGTGCAGGGTCAGCGAGTCGGTCAGGCTGAGGTCGCCCTGCAGGAAGGCGGCATAGTTGCGGAACTGCGTCTCGGGCACGTAGGTGCGGTCGGTGTGGACCAGCATCTGCCGGGTCTCGTCCTGCAGCACATCGAGGCCGGTGGTCAGCTTCAGGCGGTCGTCGAGCAGGCCGTCACGGCTGAGGGTAAACTTGCCACCCAGCTTGTCGGATTCGTTGCGGGTCTGGTCGAACTGGGTGTTGCCCGCCCCATCCAGGTAGGGGAAGAAGGGGGTGGTGGCGAACCGGGCGCGGAAGCGCTGACGGTAGACCTGGGCATCCAGCTCGTTGCCGAACCAGTCGGCATGCGAGTAGGCGAACCGTGCCGTGGTGACCTCGTTGAAGCCGGGGTCGCCATCGGGGTCGCCCTTGCGGGCGGTGGTCGGGATACCCGCGGCGCGATCTCCGATCACCGGCACGTAATCGTCGCCCTCTTCCAGGTCGAAATGGTTGAGGGAGAACTCGAGATTCTGATTGTCATCGATCCAGTAGCCGAGCTTGCCGAAGAGGTCGTAGTTCGTGGAGTTCTGCAGTTCCCCCGGGTAGGCGATGCCGACGATCTCGTCGTTGCCATCGAAGAAGACGCCGCGCTCCTGGCGACTGACGGCGCCCAGGTAATCCCAGTCGCCGCTCTGGCCGCTGATGCGGTAGTCCAGCTTGTGGCCGAAACCCTCGGATTCGAAGTCATCGTCAGTGGTCAGACTGACGCCGGCGTGCTGGTTGAGCTCACCGGTGTCGGCACGCCTGGTGACGTAGTTGATGATACCGCCGGTGGCACCCAGGCCGTGCTCGGCACTGGCGCCGTGGATCACCTCGATGCGTTCGACCATGGACAGGTCGATGGTGTAGCTGTCCCGGGCGCTGTCACGCAGCGGGTTGGACTGCGGGACGCCATCGATCATGAACAGCGGCGAACGGCCGCGAAAGCTCTCGCCGGCGTTGGAGAGCTTCTGGCGACTGGGGGAGTAGGACGGGATCAGGTTGCTGAGCACCTGGCCGGGATCCTGGGTGATGGCCAGCTGCTGCTCGATCTGCTCGCGGGTGATCACCGTGACCTTCTGGGGGGTCTGGCCGGCCTGGCTCTTGTTGCGGGTGGCGGTCACCACCAGCGGCGAGAGGTCGCGGGAGGTCGCGGTCTCGTCGCCGGTGGACTGGGCGATGGCCAGGGACGGCAGGGTGGAGCCGAGCATTGCCGGAATCAGCCAGGCGATGCGCGTCTTGACGGGATGGGACATCTCGAGTGGTTCCCTTGCTTGGAGTTGGCAGTGAACGTTGGAGGCTTCGACGAGGCGACGGGACAGGTCAGTCGAAACCAAAGCGAATGATAATCCTTATTATTTGCAGTATCAATGATGTCGCGCCCGGTGGGCCCGGCAAGGCGCGATGCCCGGCCCTTGGCGGCATCGCGCTGTCGGGACTGCGAAGACTCGGGGGTTAGAAGGAATAGCTGACGCTGGCGGTCACGCTGCGTTCGGCGCCGAAGTAGCAGAAGTTCAGGTCGAAGCAGGAGGCCACGTACTCCTCGTCCCGCAGGTTGTTGACGTTGAGCCGGGCGTACACGCCCTCGAGGCCCACCCGGCCCAGGTCATAGCCCAGGGTGGCGTCGACCAGGGTATAGTCCGGCACCTGCTCGGTATTGGCATCGTCGGCATGGATATCGGCGTGATAGCGCACGCCGAGTCCGGCGTCCAGGCCGGCCAGGGCCCCGGACTGGAAGGCGTAGTTGCCCCACACCGCGAGCTGGTGACGCGGCACCTGGTTGTCGTGGTTGCCCTGGGTGGCATCGCCGGTCTTCTCCAGGGTCACGTCGGTATAGCTGTAGGCGGCCTGCACGGCGAGGGCCTCGGTCAGCTGGCTATGCGCCTCCAGCTCGAGGCCCCGGGAGGCGATCTCGCCGGTGGCGCGATAGAAGGTCTCGTTGGGCAGCTTGGTGGAGACATTCTCCTGGGTGATATCGAACAGCGCCAGGCTGTAGCGATCCTGCGTACCCGGCGGCTGGTACTTGAGGCCGAATTCCAGCTGTTCGCCCGCGGTGGGCGACAGCAGGTCGCCGTTCTGGTCGGTGGTGCTGTTGGGGCTGAAGGAGGTGGAGTAGCTGGCATAGGGGGCCAGGCCATTATCGAACAGGTAGAGCAGCCCGGCGCGTCCGCTGAACTGGGTGTCGTCCAGGGCGCTCGCCGCCCCGCTGTCCGGGTCGGTATTGGTGATATCGACCCAGTCGTGGCGGCCGCCCAGGTTGGCGCGCCAGTTGCCGAAGGCCAACTGATCCTGGAGATAGACGCCGCTCTGCTCCAGTTCACGATGCTGACGCACCTCGGGGAACATCATGGTGGGCTGGGCCCCGTAGCGCGGGTCGAAGGCGTCGATGGGCGGGAAGGCCCCCGAGGTCCAGAGCACATCATTGTCACGCCGCTGATGGTCCAGGCCCAGCAGCAGGGTGTGATCCACGCCGCCAGCGGTCAGGCGTGCCTCGAGCTGGTTATCCACGGTCAGCGCCTCCAGGGACTCCTCGCCGCCGGAGAAGAAACGGTTGAGCTCGGTGGCGGAGGCCCAGCCATAGGCATAGACCTGGGCCAGCTGCACATCGGCTTCCGTACGGCGCAGCCGCTGGCGGGCACTCAGCGTCTCGCTGAAACGGTGCTCGAACTCGTAGCCGAGCATCGTCTGGTCACGCTCGAAACGCTCGAACGCCTCCTCGCCCTCGAAGAAGTCGTTGGCGATGCGTCGGCCGTGGCGATCCACCACGCTGCCCTCGAAGGGCAGGCCGGCGTGATAGCCGCCTTGCGGGTCGCGGTGCAGATAGGCGTGGAGGGTCAGGCTGGTGGCATCGGTGATGTCCCAGGTGAGCTGCGGGGCGATGGCGTAGCGCTCCTCCTCCACCGGGCCGAACTGGATGTCGGCGCTGCGTGCCAGGCCGGTGAGGCGGAATGCCAGGCGACGCTCGGCATCCAGCGGGCCGGTGAGGTCGAAGGCGGCACCCCGCTGATCGTTGTTACCGAGACGCAGGCGCAGCTCGCCGCCGGGCTCGAACGCCGGGCGGCGGCTGGTCTGGGCCACCAGGCCCCCCGGGGAGGCGCGACCATAGAGTACCGAGGCGGGGCCCTTGACCACCTCGATGTGCTCCAGGAACCAGGGATCGATCACCAGGGAGCTGAAGGAGCCCCCATCGCTCATCACCTTGAGGCCGTCGAGGAAGGTGTTGTTGATGCTGCCGTCGGCGAAACCACGCAGCACCAGGTAGTCGTAGCGGTTGGAGGCGCCGATCTGGTTGGTGAAGACCCCGGGGGTATAGTCGGCGGCCCGCTGCACCGTCTCGGCGGCTCGTGGCTCCCAGTCGTCGCGCTCGATCACCGAGATCGCCTGGGGCGTCTCGATAAAGGGCGTCTCGGTCTTGGTGGCGGCGCTGGCGGTCACCGTCAGGGTCTCCAGGCCTGTGGTGTTGTCCACGGCCCAGGCGGTCGGTACGGACAGGCCGGCGGCCAGCAGGGCGATGATGGGTGGAAGGCGATGCGGGCGGGGCATGGCATGCGGTCTCGTCGCGATGTGGATGATAGTGAGAATTGTTCCATCTTTGCGGTCGCAAGACGTTATGCACCCCACGCACGTGATTATGCCGGGGGCGCGAACCGGCTCAGCCGAGGGAACCGGGTGAGACGCCGTAGGCCCGGCGAAAGGCGGTGATGAAGTTGCTGGCATGGCCATAGCCGCACAGTTGGGCGGCCTGCTGCACGCTGTGGCCGGTCAGCAGCAGCTCCCGGGCCAACGCCAGCCGGCGGCGGCGCAGATAGTCGAAGGGGGGGAGCCCATAGGCGGCGCGAAAGCGACGCACCAGGGTGCTGGGGCTCATGGCGGCCTGCCGGGCGAGGTCATCGAGGCGGTGCGCCTGGGCCGGTGTCTCGTCCAGCCGGCGGCGCACTGCCTCGAGACGCCGCCGGGCGGAGTCGACCGCTCCGGGGCCGGTGTGTCCGGCCAGCCCATGGGCCAGCAGTTGCAGGGCCAGTCCCTGGTGAAGCAGGCACCTGGCCTGTCCCTGGAGCGGGCTCGAGAAGGCCTGCTCCAGGGTCGCGAGCAGCACGGGGCCGAGCCGCCAGGCATGCGGGGCGCCGGCGGAGGCGGTCGAACCGACCCAGCAGGCCATGGCCTCGGCGTCCAGGGCCAGGCTCAGGGTGCGCAGTCGCTGGCCGTCACCCTGGTGGGCCTGCAGGGGAAGGTCGCCGTCCAGCCGGGTGGTGAAGGCCTCGCCGGCACCCAGCCAGCGCAGGTCGTCGTCGAGTCCCAGGCGGATGCGTCCCTCGAGCACCGCCACCAGCAGCAGGGCGGTGCTGCCGCGGGAACGGGAGGCATAGGGGGTCAGGATCTCCAGGTCGGAGGCGGTCAGCCGGGCGCCGCGCGCCGGCCCGAACTCGTCCACGCGGCCGCGGGCCACGGGGCGCCGGGAGTCGCCGGCGCGTTCCTCGCGCTCGCCGGTCAGGAAACGGTAGTCGATATGGTGGCGCCGGCCATAGCCGAGAAAGTCGCCGACGGTATGCTGACGTGGTGTGGAGGCTGGCGCCATGGCGGATCTCCGATCATTGGGCCGCTCGGGGGGCATCGTCGCGTCGGGTCAGCGGGCAGTTGCCGCACAGTTCCAGCTCGGGCAGCAGGTAGCGCAGGCAGCACAGGCGTCGCATGCGGCAGGGCGTGTCCTGCCCGGCCTCCAGATAGCGTACCGGCCGGTAGAGGGGGTTGCGCGCGCCATCCGGGGTATGGCGGCGTTCCAGGAGGTCGAGGGCCTCGTCGCTGGTGCCCGGCAGGGCCATGGGGTGTTCGGCCAGGGCACGGGCGAAGTACTCGAAGTAGTTGCCGGCGTTGCTCCAGAAGACCCGTGGCGCGGCGCCGCTGAGGTCGGCCAGGGCCGCGATCAGCGGTGCCAGGTGCTCGATCAGGGTGGCGAAGCGCTCCGCCGCGTCTAGGGAGGCCAGGGGCCGCCCCTCGTGGGCCAGCCAGAGCCGCGCGGTATGGCCGTCGGGGGCGAGCCCCAGGTGCAGGTCCGGCAGGCCCAGGGGCAGGTCGCGCTCGAGCAGCAGATTGGCGGCGAGTCCCGGGGCGAGCAGGGCGCTGAAGTGCCACTTCGACCACAGCGATGCCACCGCCCGCCGGTCGCCCGCCCCGTATTGGGCGGCGAAGCCCGTCAGCACCCGGTCCAGGCACCCGGGGTCGAGCAGCGCCACCGCCGGCAGGGCGTCGGCGGGCGGCGTGGCGACCTCGGGAGGCGTCAGGGCCGCCAGGCAGCCGACATAGAGGCGATCCAGGGGCGATGGCATCGCACGGTCCCGTCAGTAGTCCATCGACCAGGTCAGGGTGTAGGTACGGCCGCGGCCCTGATAGTCGTAGAGGTATTCCGGGCCGTAGTAGGGCGAATAGAACATCGCCGCGCGCTGGCCCCAGACGGTGGAGTAACTCTCGTCCAGCAGGTTCTGCACGCCGAGGCTGAACGTGCCGACCTCGGTCCGCTGGCTGAGCGACAGGTCCAGGGTGGTATTGCCGTCGATCTTGCGATCGGCGTCATCTTCCAGGTCGAAGGCATGGTTGGCCTGCAGGCGTGCCGAACGCACCCGATCTCGCCAGCCGACGAAGGCCGTGGCCGAGGACAGCGAGGCATCGCGGGCGTCGCGCTTCTCCCACTTGCCCGCGTCGTTCTCCCGCTCGGAGCGCACCAGGTGCAGGGTGCCGCCGGCCTCGAAGCCATTGTCGAAGTAGTGGGTCAGGGCGCCCTCGAGGCCGTAGTCGCGTTTACTGTCGTCGATCACGTCGACGCTCAGATCACCGCTGTTGATCTCCAGGGCCTTGTCGGACCAGGCGTAGTAGGCCGCCGCCTGGGCCACCCAGTCGCCGCCCCGGTAGCGCCAGCCGAGCTCGACCTGGTCGGTCTCGATGGCGGAGAGCGGGTTGTCATCGACACTGATGCCCGGCCGGCCGTAGTACTTGGCCGGATCGGGGAGCTCGAACCCCTGGCTGTAGCGCAGCCAGTTCTGGTGGCCGTTGCCGTAGTCGTAGAGCACGCCGGCGTTGAGCAGGGTGGCGTCGTAATCGTTCTCGCCGCCGGGGATGCCGTTGAAGTCGTCGACCCCGACATCCGAGTGCTGGCGACGGACGCCGGCCGAGAGCTTGAGCGCGTCGGTCGCCTGCCAGTCGGTCTGGGCGAAGGCGGCGAGACTGTCGACCCGGTAGCCGGGATAGCGTGGTGCGATGCTGGCCTGCTCCTGTACCAGGCCGCCGGTCGCGTCTGACACGGCCCGGTCGAAGGTCATCTGGCTGGCATCGAAGCTCTCACGGTCGAGATCCAGGCCGTAGGTGAGGTCGACGCTGTCGGTCAAGCGGGCGTCGAACAGCGCCTTGAGGCCGCTGAGACGGGTGTTCTGCTTGGACGCGGCGAAGTCATGGGCCACGGGGGTCTGCCAGTTGGGCGCGGGGTAGGGGAAGGCCTGGAAGCTGGCCTCCTCCTCGCGATGGAAGGCCTGCAGGTAGAAGTTCTGGCCCAGCAGGTCGCCGTGATGGTACTGCAGGTTGACCATCTTGCGGTCGGTGGCCGGGTCGCGGTCGGAGCGATAGCCGTCGCGGATCTCGGCCTCCTCCAGGCTGGGGCTGTCGGCTGCGAGGTGCGGGAAGTAGACGCCACGGTCGCCCTCGTAGCCCGACCGGTAGAGCTGGGCGCCGAGTTCCAGGGTCTGATTGGTATCCAGGTTGAAGGTAAGGTTGCCCAGCACGTCGATGCTGCGGTTGTCCTGCAGGTCGGTCTGGGCGATGTCGGGGAAGATCTCGTTGCCGCCGGCGTCGAACTGGCGGCCGTTGTCCTGGAAGGCGGTGCCGAGATAGGCCTGCACCCGGTCGTTGCCCCCGTCGACCGACTGCGCGATGCGCTTGTCGAGGTCGTCGCTGTGGTTGACGCCGGTGGTGATGCCGGCCTCAGTGCGCCAGTCCGGGCCGCCGGCCCGGCCCTTGCGGGTGATGATGTTGATGATGCCGCCGGTGGCGCCGCCGCCGTAGAGGCTACTGGCACCCGAGAGCACCTCGATGCGCTCGATGTTGAAGGGATCGATGGCGTCGAACTGGCGGGACAGGCCCCGCGAGCTGTTCAGCGACACCCCGTCGACCAGCACCTGCACCGTGCGGCCGCGCAGGTTCTGGCCAAAGTTGGTGCGTCCCTGGGGGGCCATGTCGAGGCCGGGCACGAGCTTGCCAAGCGCGGTCTTGAGGTCGGCGCCGGCGTCGACCTGCTGCTGCAGCTCCTCCTTCTCGATCACCCACACCGCGCCCGGGATCTGGCTGATCTGGGTCGGTGTGCGTGACCCCACGACCACCATGGTGTCCTGTACGTCCTGGGCCTGGAGGGCCATGGTGGCCGAGCCGGCGATCATGGCGAGACCGAGGCTGACTCGTTTCTTCATTGTGGATCCCTTGCTGGATGGCTTGTCGTGCTCCGGCCGAGCGCGGGCAAGAATAGCATCATGAAGAATAATCTCAATGAGATTGATTTGCGTTTGTGATGTGAGAGGGCGGATCCGGCACCCCGACTCGGCTGTCCGGAGACGCTCAAGGGGGGGTATGATTGATAATTGTTTTCATTGGTGGCATCGTTTGGCCGCTTGCCTTCCAGGCCAGCCACTCGTCTAATCAATGAATCGTGTGAACATCAAGGGAGCCCGGTCGTAATGACGTTTCGACATCCACTCTTGTGTGGTGCAGCCCTCTGGTGGCTCGTGGTCGCCCCGATGGCGTCCGCAGAGACGCTGCTGGAGGAGGCTGGCCAGGCACAGCGTGCCCAGGCCGAGCTGCAGGCGCGCATCGATGCCGCCGATGACGAGATGCGTGAGCGGCTCGAGGAGCTGCGCCGGCTGGAGCGCGAGACGCGCCGGCTCGACGCCGAGAACGACCTGTTGGCCCCTCGCCTGGCGCGCCAGGCCGAGACTCTGGAGCGCCGCGAGGCGGCCCTGGCCACCCTGGCCGAGACCCGCGAGGCGCTGCCGGCGCTGGAGCGGGGCCTGGTGGAGCGTCTCGCCAGTTGGGTGAACCAGGACTTGCCGTTCCTGGTGGATGAGCGCCGGGCCCGGGTCGCCAGCCTGGAAAGTGGTCTGGCCGATCCAGAGGCGTCGGCGGCCGATCGCCTGGACCGTATCCTGTCCGCCTGGCGGGCCGAGCTCGATTACGGCCGTGAATTCGATGCCTGGCGAGGCAACCTCGAGGAGGGCGGCTCGCGTCGCGAGGTGGAGTTCCTGCGTCTCGGCCGGGTGGGCTACTACTATCTGACGCCGGACGGCCGTCAAGGCGGCGTCTGGCAGGCTGACGAAGGGCGCTGGGCGGAACTCGACGAGGAGGCGCGCCGCGAGGTGCGCCATGGCTTGCGCATCGCCCGCGACCAGCGGGCGCCCGAACTGCTGAGGTTGCCGGTCTCGCAGCCGCTGCAGTCGGCCGATGAGCCTGACAGGGGGGAGCGCTCATGAGGCGGTGGATAACCGGCGTGTTGCTGGCGGCGTTGCTCGGCTCACTGCCGGGAACGGCCCCGCTCGCCCAGGACCAAACGGGGTCCGGTACGGACGCATTGATGACGCTGCGCGCCGAGCGCGAGGCCGCCGAGGCGCGGGATCTGGAACGCCTGAATGCGCTGCTCGGGGATCGTCAGGCCCTGGAGGCCGCCCTGGACGAGGCCCAGGCCGCTTACGCCGAGGCCGAGGCTCACCACGCCGCGCTGCAGGCGCAACAGGCCGAGCAGGCCGAACGCCAGAATGAACTCGATGCCCGCCAGCGTGAGCAGGGCGACGACCTCTCGGCGGTGCTCTCGGTGCTGGCCCGGCATAGCGGTGAGCTGCGCGACGGCCTGGCCGAGAGCTGGGTGACGGTGGGCGGCACGGAACTGCCGCCCCGGCTGGACGAGGCCGAGGTGCTCGAGCGCGGCCATCTCGAAACGTTGGGCGATGCCCTGGTGGCGCTCACCGCCGAGACCGGCCGGGTGATGCGCTTCGAGGTGTCGGTGGCCGACGGCAGCGGCGATATCGCCACGCGCGAGGTGGTGCGCCTGGGCGACCTGGTCGCCTTCAGCGACGGCGAACTGCTGCGCCGCGGCGCCGAGGAGGGCGTGCTGTCGACCGTCGCGCGGACCCCACGGGAGGTGTCGCAGAGCCTGGCCGCTTTCCAGGCCGGCGAGAGCCGTACCCTGGCGCTGGATCCGACCCGGGGCCAGGTGATCGATGCGCTGTCCCAGCGCCCCAGCCTGGTGGAGCGTTTCCACCAGGGCGGGGTCGTGGGCTACGTGGTGGTGGGCCTGGGGCTCGTCGGCCTGCTGGTGGCCCTGGCCCAGTACACCTATCTGCTGCGGGTCAGCTGGACGATGCGTCGCCAGCTGCGTGACCTGAGGCAGCTGCGCGTCGACAACCCCCTGGGGCGGGTGTTGCAGCGTTTCGAGTCCCTCGATGACCCGGTGCCGGAGGCGCTGGAGGCACGCCTCGACGAGGCGGTGCTGGCCGAGCTGCCCAGGTTCGAGCGCGGCCAGGCGCTGGTCAAGCTGTTGGCCGCGGTGGCGCCGCTGTTGGGCCTGCTCGGCACCGTCCTCGGCATGATCGTCACCTTCCAGGCGATCACGGTGTTCGGCACCGGCGATCCCCAACTGATGGCCGGCGGTATCAGTCAGGCGCTGGTCACCACCGTGCTGGGGCTGATCACCGCCGTACCCCTGCTGTTCGCCTATACCGCCATGGTCGCTCGGAGCCGCCAGCTGGCTTGTGTAGTGGAAGGGCAGGCCAGCGAGGCCCTGGCCGGACGGCTCGAGCGGCGTGGGCCCCGCCTCGGGGAAGAACGGGAGTGACGGCCATGCTACCGCTTTGGCTCGAGCCCCTGGAATGGCTGGTCGAGGCCGGCGGCACCATCCTGGTGGTGATCGCCCTGGTGGCGGCCCTGCTGTTCAGCCTGGCGCTGGAGCGGGGGCTCTTCTTCCACATTACCTACCTGCGCGCTCGCCAGCGGCTGATCACACGCTGGGTGGCACGCCCCGACCATTTGAGCTGGAGCGCTCTGACCCTGCGCGAGGTCTGGACCCGGGAGCTGATCACCCGGCTGCGCCGTCCGCTGCCCTGGCTCAAGCTGCTGGTGACGCTCTGCCCGCTGCTGGGGCTGCTGGGCACCGTGACCGGCATGATCGCGGTCTTCGATAGCCTGGCCATGGCCGGTACCGGCCAGGCCCGCGCCATGGCCGATGGCGTGGCCCGGGCGACCCTGCCGACCCTGGCCGGCATGGCCGTGGCGGTGGTCGGGCTGCTCTTCACCAGCCGACTCGAACAGGTCATTCGGCGCGAGGACCAGTGGCTCCACGACCGCATGGCCGAAGCCGTGGAGGACACTCATGCGCAGACGTCGTAGTTTCACTGCCGACGAAGGCGACACCGGCGAGGTCAACCTGACCCCGATGCTGGATGTGGTTTTCATCATGCTGATCTTCTTTATCGTCACCACCAGCTTCATCAAGGAGAGCGGGGTGGAGATCCAGCGGCCGGAGTCCAGCGCAGCGAGTCCCCGGCCGGACGCCCAACTGATGGTGGCGATCACCCCCGAGGGGGCCGTCTGGGTGGAGGGTCGGCCGGTGGACGCCCATCGGGTGGGCGAGGAGGTGGCCGCCCTGGTCAGTGGCGATGGCGGGGTGGTGATCCAGGCCGATCGCGAGGCCACCACCGGGCTGCTGATCGAGGTGATGGACCGTATCCGCCAGGCCGGTGTCGAGGACGTCGCGGTGGCCGCGATCCGGGGGGCACCATGATCCGAGGGCCCGTCTCGGCCCTGGCCGGTACGTTCATGGCGCTGGTGCTGTTCTGGCTGCTGGCCCTGGTGGTGTCGCCACCCGAGGAGACGTACGAGCTGGTCGATGAGCCCATCAAGCTGAGCAGCATCGAAGCGCCCGCCGAGGAGGAGCCGGCGCCACCTACCGAGGCGCCGCCCGAACCTCCACCGGAGCCGACACCTCCGCCCGCTCCCCCCGAGCCGGCGCCGCTGCCCAACAGCACCCTCTCCCTGCCCGAACCGGAACTGCCCGAGGCGGTACCCGAGTCTCCGGCACTCGATGATTCGCTGCCGGAACTCAGCGAGGCGGTGCCGGAGCCGCGGCCCGAACCCGAGCCTCGCCCCGAGCCTCGCCCTGAGCCGGCCCCCCCGGCACCCGCCGAGACGGCCTCGGCGGAGCCATCGACGGAGGGGGGCGAGGCGCGCGACGGGGCGTCCGACGAGGCCGCGCCCGAACCCGGGCCGGTGGACGTGGGGGCCGCGACGCCGACCAGCCGGGTGCCGCCGGAGTACCCGGTGCGTGCCCAGCGCCGTGGTCTCGAGGGGCACGTGGAACTGGAGTTCCTGATCCGCCCCGACGGCAGCGTCGATCCTTCCTCGATCCGGGTGGTCGAGGCCCGCCCGCGGCGTGTCTTCGAGCAGGCCGCCGAGCGGGCGGTGGCGCAGTGGCGGTTCGAAGCGACCGGGGAGCTTCGCCGTGCACAGCAGCGTCTCGAATTCCAGCTGAGGTAACCCCATGAGACCCTGTCGACTCGCGATCCTGTTGACCGTGCTCGTTGCCGCCGGCTCCCTGCTGGCGGTGCCGTCGATGGCCGACAGCGGGCCGGCCCTGCCCGGGGATCGGATCGCCGACCTGGAGTCGCTCCAGCAACGGCTCCGGCAAGGCGAAGGCGAGGCGGTGGCCGAGCGGGCCCGGTCCCAGGCCATGCGCCTCGAGGGCGGGAATGCCGCCGACCGCTGGGCACGCGCCCTCTACCTGCAACTGGCGGCCGGCGCGGAAGCGCGCCGGGGGCGGCCGGCCACCGCCGCCGACCTGCTCAGCCACGCCCGCGGTATCGAGGCGGCCCCTGGCGACTGGCGGGCGGCGCGTCTGCGTGACGAGGCCGAGTTGCGCCGTGCGGCGGGGCAGACCGAGCGCGCCGTCGAGTTGCTCGGCGAGTGGCTGGCACAGCATGCCGGCGAGGCCGATGACCACTGGCGCATGGCGCGGCAGCTGGCCGAACTGCAGCGCTGGGAGGCGGCGGCCGAGTGGATCGCGCGAGCGCTCGAAAGCGATGACCCGCCGGACGCCTCCCGTCAGGCGCTGGCGGCGACGGTCTACCAGCGGGCCGGCCAGTCGGATGAGGCGCTGGCCCTGCTCGAGGCGAGGCTCGAGGGGGACGAGTCGCCCGCGTCATGGCGTCGTGCCGCGGCCCTGGCCCAGCGACTCGGCGAGCCCGGGCGTGCCGCGGCGATCTGGGAGGCGGGCTGGCGCCGGGGGATCCTGTCGGAGCGAGACGACCTGCGCCAGTTGGTACGCCTGCACCTGGCCGGTGGTACCCCGGCCCGAGCCGCCGAGCACCTGGAGGCAGGGCTCGCCGAGGAGCTCCTGGACGACGACGGCGAGAACCGTCGGCTGCTCGCCCAGGCCTGGGAAGCGGCCCGGGATCGCGAGCGGGCGCTGGCCGCCTGGGAGGCGGTGGCCGAGCGCAGCGACGCCGGCGATGACTGGCTACGCCTGGGCCAACTCGCCCATGCCTGGGGGCAAGAGGAATTGGCCATCCGGGCGTTGCGGGCGGCCCGCGCCCGAGGCCGGGAGGAGGCCGACGCCTGGCTCGAGGCCCTGGTGGCTGAGGCCGCCGCGCGGGAGCCGGCTAGAGACTGAAATCGGTCCATACCGGGGCGTGGTCGGAGGGCCTCTCCATGCCGCGCAGGTCGTAGTCGATGCCGGCGTCGATCACCCGCTGGGCGAGCGGCGCGGTGACCAGGATATGGTCGATGCGCAGTCCGCGCCTGGGGTCGCGCTCGAAGCCGCGGGAGCGATAGTCGAACCAGCTGAAGCGGTCGTCGACCTCGGGGTAGCGGACCCGGTAGCTGTCGGTCAGCCCCCAGGCCTTGATGCCCTCGAGCCACTCGCGCTCCACCGGCTGGAAGCTGGTCTTGCCCTCGCGCAGCCAGCGCCGACGGTTGGCCTCGCCGATGCCGATGTCGATGTCCTCGGGCGAGATGTTGAAGTCGCCCATCACCACCAGACGCTCGTCGGGGCGGTGGTCTTCCTCGAGCAGGCACTTGAGCCGAGCATAGAACTCGCGCTTGTGAGGAAACTTGACGGGGTGGTCGACGTTCTCGCCCTGGGGGAAGTAGCCGTTCCATACCGTCAGGGGGTCGCCGCCGGCCGGGCGCAGACGCATGCCGATCATGCGCCGCTGGGCCTCGTCGCCGTCGTCGGCGAAGCCGAAGTGCACCGCCTCCGGTTCGCCGCACTGGGTCGTGTCGACCATCAGCGCCACGCCGTAGTGCCCCTTCTGGCCGTGGAAGTCGACCCGGTACCCCATCGCCTCCACCGCCTCGCGGGGAAACTCGCTGTCCTGGACCTTGGTCTCCTGCAGGCCGATCACCGCCGGCCGGTGGCTCTCGACGAGCGCCTCGAGCTGGTGGAGGCGCGCGCGGATGCCGTTGATGTTGAACGAGACTAGGCGCATCAGTCGTTGCTCTCCTCGCCGGTGGTTCCACCGTCCTTCTCGTCGGGGTGAATGGCGATGCTCTCGCCGGCCTCCTGACGGGCGAGCTTGCGGGCCGCCTGCAGCTTGCGCTGCTGGCGCTTCTTCTGGGTGAAACGGGTCGACGAGGTCACCTGGTCGGGATTCTCGTGGCGCCACTTCTTGAAATCCTTGCGCTTGCCGGTGCGGATCTGCACCTTGTCGGCCAGCGAGCGTGTCTTCTTGCGGCGTGTCATGACGCAGACTCCTTGCGTATCCGGGGGCATTCTACCAGCCGGTCCGCGTGCTTCGACAGCGATCCGTGCGCGGTGCATGCGCGAGACGGGCCCTCGGCGCCGTAGACTGGTACAATACGCGTTTGTGTCATGCATCCTATCCACTGAAACGGACTAGACAGCAAGCCTATGAGCGAGTCGGAACAGATCACATCACCGGCACCGGCCCAGGATCGCAAGCCCAAGCGTCGCCGCCGCAAGCCGCGGCGTCGTCAGTCGTCGAGCTGGGACCTGCGCCAGTTCCAGGTGCCGGCCGTGGCCGGCAAGTGGCGCTTCCACGACTTCGACCTGCCGCTGCCGCTGATGCGGGCCATCCACGCCCAGGGCTTCGAGTACTGCACGCCGATTCAGGCCGAGGCCCTGGCTCACACCCTGCTGGGTGGCGACGTGGTCGGCAAGGCCCAGACCGGTACCGGCAAGACCGCCGCCTTCCTGATCTCGATCCTTGCCTACTTCCTCGAGGAGGAGGTGCCCAACGGCCAGAAGCCGGGCGCTCCGCGCGCGCTGATCGTGGCCCCGACCCGTGAGCTGGCCCTGCAGATCGAGAAGGACGCCAAGGCGCTGGCGCGCTTCACCGACCTCAACGTGGCCAGCGTCGTCGGCGGCATGGACTACCAGAAGCAGCGCGAAGGGCTGGGCAAGAGGCTCGACATCCTGGTGGCCACCCCCGGGCGCCTGCTCGACTTCCACCAGAAGCGCGACGTCGACCTGACCCAGGTCGAGGTGCTGGTGCTCGACGAGGCGGATCGCATGCTGTCGATGGGCTTCATTCCCGACGTCAAGCGCATCATCCGTCATACGCCGAAGAAGGAGGAGCGTCAGACCTTCCTGTTCTCGGCCACCTTCACCGAGGACATCCTCAACCTGGCGAGCCAGTGGACCCATGAGCCGGCCCACGTGGAGATCGAGGTCACGGTGGAAAACGCCGCCGACATCGACCAGCGCGTCTACATGGTCAGCGACGAGGACAAGCAGCGGCTGCTGGTCAAGCTGCTGCAGCAGGAGAGCTTCGACCGGGTGATGGTGTTCGGCAACCGCCGCGACCTGGTGCGCCGGCTCGACGACCTGCTGCGCAAGGCCGGCATCAATGCCGCCATGCTCTCCGGTGACGTGCCGCAGAATCAGCGCATCCGTACCCTCGAGCAGTTCCGCGAGGGCGAGATCCAGGTGCTGGTGGCTACCGATGTGGCGGGTCGCGGCATCCACATCGAGGATGTCAGCCACGTGATCAACTACACCCTGCCGGAAGATCCGGAGGACTACGTGCACCGCATCGGCCGTACCGGCCGGGCCGGGGCCAAGGGGGTGTCGATCAGCTTCGTGGGCGAGGAGGACGCCTTCTCGCTGCCCGAGATCGAGCGCTTCATCAACGCCAAGCTGCCCTGCGAGCATCCGCCCGAAGGGCTGCTGTAAGTGGTAAGAGCGGCGCTCCGCGCCTGGAAGCTGGAAGACGCGGCTGCGCCGCTCGAAGAAAGGACCGCTCGGGCTGCGCCCGAGAAGCCACCCCACTGAGCGGCGTCGGGGACGGGTCGGAGCGGAGGTCATTCTTCATGGATGAAGAATGTAGCGCCCAGGGAAGGGTTCACAGCGCCTCCGCGAAGGCCTGTCGCCGGGAAAGCCGCGTTTCTCTCGTGGTCCCCCTAATGATACAGGCGCCAGCATGCTCGATGAGGTCCTGAAGGGCGAGATCCAGACCGCCTACCGCCGCGTGCTCGAGGGGCTCGACCTCACGCCGCGCTACGGCCAACGGCTGATGATCGCCGAGATCGCCCGTACCCTGGCCGGCATCGAGAGCGACGAGGCCGGCCGGCGGACCAGCGACGAACACGTCTGCGTGCTCGAGGCCGGCACCGGTACCGGCAAGACCCTGGCCTACCTGCTCGCCGCGCTGCCGGTGGCCAAGGCCCGCGGCAAGCGGCTGGTGATCGCCACCGCCACTGTGGCGCTGCAGGAGCAGGTGCTGCACCAGGACCTGCCGGCCCTCAAGGCCCACAGCGGCCTCGATTTCGACTTCGCCCTGGCCAAGGGGCGGGGGCGTTACATCTGCGTGGCGCGCCTCGACCAGGCCCTCGACGGCGGCGAGGAGAACCCGACCCTGTCGCTCTTCGAGCAGTCGCTCGCCAGCGGCGGCGACGCCTTCCAGGCCCTGGCGCAGTCGCTGGGCGAGGCCTACGGCAACGGCCGCTGGGAGGGCGACCGCGACAGCTGGCCCGAGGCCATCGACGACAGCCACTGGCGGCGCCTCACCGTCGACCATCGCCAGTGCACCAACCGCCGCTGCGGCCACTTCGGGGCCTGCGCCTTCTTCCGCTCCCGCCGCCACCTCGACAGTGCCGACGTCATCGTCGCCAACCACGACCTGGTGCTGGCCGACCTCGCCCTGGGCGGCGGGGTGGTGCTGCCGGCCCCCGGTGACTGCATCTACGTGTTCGACGAGGGGCACCACCTGCCCGACAAGGCGCTGCAGCACTTCACCCACCGCTTCGCCGTGGGCGGCGCACTGCGCTGGCTGCGCACCCTCAAGAAGTCGCTCACCGAGCTCAACACCGCCCTGGCGGTACAGCCGACCCTGGCGCGGTTGCTGGCCGGGCTGCCCCAGGCCATCGACGCCCTGGAGCCGAGGCTCGGCGAGGCCTTCGCCCTGGGCCACCAGCTGGCCGAGCGTCCCCAGGGGCTCGCCGACGGCGAGGAGGGCCGCCACCACCGCTTCGAGATGGGCCGGGCGCCGGAGGCGTTGCGCGAACTCGCCGCCGCCCTGGTGGTGATCTTCGCCGAGCTCGCGCGCACCCTGGAGAGCATGGGCGACATCCTGCGCGAGAGCCTCGACCCGGACAAGCACACCGGGCTGCCCCGCGAGCAGGCCGAGGCCTGGCTGCCGCTGGTGGCGCTGCTGCATGGCCGTGCGCTCGAGGCCCATGCCCTGTGGCTGGCCTTCGGTGAGCAGGACGATCCCGGGGAGCCGCCCCGGGCGCGCTGGCTGACCCTCGAGCGTTTCGGTGGCGATCCCGAGCTGACCTTCTCGGCGAGCCCGGTCTCCGCCGCCCATACCCTGGCCAGGACGCTCTGGGGCAGCAGCTTCGGCGCCGTGGTCACCTCGGCGACGCTGACGGCCCTGGGGCGCTTCGAGCGCCTGCAGGAGCGCGCCGGACTGGCCAACCGCTACCGCTACCAGCGCCTGCCGAGCCCCTTCGACTACTCTCGGGCGGTGCTCAGCGTGCCCCGGGAGGCGGTCGACCCGGCCGACCGCGAGGGCCACGAGCGGGCCATCGTCGACTTCGTCGAGGCCCTCGGCGAGCAGGAGGCGGTACTGATGCTGTTCTCGTCGCGGGCCCAGCTGCGCGGCGTGGAGAAGGCGCTGTCGGCCCCCCGTCGCGAGCGGGTGCTGGCCCAGGACCGGCTGCCCAAGCGCGAGCTGATCACCCGCCACCGGGCGCGGATCGACGCCGGGGAGGGCAGCATCATCTTCGGCCTGGCGAGCTTCGCCGAGGGGATCGACCTGCCCGGTGACTACCTGACCCATGTGGTGATCACCCGGCTGCCGTTCTCGGTGCCCGACGACCCGGTGGGGGCGACCCTCGCCGAGTGGATCGAGAGTCGCGGCGGCAACCCCTTCATGCGCATCAGCGTGCCGGATGCCTCGATCAAGCTGGTCCAGGCCTGTGGCCGGTTGATCCGCAAGGAGGCCGATGCCGGACGCATCACCCTGCTCGACCGCCGGGTGCTGACCCGTCGCTATGGCCGGGCGCTGCTCGATGCGTTGCCGCCCTTCGTGCGCGAGATCGACGGGGTGCGCCAGGACGCCTGAGCGTTCGCCCCATCACGCAACAGGCCCGCCGGTTCAGATCGGCGGGCCTGTGCGGTTGCGGAGCGGTGCCTGCTCAGGCCGCGGTACGGCGGGTCAGTACCGGGCTCAGCTTGTCGTGCATCTGCTTGAAGGTCTGCACGGTGGTATCCCAGTCGATGCAGGCATCGGTGATCGATACCCCGTACTGGAGCCGGCTGCGGTCCTCGGGGATCTTCTGGTTGCCCCAGCCGATGTTGGACTCCACCATCAGGCCGATGATCGAGCGGTTACCCTCGAGGATCTGGTTGGTGACGTTCTCCAGTACCAGCGCCTGCAGGGCCGGGTCCTTGTTGGAGTTGGCATGCGAGCAGTCGATCATGATGTTGGGCTTGACCCCGGCCTTCTTGAGTTCCTGCTCGGCCAGCGCCACGCTGACGCTGTCGTAGTTGGGCTTGCCGTTGCCGCCGCGCAGCACCACATGGCCGTAGGCGTTGCCGCGGGTGCGGATGATCGCCACCTGGCCGGCCTGGTCGATGCCGAGGAAGTTGTGCGGGTGCGCCACCGACTGCAGGGCGTTGACGGCCACGTCGAGGCTGCCGTCGGTGCCGTTCTTGAAGCCCACCGGGCAGGAGAGGCCCGAGGCCATCTCCCGGTGGGTCTGGGACTCGGTGGTGCGGGCGCCGATCGCCGACCAGCTGATGCAGTCCTGCAGGTACTGGGGCGAGATCGGGTCGAGAGCTTCGGTGGCCAGCGGCAGGCCCATCTCGGCCAGTTCCACCAGCAGCCGGCGGGCGATGTGCAGGCCCTCCTCGATCTCGAAGGAGTCATTGAGGTGCGGATCGTTGATCAGCCCCTTCCAGCCCACGGTGGTGCGCGGCTTCTCGAAGTAGACGCGCATCACGATATAGAGGCTATCCTTGACCTCATCGGCCAGGCGGCGCAGGCGGCGGGCATAGTCCAGCGCCGCATCGACGTCGTGGATGGAGCAGGGGCCGACCACCACCAGCAGGCGTGGGTCACTGCCGTCGAGGATCCGCTGGATCGTCTCGCGGCCCTCGATCACCGTGCGTTCGGCGGCCTCGGTGAGCGGGATCTCGTTCTTCAGGGCCTCGGGAGAGATCAGGACGTCCTGGGCGAGGACGTTGAGGTTGTTGACCTGCTGCTCTGACATTGTGCTACCTGTGTCGTGTCTGCGCTGATGGCGATGAATAAGAATAGTGGGCTCTACTATCGCCCGTGGGCATGGCAAAAATCAATCGCGCCGGGAACCGTTGAGATCCCGGCGTGTCCCAGCGCGGGCATCGTCGGCGAGGGATTCGGCTTGATGCACGCGCCAGAAACGGGAACACTTGTGCCACTTCGGCTCCGGCCTTCGACTATCAGCTGCCTCAGGGCTTCAGGTTGACACTATGCATGCTTTACTAGTCCGCTCGCGGCGACTCCCTGGCAACCCGTCATGCTTCTCTCGGCCGGGGAGGGCGTGAATGGGCACTCGGGAGACCGATCAGCAACTCGTCGAGCGCGCCCAGAAGGGGGACACTCGTGCCTTCGACCTGCTGGTGAGAAAGTACCAGCACAAGATCATCGGGCTGATCGGTCGCTATGTGCACGATCATGCCGAGGTCCAGGACGTGGCCCAGGAGGCCTTCATCAAGGCCTACCGGGCGCTGGGCAAGTTCCGCGCCGAGAGTGCCTTCTATACCTGGATGTACCGGATCGCCATCAATACCGCCAAGAACTACCTGGTCTCCAAGGGGCGTCGTCCCCCGGGCAGCGACCTCGACATCGTCGATGCCGAGATCGTCGATCACAGTGGCCGCCTGGCCGACATCGAGTCGCCGGAGGCGGCGATCGCCCGGGACCAGCTCGAGGCCGCCGTCTTCGAGGCGATCGAGAACCTGCCCGACGACCTGCGCACCGCCATCACCCTGCGCGAACTCGATGGGCTCTCCTACGAGGACATCGCCCAGATCATGCAGTGTCCGGTGGGGACGGTGCGCTCGCGCATCTTTCGTGCCCGGGAGGCGGTGGATCAGCATATCCAGCCGTTGGTGACCACGTCGCGCAACCGTGAGCCGATTCCCGAATGAGCGACTCGATCAAGGTTTTTGACGAATTGCTGAACTGTCCGGCGCTTACGGCGTCAGAAGCAGTGACCGGCCCACCGGTAGTGGGTTCTAACATGTCGGTATCGCCAGGCCGTGGCCTGGAATGCCGATCTTCCAGGCTGTCAATGGACGCAAGGCAGGGCGCCTTGCGAGTGCGAGGGTGTGAAGAATGAGTCAGAACGCACGGGAATCGCTTTCTGCCCTGATGGACAACGAAGGTGATGAGCTCGAGTTGCGCCGGGTGATGAAGTCGTTGGACGACTCTCCTGACGCGGCCGAGACCTGGCGACGCTACCATCTGATGCGCAGCCTGATGCGACGCGAGCCGGGCGTCGATCTCGCCACCGATCTTTCCGCCGGTATCATGGCGCGACTCCAGGACGAGCAGGCGCCACGCCTCGAGTCCGTGGCACCGGCGGTTCGCCGCTCGCTGCCGTTTGCCCGCAGTGCCGGCATCGCCGCCGCGGTGTCGCTGATGGTGATCTCCGGGGTGCAGTTCTACCAGGGCGGTGGAGGCGACGATCCCGGCCTGGCTTCCGGCCCGACCAGTCAATCGGCGCCGGCCTCGCTTGCCACGACCGAGGGGGGCTCCGGCACTTCGGCGCGCCCGTCGCTGGTCGACCTGCCGCTGTTCCAGGCGCCCATGGGGGCTTCCGGTGGCGGCCAGGGGCTGATGACCGTCGGCGCGGGGGCCGAGTCACCCATGTTCATGGCGCCCAATCCCCGCCAGTCGTTGCGGGCCGACGAGGAGCAGGCACGCCTGCTGCAGTCCTACCTCGATCGTCACGCCGAGGGCTCTTCCTATCGCAGCGGCGACGCCTGGATGCCACTGCTGCGCGCCTCGGGTGGCAAGACGCTGGGCACTCGCTGATGCCGGGAGTGTGCTGATGCGGACCGGGCTGTTCGTCGTTCGCAAGCGTCAGGTACGGCGGTTGGTGGCGGCATCGCTGCTCGCCGGGGCCGGTCTGGTGCTCGCCGTCGACGCTCCGGCTTTGGCGGCCGACGCCGAGGGCGGCGACCGTTTCGATTGCCGTGAGTTGGCCGGCCGGGAAGCCCCGGAAACTGCCATCGACTGGTTCGAGCGCAGCCTCTGGGCCAGTCACTGCTACGTCTTCCAGGCGCGTGCCGTGCGGATCGGTTATGACGGCATCAGGACCCTGGCCCTTTCCCACCACATCGAGGATGGCATCGAACGCGAGATGGCCAGTTTCCTCGATGGCCCGCCGCTGGTCTTCGAGCGTCGCGGTCGCATCGGTCGCTTGAGCTGGGCCGAGGCGGACGGCGAGGCGCCTGCCTCGCCGTCCGGGATCGCCGCCCACCTCGACGGCCTCTATCGCCTGCAACTGGGTGGCGAGGAGCGCATTGCCAGCCGTCGCACCGTGCGCCTGGACATCGACCCCCTCGACAGCTTTCGTTTCGGTCACCGGTTATGGCTCGACGCGACCACGGCCCTGCCCCTCAAACAGGTCCTGCTCGACGAGGCGGGGCGGGTTGTCGAGACCTTCCAGTTCACCGAACTCGACCGGCCGCGGCTCCATGACGGGCATGTGGTCCTCGACCGCTACCGTGAGGCGCCGTCCGATCCCTGGGACATCGGTTGGCTGCCCGAGGGGTTCGTGCCCCAGCCGGTGGACACCCGCAGTTCGCGGCACGCAGACACGGTCGATCATCGGCTCTATAGCGACGGTCTCTCCACCCTCAGTCTGTTCGTCGAGCCCATCGAAGGGACCGATGAACTGCTGGCCCCGGGGATGCACCGCCTCGGCGTCTCCCATGCCGCCGTACGTCATCGCGAGTTGGGTGGGCAGCCCCGGCAGGTGGTGGTGATGGGAGAGCTGCCGCCCCGCGTGCTGCTGCGTGTGGCCGATACCCTGGAGTGGCGCGCCGAGGAGGCTGCCCCATCGGCGGTGACTCATGACGGCGGAGTCGCGGAGGAGGGGCCATGAGCGCCGGACCGCGGCAGACTCTGTTGGCCGTGAAAGCCGGGATGGTCGGCTTCACGGACCACCTCCGGGGCTTGGTTTCGCGACATGGCGTCACCATCTTCGTCGACGTGGCGATCCTTGGACCAGCCACGGTGGCCGGTCGGGCCCGACGCGTCGGCCTGATCCGCCAGTCGCCGATCATATGACCATTTCCTCTTGATCATTCGCAGGAGCACTCCATGAAGCGCAAGACTCGACATCTATCCCTGTGGATGCTGCTGGCCGCGACCCTGCTGGCCTGGCAGTCGGCCATGGCCCGTGAGCTACCGGACTTCACCGAACTGGTGGAGCAGGCGGCCCCGGGGGTGGTCAACATCTCCACCACCCGGATGGAGCGGGGCCGTGAGGATCCCTTCGGCGGATTCGGTGGCCAGGAAATACCGGAGATCTTCCGTCACTTCTTCGGCGATCGCTTCCCGGCGCCGCCGGGCGGCGGTGGCCAGGGACGCCCCCGGGAGCTCCAGTCGCTGGGCTCCGGCTTCATCATCAGCGAGGACGGTTACATCCTGACCAATGCCCATGTGGTACAGGGGGCCGACGAGATCCTGGTGCGTCTCAACGACCGCCGGGAGCTCGCCGCCGAACTCATCGGCGCCGATGAGCGCACCGATGTGGCGCTGCTCAAGGTGGATGCCGACGACCTGCCGCCCCTGACCCTGGGGGACTCCGATGCCCTCCGGGTCGGTGAGTGGGTGGCCGCGATCGGTTCGCCGTTCGGTTTCGACTCCTCGGTGACGGCGGGCATCATCAGTGCCATCAACCGTACCCTGCCGCGGGATGCCTATGTCCCCTTCATCCAGACCGATGTGGCCATCAATCCGGGCAACTCCGGGGGGCCGCTGTTCAACCTCGACGGCGAAGTGGTAGGCATCAACTCCCAGATCTTTACCCGCAGCGGTGGCTTCATGGGGCTCTCCTTCGCCATTCCCATCAGCGTGGCCATGGACGTGGCCGGCCAGTTGCGCGATGACGGTCGCGTGAGTCGCGGCTGGCTCGGCGTGATGATCCAGCCGGTCTCCCGTGACCTGGCCGAGTCCTTCGGCATGGACAGCCCCAGTGGCGCGCTGATCGCCGATCTGGATCCGGAGGGGCCCGCGGCCCGTGGCGGCCTTCAGGCCGGCGACGTCATCCTCGAGGTGGATGGCGACGAGGTCGATCGTTCCAGTACCCTGCCGCGACTGATCGGCCGCACGAGCCCCGGCAGCGAGGTGGACCTGGTGCTGCTGCGTGACGGTGAGGAGCGTCGCGAGACGGTGACCGTGGGCGACTGGCCCGATGCCGAGGGTCGAGACGTGACCCGTGCCGAGCAGGGTGGACGTCAGCCCCGGCTGGGCCTGGCCGTGAGCGAGCTCGAGGCCGAGGAGCTCGAGCGGCTCGGTATCGAGGATGGCGTGCTGATCCGGGAGCTCGATCCGAGTGGTGCCGCCGCCGCTGCCGGCATCCGTCCGGGGGACGTGTTGGTCAGCATCGACCATCAGATCGTGGGCAGCGCCGACCAACTGGTCGAGGTGGTGGAGTCGTTGCCCTCCGACCGCGCCGTGCCGGTGCGTCTCTATCGCGACGGGCGGTCGTTGTTCGTCGCCCTGCGCCTCGCCGATGACTGAGACTCCCCCCGGCGGGCGTCCCTGAAACCGCCACCCGACGGCACGCGCCGTCGGGTTGCTGTTCCTGCCAGGCGCATCCCGCTACAATAGCGCCCATTCTCTTTCCCGCATGCCAGCGTCACGACGCCCGGCCGTGGCCCGACACCAACCAGCAGAAGCGACTCGATGTCCCAAGACACCCCCTCCGATCAGCTCAAGCATATTCGCAATTTCTCGATCATCGCCCATATCGACCATGGCAAGTCGACCCTGGCCGATCGCCTGATCCAGACCTGCGGTGGCTTGAGCGAGCGTGAGCTCAAGGAGCAGGTGCTCGACTCCATGGACCTCGAGCGCGAGCGTGGCATCACCATCAAGGCCCAGTCGGTGACGCTGGACTACCACGCGAAAGACGGCAACACCTACCAGCTCAACTTCATCGACACCCCGGGACACGTCGATTTCTCCTACGAGGTATCGCGGTCGCTGTATGCCTGTGAAGGGGCGCTGCTGGTGGTCGATGCCGGCCAGGGCGTCGAGGCGCAGTCGGTGGCCAACTGCTACACCGCCATCGAGCAGGGGCTGGAGGTACTGCCGGTGCTCAACAAGATGGACCTGCCCCAGGCCGACCCCGACAAGGTCTCCCACGAGATCGAGGAGATCATCGGCCTCGATGCCACCGATGCCTGCCAGGTCTCGGCCAAGAGCGGCATGGGCATCGACGCGTTGCTCGAACGCCTGGTACGCGACATTCCGCCGCCCAAGGGGGATCCGGGCGCGCCCTTGCAGGCATTGATCATCGACTCCTGGTTCGACAACTACCTGGGGGTGGTGTCCTTGGTCCGGCTGTTCGACGGCACCCTGAAGAAGGGCGAGAAGATCCGCATCAAGTCTACCGGACGGGACTGGCAGGCCAACGAGGTGGGGATCTTCACTCCCCTGCGTCGCGAGACCGGTATCCTGCGGGCCGGAGAGGTGGGCTTCATCGTCGCGGGCATCAAGGAGATCCAGGGGGCGCCGGTGGGCGACACCATCACCCATACGAAGACCCCGGACGTGGAGCGCCTGCCCGGCTTCCAGAAGGTCAAGCCCCAGGTCTATGCCGGCATGTTCCCGGTCAGTGCCGACGACTACGAGGACTTCCGTGACGCCCTGGAGAAGCTGGCGCTCAACGACGCCTCTCTGGAGTATGAGCCGGAGAACTCCGACGCCCTGGGCTTCGGTTTTCGGGTCGGTTTCCTCGGCACCCTGCACATGGAGATCATCCAGGAGCGTCTCGAGCGCGAGTACGACCTGGACCTGCTCACCACCGCGCCCACCGTGGTCTACGAGCTGGCCATGAAGAGCGGCGAGGTGATGTACGTTGCCAACCCCTCCAAGCTGCCGGACATGGCCGACGTGGAGGAGATGCGCGAGCCCATCGTACGGGCCAGCATCCTGGTGCCCCAGGAGTTCGTCGGCAACGTCATCACCGAATGCGAGCAGCGTCGTGGTACCCAGCGCGACATGCAGTTCCTCGGCAGTCAGATCCAGCTGGTCTACGAGTTGCCCATGTCCGAGGTGGTGATGGACTTCTTCGACCGCCTCAAGTCCATCTCCAAGGGCTATGCCTCCCTGGACTACAGCTTCGAGCGCTTCCAGGCGGCCAAGCTGGTGCGTCTCGACGTGCTGATCAACGGCGACAAGGTCGATGCCCTGGCCGTGATCATCCATCGCGATCATGCTCACGGCCGAGGGCGGGTGCTGGTCGAGAAGATGAAGGAGTTGATTCCGCGTCAGATGTTCGATGTGGCCATCCAGGCCGCCATCGGCGGTCAGGTGGTGGCCCGCTCCACCGTCAAGGCGCTGCGCAAGAACGTCACGGCCAAGTGTTACGGCGGTGATGTCTCGCGCAAGAAGAAGCTGCTCGAGAAGCAGAAGGCGGGCAAGAAGCGCATGAAGCAGGTTGGCCGGGTCGAGATTCCCCAGGATGCCTTCCTCGCCGTGCTCAAGGTAAATGACTAGGAACGGATGACCGCATGGACTTCTCTCTACTGCTGGTGGTGGCGGTTGCCGTCACCGGCCTGATCTGGCTGCTGGATCTGGTCTGGTGGCGCCCGGCACGACGGCGGCGCCTGGCGACCGCCGAGGCGGGTACCACCGAGGGGCTCGACGAGCGTGCCCGCGAGAAGGCGCTCAAGGAGCCGTGGCCGGTCGACTACTCCCGGTCGTTCTTCCCGGTGCTGCTGGTGGTACTGCTGTTGCGCAGCTTCGTGGTCGAACCCTTCCAGATCCCCTCGGGCTCCATGCGCCCGACCCTGGAGGTGGGGGATTTCATCCTGGTCAACAAGTTCACTTACGGCCCGCGTCTGCCGGTGATCCATACCCGCCTCGTCGAGCTGAATGAGCCCGAGCGCGGTGACGTCATGGTGTTCCGCTTCCCCGACGAGCCCTCGGTGAACTTCATCAAGCGCGTGGTGGGCTTGCCGGGGGACCGGATACGCTACGAAGGCAAGCAGCTGTACGTCAACGGCGAGCCGGTCGCCAAGATGCTGCTGGATGAGGCGGGGGCCGAGGCCCCCGGCGAGCTGCTGCTCGAGGAGCGCCTGGGCGCGCTGGCTCACCGTATCTACAATAATCCTCGAGACCCGGGGCCGCAGATGCGCGAGCTGGTGGTTCCCGAGGGTCACTACTTCACCATGGGCGACAACCGCGACCACTCCAACGACAGCCGCTACTGGGGCTTCGTGCCGGAAGAGAACATCGTCGGCCGCGCCTTCGCCGTGTGGATGCACTGGGATGGCGGTCTGCCCAGCTTCGGCAGCGTACGGCGCATCCACTAGGCTTGGTCGACCTGGCCCGGGCACGCTGTTTCCTCGTGCCGGGCCCTGCCCGTGTCCCGAACCTTTCAGCCCCGACATCGATCATTCAGGAGCTTCGTGAGCAACTCCCTCAACGCCTTCAGCCGACGCCTCGGCCACTCCTTCGGCGACGCCGCCCTGCTGGAGCTGGCCATGACGCACCGCAGCTTCGGTGGCCAGAACAACGAACGCCTCGAGTTTCTCGGCGATTCGATCGTCAACTTCGTGATCGCCGAGGCGCTCTTCCAGCGCTTTCCGGAGGCCCGTGAGGGGCAGCTGTCGCGATTGCGCGCCCGGCTGGTCAAGGGCCAGACCCTGGCCGAGCTGGCCCGGGAGATGGGGTTCGGCGAACACCTGCGCCTGGGCTCCGGCGAGATGAAGAGCGGGGGCCACCGCCGCGAGTCGATCCTCGCCGACGCCGTGGAGGCGGTGATCGGCGCCATCTATCTGGACGCCGGCATGGACATCGCCCGCACCAGGGTGCTCTCCTGGTATGCCGAGCGGCTCGAGGCGATCAGCCTGCAGGATACCCAGAAGGATCCCAAGACCCGACTGCAGGAGTTCCTGCAGTCGCGCCAGTCGCCGCTGCCGCGCTACGAGGTGGTCTCGGTGGAGGGCGAGGCCCATGCCCAGACCTTCACCGTCGAGTGTCACATCGAGATGCTCGACGAGCACACCACGGGGACCGGCGCCAGTCGTCGCCATGCCGAGCAGCAGGCCGCCGAGAGGGCCCTGGACCGGCTCGAGCCCAGAGGAGCACGCGCATGACCCAGACCTGTGGCTTCGTGGCCATCGTCGGCCGTCCCAATGTCGGCAAGTCGACGCTGATGAACCGCATCCTCGGCCAGAAGATCTCGATCACCTCGCGGCGTCCCCAGACCACCCGTCATCAGGTGATGGGCATCAAGACCGAGGGCGAGACGCAGTTCATCTACGTCGACACCCCGGGCATCCACATCATGGCAAAGGATCGCAACAAGGCGATCAATCGCTTCATGAACCAGGCGGCGACCCAGGCCCTGCGCGACGTCGACTGCGTGGTGTTCATCATCGACCGCACCCGCTGGTCCGACGAGGACCAGGTGGTGCTGCAGCGCCTCGAGCACGTCGAGGCACCGGTGCTCCTGGCGGTCAACAAGGTCGATCGGCTGCAGGACAAGACCAGCCTGCTGCCCTGGCTCGAGGAGGTCGGTGCCCGGCGCGACTTCGCGGCGATCGTGCCGATCTCGGCCAAGCACGGCACCAACGTGCCTGAGCTGGAGGCCGAGGTGGCCAAGCACCTGCCGGAGGGCATCCACTACTTTCCCGAGGACCAGGTCACCGACAGGAGCCAGCGCTTCCTGGTCGCCGAGCTGGTGCGCGAGAAGGTGATGCGCCAGCTCGGTGACGAGCTGCCCTACCAGATGACCGTGGAGATCGAGGAGTTTCGCGACGAGGGCAAGGTAGTGCACATCAGTGCCCTGATCCTGGTCGAACGGGCGGGGCAGAAGAAGATCCTGATCGGCGAGAACGGCGAGCGCATCAAGAGCATCGGCCGCGAGGCGCGCCTCGACATGGAGCGTGCGCTCGGTGCCAAGGTGATGCTCAACCTCTGGGTCAAGGTCAAGCGTGGCTGGTCCGACGACGAGCGGGCGCTGAAGAGCCTCGGCTACAACCTGGACTGATGGCTGCGGTGTCCTCCAGGGATGGCGGTGCCTATGGGGTCAGACCCCAGCCGGGTCGCCGTCACTGCCCTGGTGCATCTTGCTTGCGGTATCGACCCCGCCGGGGTCTGACCCCTTAGGGAAACCTCGGCGCTTTCTGCATCGAACCTCACGGAAAGGCCATGCAGCCAGAGCCGGCATTCCTTCTCCATAAGCGTCCCTACCGCGAGACCAGTGCCCTGGTCGAGCTGCTGACGCTCGCGCATGGCAGGGTGCGGGCCGTGGCCCAGGGGGTGCAGCGCCCGGGGAGTCGATCACGCTCACGGTTGCAGCCCTTCGCGCCGCTGCACGTCACCTGGGTCGGCGAGGGGGAGCTCAAGCGGTTACGCCTGATGGAGAGCCACGGCGCAGCCGCCCTGCTGGTCGGCGAGGGACTGCTCTGCGGTCTCTATGCCAACGAGCTGCTCACCCGCGTGCTGCCGGTGGAGTTTCCGGTAGCCGAGGTGTTCGCCTTCTATGCCGCCCTGCGCGAGGCGCTGCCACGGCCGGAAGGGCGCGCCGCGGCGCTGCGTCGGCTGGAGCTCTCGCTGCTCGAGGCACTGGACGCCACGCCGCGATTCGTCGAACCCGATGGCCGTGGCCTGGACCCCCAGCGCCGATACCGCTTCGATAGCGCCTCGCGGGCCTTCGTCCCCGGTGAGCCGGGCATCGATGGCCGTACCCTGCGCCTGCTGGCCGCCGGCGACTGGGGCGAGCCGGGACTCGCCGGCCCGGCCAAGGCGTTGACCCGCGCGGCCCTGGCGCCGCTGCTCGGCGTCCGTCCGCTGCGTTCCCGGGCGCTGATGCAGGAGCTTGCCGCGCGACGCCGTAACGGCCCACACTGATACACGCTTCTCATCCCATCCGCTCTGGAGATCCCGCATGCATCCCCCGCGCATCCTGCTCGGCGTCAACATCGATCATATCGCCACCCTGCGCCAGGCGCGGGGCACCCGCTATCCGGATCCGGTCCAGGCCGCGCTGCTCGCCGAGGAGGCGGGCGCCGACGGCATCACCATCCACCTGCGCGAGGACCGTCGCCATATCCAGGAGCGTGACGTGCGCATCCTGGCCGAGGTGCTCAATACCCGCATGAACCTGGAGATGGCGGTCACCGAAGAGATGATTCGTCTCGCCGAGGAGGTGCGGCCGGCACATGTCTGCCTGGTGCCGGAGAAGCGTGAGGAGCTGACCACCGAGGGGGGGCTCGATGTGGTCGGTGGTTTCGATGCCATCGCCGCGGCCTGCCGGCGGCTCGCCGATGCCGGCTGCGAGGTATCGCTGTTCATCGACCCCGAACCCGATCAGATAGACGCGGCTCAGCGGGCCGGTGCGCCGGTGATCGAGCTGCACACCGGGGCCTATGCCGAGGCGTCGGGGGAGCGCGCCCGCCGCGAGCATGCACGGCTCTCCGCGGCAGCCGAAATGGCCGGCGAACTGGGGCTGGTCGTCAACGCCGGCCACGGCCTGCACTACCACAATGTCGAGCCCATCGCGGCGATTCCCGGCATCCACGAGCTCAACATCGGCCATGCCATCATCGCCCGGGCCCTGTTCGTTGGCCTCAAGGAAGCGGTGGTCGAGATGAAGCGACTGGCGGTCGCCGGTCAGGAGGCCGGCCTGCTGGCGGCAATCGACGACCATGATCACGGACACGAGCACGACGCGGCGGGTGGCTGCTGCCGATGATCATCGGCGTCGGCACCGATATCGCGCGTATCGGTCGCTTCGAGACGGCCATGACCCGTCATGGCTCGCGTTTCGCCCTGCGCCTGCTGGGTGAGGAGGAACTGGAGCGTTTCCATGGCCACGGCCTGCCGGCGGCCTTCCTGGCCAAGCGTTTCGCCGCCAAGGAAGCCTTCGTCAAGGCGTTGGGCACCGGGTTGCGGCGCGGTATGCGCTGGACCGAGATCCAGGTGGTCAACGATGCCCTGGGGCGCCCGTCACTGGTGCTGAGCGGCAAGGCCCATGAACTGGCCGGGGTCGCCGGTGTGCGCTCCATTCACTTGTCGTTGACCGACGAGGCGGAACTGGCAGTGGCCTTCGTCGTGCTCGAGGGTTGATTCGCCTGCCAGTCACGCAGTCCCGCCATGGCGGCGAAGAGATCATCGAGCAGCGGGGTCACGCCCTCCCGCCCCCGTGAGCGAAGGCGTGTCTCCAGGGTCTCGGCGAGCAGCGCCAGGCGTGGCGCTCCGCAGTAGCGGCAGGCGCCGTTGAGGGCGTGGATGGCGTCGAGTAGTGCCTCGTCGTCCTGGCGTTCCAGTGCCTCGCGAATCTCCCTCTCGCTGTCCTGCAGCGATCCCGACAGGCGTGCCAGCAGTTCCCGGGCCAGGGGCTCGCGTCCCCCGGCGAGGCGGGTGCCGAGGTCCAGGTCGACCACCGCCAGCTCGCCATCGTCTGCCGTCTGCGCGGGGGGCGTGGCATCGGCCTCCGGGAGCGGCAGGGCGGGTAGGTCCAGATGTTGCTGAAGCAGCTCCGCCAGGTCCTGGGGGGCCAGCGGCTTGATCAGGACGTCATCGAGGCCATTGGCCAGCAGGCGCTGGCGCTCGTTCTCCAGGACATGGGCGGTGACCGCGATGATGGGCAGGTGGTTCCAGGCCCCCTGTAGCCGGCGCAGCGCCCGCGTGGTCTCGACGCCGTCCATGCCCGGCATGCGGATATCCATCAATACCATGGCGTAGCGCCGCTCCTGAGCCATGGCCAGGGCCTCTTCGCCGCTCGCCGCCAGCTCCACCTCGATCCCCGGACGCTGGATCAGTTCCCGCAGCAGCACTCGATTGGACTCGGTGTCATCCACCACCAGCAGGCGTAACGGCCCCGTCTCATCCTCGGCCTCGGCACCGGAGGCGGGGCGAGTGGGTGACAGGTCACCGCCGAGCTGGCGTTGCACCGCCTCCATCAGGGCGACCCGGGAGAGCGGCTTGCTCAACACCTCGCCACCCCGTGGGGGAACCAGCAGCGGCAGGTCCAGGGGGCTGGTGTTGGCCAGCAGCAGGGCGGGGCAGGCGATGGTGTCGAGCCGGCGCTGCCAGGTCGCGAGACCCGCGGCATCGAGGGCCTGGTGGGGGAGGCCCGCCACCAGCAGCGCAGGCGAGCACTCGCGGTTTGGCGGCTGCCCGGCGTCGATCACCCGGGCCCCCCAGCGGGTGAGCAGGTGATGCAGCGCCCGGCGGGTGGCGGGATGCGGCTCGTCGAGCAGCACCGTCTCGCCGGAGAGCTGCAGTTCCGGGGGGCGCTCGCGGCTCTCGTCGCCTTCCAGCGCCAGGGTGAAGGCGAAGGTCGAGCCCTCGCCGGGTTCGCTCTCCACGCCGATCTCGCCGCCCATCTGTTCCACCAACTGACGACAGATGGTCAATCCCAGGCCGGTGCCGCCGAACTCCCGTGAGTGGCTGGGGTCGGCCTGGCGGAAGGCCTGGAAGAGTCGCTGACGACTCTCGGGCGAGAGGCCGATACCGGTATCGCTGACGCTGACCCGGAGGGTCACCCGGCCGGGCTCGGCCTGTTCCACCATCACCCGTACGATTACCTCGCCCCGTTCGGTGAACTTGATGGCGTTATTGACCAGATTGGTCAACACCTGGCGGATGCGCAGCGGATCGCCGCTGAGGGTGACGGGGACGTCGTCGTAGACCAGTCCGATCAGTTGCAGATCCTTCTGATGGGCCTGGGGCGCCTGCAGGGCGAGGACCTCGTCCACCAGCATCACCATGTCCAGCGGTACGTGCTCGAGTTCGAGCCGACCGGCCTCGAGCTTCGAGAAGTCGAGCACGTCGTTGACCAGCATCAGCAGGTTGTCGCAGGCGCGATGGACGTGGTCGAGCCACTCGCGCTGCCGCGGCTCGAGCCGCGAGCGCCCGAGCAGGCGGCAGAAGCCGATGATGCCGTTGAGCGGGGTGCGGATCTCGTGGCTCATGTTGGCGAGAAACTCCGACTTGATGCGGCTCGCCTCGAGTGCCCGGCGATGGGCCATGTCGAGCTCGATGTTCTGGACTTCGATGGTCTCCATCGACTCCTGCAGCTCGGCGGTGGTCTGTTCGATCTGGCGTTGGACCTCATCCCGGGCGTGGTCCAGGTGATCGGACAGGGCATTGACGCGCTCGGCCAGCCTGGCCAGTTCAGGGGGGGAGGCGCAGGTGAGGGGGGGCGGGTGGTCGCCGTTGGCCAGCCGCTCCAGGGCCCGATCGGCGGCCTGGACCGGAGCGATCAGGCGGCGGCTGGTGATATAGGCGATCAGCCACAGCAGCAGCCCGGCCACCAGCAGGCCCAGCCCGGCACTGGCCAGGCGCCGGTAGTGGTCCAGCACCAGGGGCATGGCATCGATGTCGAGTTCCAGCCAGGTCGGGGTAGGGCGATCCGCCGCTCCCGCGGAGAGCGGAGCCTGCAGGCGCCACAGGCTACCGTCGGTATCCAGGTGGACTTCCCCCTCGTCGACGGGCAGCGGGGCCGCGCGCAGCCGTCCGAGCTCGAGCCGTGGCGTTCCCGTGGCGTCACGGATGCCCACCGCGCGGATCTCCTCCAGATCGAGCAGGCGCCCGGCCACCGTCTCGAGTGCAGGGTGGTCCTCCTCGGCCAGGGCGGCATTCAGCTCCGGAGCGAGCAGGTCGACGGCGGTGGCGAGACGCTCGTGCAGGACCTGCCGGCGATGCTCGGACTCCAGGTGGAGGGCGATTCCGGTGAGACCGGAAAGGAGCAGCAGTGGCAGGCCCAGCAGCAGCACGAACAGTCGGTTCTTGAGCGACATCGGTGGGCTCTTCGGTATTGATTTCAGGACAGTATGACACAGCGAGCGAGGATGCCTGTCCACTCCGGGATGGCCCGGATATAATGCCGAAAAGACGTTTCCACAAGGAAGGTTGCATGCATTTCCCTACCATCGAGGATGTCGTCGGTCATACGCCGCTGGTCCGCCTCAAGCGCATCACCGCCGGACGCCACAATACCCTGCTGGCCAAGCTCGAGGGCAACAACCCGGCCGGTTCGGTGAAGGACCGTCCAGCGCTCTCCATGCTCGAGCAGGCCGAGGCGCGCGGCGAGATCGCCCCGGGTGACACCCTCGTCGAAGCCACGTCCGGCAACACCGGTATCGCGCTCGCCATGGCCGCCGCGATCAAGGGCTACCGGATGGTGCTGATCATGCCCGAGAGCGCCTCCAGCGAACGCAAGCAGGCCATGGCGGCGTTCGGCGCGACGCTGATCTCCGTCAGCAAGGAGGGGGGGATGGAGGAAGCCCGCGACCTCGCCGAGACCATGATCGCCCGGGGGGATGGCAAGCCGCTGAATCAGTTCGCCAACCCCGACAACCCCCTGGCACACTATCGCGGTACGGGACCGGAGCTCTGGGAGCAGACCGATGGTGCCATCACCCACTTCGTCAGTTCCATGGGGACCACCGGCACCATCATGGGCGTATCGAAGTACCTCAAGGAGCAGAACCCCGAGGTGCAGATCGTCGGTCTGCAGCCCGAGGACGGCGCCAGCATCGCCGGCATCCGCCGCTGGCCCCAGGCGTACCTGCCGAGCATCTTCGATGCCAGCCGGGTCGACCGGGTGCTCGATATCGGGCAGTACGAGGCCGAGGAGCACATGCGGCGCCTGGCCCGCGAGGAGGGCATCCTCGCCGGGGTCTCCTCGGGGGGTGCCCTGGCCGGCGCCCTGCGGGTGGCTGCCGAGGTCGAGAATGCCGTGATCGTGTTCATCGTCTGCGACCGGGGAGATCGCTACCTCTCCACCGGTCTCTTCGCCCCGGAGCTCTGAGGTGGCGGGACTGGGCAAGCGGCGCCCCGCACGGATGCGTTCCGGCGTTTCCGGACTGCAGGGGCGCCAGGTACCGCCGGCGTCGCCCCGCGTGGCCGGGGACGGGCCGGTGACCATCGAGCGGCTGGCCCATGATGGCCGCGGGGTGGCGCATACGGCGGCCGGCAAGACCCTGTTCGTCGACGGGGCGCTCCCTGGCGAGCGGCTCGAGGTGGCCGTGCATCGTGCCCGCAAGCGCTTCGACGAGGGCCATGTGCGCGAGCTCGTCACCCCCTCGCCGGAGCGGGTCACGCCGCCCTGCGCGCACTTCGGCCGCTGCGGCGGCTGCGATCTCCAGCACCTGGCCCTCGACGCCCAGCGGCACCACAAGGTCGCGGTGCTGCTCGAGCTGCTCGCCCGCCAGGGCATCGAGCCGCCGCTGGCACCGCAGTTGCTCGCCGGGGCGGGCGAGGGCTACCGTCGCCGCGCACGCCTGGGTATCAAGGTCGATGCCGAAGGGGGCGTGCATCTCGGCTTTCGCGCCCGCCATAGCCACCGTCTGGTGGACATCGCCGACTGCACCATCCTGGTGCCGTCGCTGAACGCCCTGCTGACCCCGTTGCACGCTCTGGTGGCTAGCCTCGAGGCGCCGCGCCAGGCGGGCCACCTGGAGCTGCTGGAGAGCGACCAGGGGGTGGTGCTGGTGCTGCGCCAGCTGCGTGAGCACGACGCCGACCGGGGCCGCTGGCTGGCCTTCGCCGAGCGCCACGGCCTGCACCTGGCTCGGCTGCTGGGACGCGAGACGCCCAGGCTCGAGTGGCTGACACCGGCACCGGCGCTGAGCTGCCGGGTGCCGGGCCCCGGCGAGGCACTCACCCTGGGCTTCGCCCCGGGCGATTTCCTGCAAGCCAACGCCAAGATCAACCGGCAACTGATCCAGACCGCCCTGGCCTGGCTCGGTAATGTCGAGGGACTGGCACTCCTGGATCTCTTCGCCGGGGTGGGCAACTTCAGCCTGCCGTTGGCCGCAGCCGGGGCCCGGGTCACCGCCGTGGAGGGCAGTCCGGCGATGGTCGAGCGGCTGGCCGGAAATGCCCGACGCAACGACCTCGAGGTGTACACTCGCCAAGCCGACCTGGGCCGGGCCGGGGTCGTCGCCGAGCTGCTGGCCAGCGGGCCGCCCGAGGTGGTGGTGCTGGACCCGCCCCGCGACGGGGCGGCGGCTGTCTGCCGGACGCTCGTCGAGCACCCGGTGCCTCGCCTGCTCTACGTCTCCTGCGATCCGGCGACGCTGGCACGGGATGCGGCACGGCTCGTGCATGGGGGTTACCGGCCCAGCCGCATCGCGGTGGCCGACATGTTTGCCCACACCTCACACCTGGAATCCATGCTGCTGTTCGAGCACCCGCGGACAGGGCGGCAGCCGCTAGGAGTCACACCCGATGGTTAAAGTCCGTGAAGACCAGCCGCTGAGTGACGCCGGGGGGGTCGATATCGATCAGTGGATCGAGCGCCTGCAGGAGGACGTCAAGCTGCGTGATGCGGCGGAGATGCGCGAGGCCTGCCTGCTCGCCCAGAAGCTGGAGAGGGAGTCCGACCGCCCTCACCGCACCTGGCTGGCCGACGGCTCGAGCTTTCGCATGGGGCTGGAGATGGCCGATATCCTCGGCGAGCTGCGGCTCGACCAGGCCGCCCTGGAAGCGGCGGTCCTCTACCGCGCCGTGCGCGAGGGGTTGATCGAGATCGAGGCGGTCGGCAAGCGCTTCGGCGAGGAGGTCGCCGCGCTGATCGGTGGCGTCTTGCAGATGGCGGCCATCAGCACCTCGCAGCTGCCCAGCCACGGCATGAGCCAGCATGATCAGCAGGACAACCTGCGCAAGATGCTGGTCACCATGATCGATGACGTGCGCGTCGCCCTGATCAAGATCGCCGAGCGCACCTGTGCGCTGCGTCAGGTCAAGGACGCCCCTCGGGAGAAGTGCCAGCGGGTCGCCCGGGAAGTGTTCGACATCTATGCCCCCCTGGCGCATCGCCTCGGCATCGGCCAGCTCAAGTGGGAGCTCGAGGACCTCTCCTTCCGCTACCTGCACGAGGACGACTACAAGGCCATCGCCCGGCAGCTGGCCGAGAAGCGCCTCGACCGCGACCGTTACATCCACGACGTGGTGGAGACCCTCAAGGGGATGCTCGATGCCCAGGGCATCGCGCGCTACGACGTCGACGGACGGGCGAAGCACATCTATTCGATCTGGCGAAAGATGAAGCGCAAGCGCATCGACTTTTCCCAGGTCCACGACATCCGCGCGGTACGCATCCTGGTGCCCGAGGTGGCCGACTGCTACACCGTGCTCGGCCTGGTGCATTCGCGCTGGCACCACGTGCCCAACGAGTTCGACGATTACATCGCCAACCCCAAGAAGAACGGCTACCAGTCGCTGCACACCGCGGTGATGGGGCCCGAGAACAAGGTGCTGGAGATCCAGATCCGTACCTTCGCCATGCACGACGAGGCCGAGCTGGGCGTCTGCGCCCACTGGCGCTACAAGGGGCACGATACCGGGGGCAAGAGTTCGAGCTACGAGGAGAAGATCGCCTGGCTGCGCCAGGTGCTCGAGTGGCAGGAGGAGGTCGGCGACTTCGGCGACATCCGCGAAGGCCTCTCCAGCGACGTCGCGCCGGATCGCATCTATGTCTTCACGCCGGATGGCCACGTCATCGACCTGCCGCGCATCGCCACGCCCATCGACTTCGCCTATCGGGTACACACCGAAGTGGGCCATCGCTGCCGCGGGGCCAAGGTCAACGGGCGTATCGTGCCGCTCACCTACAAGCTCAAGACCGGCCAGCAGGTGGAGATCCTCACCGCCAGCAAGGGGGGGCCGAGCCGCGACTGGCTCAACCCCAGCCTCGGCTATGTGCGCACTTCCCGGGCGCGGGCCAAGATCCAGGCCTGGTTCAAGCATCAGGCCCGCGACCAGAACCTCGAGGAGGGCCGGGCACTCTTCGAGCGTGAGATGAAGCGGCTCGACGTCGAGGGCATGGACCTCGAGACCCTGGCGCGCAAGGTCAACTACACCACCCCGGACGACATGTACGCGGCGCTCGGGGCCGGTGACCTGCGCATCGGCCAGGTGCTGCACCAGGCCCAGCAGCTGTTCGGCGAGAGCGACGACCAGGAGCAACTCGACCGGCTGCTGGCCAAGCCGCGCAAGGCCGCCGGCAAGGGGGCTGGCTCCGACATCACGGTGCTCGGCGTGGGGAACCTCAAGACCAGCATGGCCAACTGTTGCCATCCCGTGCCGGGCGAGGCCATCGTCGGCTTCATCACCCAGGGGCGCGGCGTCACCGTGCACCGTCAGGATTGCCCCAACATCCTGCAGCTGCGCATGGACGAGCCCCAGCGCATCATCGAGGTGGAGTGGGGCGAGCGGGCCAGGACCCAGTACCCGGTGGAGATCGAGATCCAGGCCTGGGACCGCTCCGGCCTGCTGCGTGACGTGACCGGCGTGCTCAGTCATGACAAGGTCAACGTGCTCTCGGTCAACACCCTGACCGACACCGACGACGGCATCGCCCGCATGACGATCACCGTCGAAGTCGACGGCCTCGAGACCCTGGGGCGGCTCTTCTCGCGCATCCAGCAACTGCCCAACGTCATCGAGGTGCGGCGGCTGCGCAGCGGTGGCAAGCCGGGCAGGCGCAAGGGGAAATCGGCATGAGCGAGACCCGTTTCGACCTCGATGACCTGCTGACGCTGATGGCGGTGCTGCGTGACCCCGGCGACGGTTGCCCCTGGGATCTCGAGCAGGACTGGGGCTCCATCGTGCCCCATACCCTGGAGGAGGCCTACGAGGTGGCCGACGCCATCGAGCGACGCGCCTACGACGAGTTGCCCGCCGAACTCGGCGACCTGCTGTTCCAGGTGGTCTACTACGCCCAGTTCGCTGCCGAGGAGGGACGCTTCGACTTCCATGACGTGGTGCACACGCTGACCGCCAAGATGCTGCGCCGCCATCCTCATGTGTTTCCCGACGGCACCCTGGCCTCGCGGCGCCCGCCCGGCGTCACTGCCGAGCAGGTCGAGACCCGCCAGGTCAGCTCGCACTGGGAGTCGCTCAAGGCCGAGGAGCGCGCCGAGCGCGCACGCTCGACGGAGGGGCGTCACTCGGTGCGAGACACCGCCGCGGCTTCGGTATTGGATGATATTCCGCGTACCCTCCCGGCGCTGTCCCGGGCCGCCAAGCTCTCCAAGCGCGCCGCGCGGGTCGGCTTCGACTGGCCCGATGCCCGCGGGGTACTGGCCAAGATTCGCGAGGAGCTCGACGAGGTCGAGCAGGCGCTGGCCGAGGGGGACCGCGATCACGCCGCCGAGGAGGTGGGTGATCTGCTGTTCGCGGTGACCAACCTGGCCCGTACCCTCAAGGCCGATCCCGAGCAGTGCCTGCGCGCCACCAATGCCAAGTTCGAGCGCCGCTTCCGCCATGTGGAAACCGCCCTGACCGCCGAGGGGGTGGCGCTGCCCGATGCCGGCCTCGAGGCCATGGAGCACCACTGGCAGGCGGCCAAGGGGGACGAGGCCTCGGCCGAGTCCGCCCGCTGTCCTGTTCCTGCCCACTGCAATGACAACCCCGGAGATCGCCGGTCATGAGCTACGACCTGCACGAATCGCTGCGTGACAATGTTCGTATCCTGGGCGACAGCCTGGGCCGTACCATCGCCGACGACCTCGGCACCGGGTTCGTCGACAAGATCGAGACCATCCGCGGTTTCGCCAAGCGCGGTCGCCAGGGCGACCAGCAGAGCCGTCGCGAGCTGATCGAGTACCTGCGCCGTCTGCCCGACTGCGACCTGCTGCCGGTGACCCGAGCCTTCAACCAGTTTCTCAACCTGGCCAATATCGCCGAGCAGCATTACCGGGCGCGATTCCGTCGTGTCGAGGACTACAAGCCCGGTTCCCAGCCGGTGCTCTCCGAGCTGCTCGAGCGCGCCCGCCGGTCAGGCCACTCGCCACGCAAGCTGGTCGAGAGCCTCGCCGGCATGCGTGTCGAGCTGGTGCTCACCGCCCACCCCACCGAGGTCATCCGGCGCACCCTGATCCAGAAGTACGACGCCATCGACGACTGCCTCACCGCCATCGAGTCCTCCACCGACTATCTGGAGCGTGGCGTGCGGGCGGAGGGGCGACTCGAGGAGCTGATCAGCCAGGCCTGGCACACCGACGAGATTCGCCACGAGCGGCCGACCCCGGTGGACGAGGCCAAGTGGGGCTTCGCGGTGATCGAGAACTCCCTGTGGCAGGCGGTGCCGGATTTCCACCGCGATCTCGACAACCTGCTGCTCGAGACCGCCGGCGAGCGGCTACCGCTCGATGCGGCGCCGATCCGTTTCGCCTCCTGGATGGGCGGCGACCGCGATGGCAACCCCAATGTCACCGCCCGGGTCACGCGGGAGGTGCTGCTGCTGGGCCGCTGGATGGCCGCGGACCTCTACCTGCGCGATCTCGAGCAGCTCAAGGCCGAACTCTCCATGTGGAAGGCCAACAGTGCGCTCAAGGCCGAGGTGGGCGATGTCGCGGAACCGTACCGGGAGCTGCTCAAGCGCCTGGTGAGCCGCGTCGAGGCAACGCGCGACTGGGCCAAGGCCGAGCTCGACGGACGCAGTTTCGAGGGCGGCCCGATCATCGAGAATCGTGACCAGCTCTATGCGCCGCTGCTGACCTGCTACCGCTCGCTGTGCGACGTGGGACTCGACACCATCGCCAACGGGGTGCTGCTCGACACCCTGCGGCGGGTCGCCGTGTTCGGCGTCACCCTGACCAAGCTCGACCTTCGCCAGGAGGCGAGTCGGCATGCCCAGGTGATGGAGGAGCTCACCGACTGCCTGGGCCTCGGCCGCTATCGGGAGTGGAGCGAGCAGCAGCGCCAGGAGTTCCTGCTCGAGGAACTCGCTTCGCGTCGGCCACTGATTCCACGACGCTGGGATTGTTCCACCGAGTCCCGGGAGGTGATCGACACCTTCCGGATCGTGGCCGCCGAGCAGCCCGAGGCGCTGGGCACCTACATCATCTCCATGGCGGCTCAGCCGTCGGACGTGCTCACCGTGGCGCTGCTGATGAAGGAGGTGGGTGGCGACGTGCGCCTGCCCATCGCGCCGCTGTTCGAGACCCTCGACGACCTCAATCATGCCGGCGAGGTGATCGACCGGCTGTTGGCGCTGCCCGGCTATCGGGCGCTGGTCGGCGACGGCCAGGAGGTGATGATCGGCTACTCGGACTCCGCCAAGGATGCCGGCCAGTTGGCCGCGGCCTGGGCCCAGTATCGCGCCCAGGAGACCCTCGTGGAGGTGTGTCGCCGCCACGGCGTCGACCTGACGCTGTTCCATGGCCGGGGGGGCACCGTGGGGCGCGGTGGCGGCCCGGCCCATGCGGCGATCCTCTCCCAGCCGCCCGGCTCGGTGAACGGCAGCCTGAGGGTGACCGAGCAGGGCGAGATGATTCGCTTCAAGTTCGGCCAGCCGGATATCGCCCTGCGCTCCATGGAGATCTACGCCTGTGCGGTGCTCGAGGCGACGCTGTTGCCGCCGCCGGCCCCGCGTGCCGAGTGGCGCGAGGAGATGGATCGGCTGGCCGCGGTCGCCCATGGCGCTTACGTGGGGGTGGTGCGCGAGGATCCCGATTTCGTGCCCTACTTCCGTGCGGTGACGCCGGAGGGGGCCCTCGGGCGGTTGCCGCTCGGCTCGCGGCCCACCAAGCGCCGCCAGGACGGTGGGGTGGAGACCCTGCGGGCGATCCCCTGGATCTTCGCCTGGACCCAGACGCGGCTGATGTTGCCGGCCTGGCTGGGCAGTGGCGAGGCGTTCGCCCGACGCCTGGAGGACGAGGGAGGGCTCGAGGTGCTGCAGGAGATGCGCGACCAGTGGCCCTTCTTCGGCACCTACCTGGACATGCTCGAGATGCTGCTGGCCAAGGCCGACGTGGGCATCGCCGCCTACTACGAGAATCGCCTGGTCGACGAGCCCTCGCTCAAGGCGCTGGGCGAGAAGCTGCGCAATCGCTTCACTCGGTTGCACGAGGTGTTGCTCCAGGTCCTCGACCAGCAGGAGCTGCTCGAGAATACGCCGTTGATTCGCCAGGCTATCGAGGTGCGCAACCCCTACATCGATCCCCTCCATGGCCTGCAGGCCGAGTTGCTGCAGCGCAACCGGGATGCCGACGGGGCGATCAGCGCCGACCTGTCACGGGCGCTGATGGTGACCATGGCCGGGATCGCCGCCGGGCTGCGCAATACCGGCTGAGGCCGGTGCTTTCCCGGTGTTCGAAGCGCAGCGCCCCGGCCAGCAGTGGCCGGGGCGCTGCGCGCTGTCGGCCGGCTGGCCGTCAGGAGGGCTGCTTGACCGTACGCAGGTAGGGTTTCAGCGTGGTGAAGCCTTCCGGGTACTTTCTGCGGGCCTCCTCGTCGCTGACCGACGGCGGGATGATGAGGTCCTCGCCCGGCCGCCAGTTCACCGGGGTGGCCAGGGTGTGCTTGGCCGTCAGCTGCACGGAATCCAGCAGGCGCAGCACCTCGTTGAAGTCCCGCCCGGTGGTCATCGGGTAGACGAGCATCGCCTTGACCTTCTTGTCGGGCCCGATGACGAACACCGAGCGCACGGTGGCATTGTCCGCGGGCGTGCGTCCCTCGGCCGTGCCTTCGAGTTCGGCAGGCAGCATGTCGTAGAGCTTGGCGACCTCCAGCGTTTCGTCGCCGATCATCGGGTAGTTGGGCGCCGCCCCCTGGGTCTCCTCGATGTCCTTCGACCAGGCGGTGTGGTTGTCGACCGGGTCCACCGACAGGCCGATGATCCTGGTATTGCGCTTGTCGAATTCGGGCTTCAACTTCGCCATGTAGCCGAGCTCGGTGGTACAGACCGGGGTGAAGTCCTTGGGGTGGGAGAAGAGAATGCACCAGCTGTCGCCGATCCATTCGTGGAAGTTCAGGGTGCCCTGGGTGGTTTGCGCGGTGAAGTCCGGCGCGGTATCACCAATTCTGAGGCTCATCGTCGTGGCTCCCGGTATGGGTGGATGACGTCGTGCGGCAAGGATCCCGCCTGGCGGGATCGCCTGTCCGGCTGATTGAATATAGAGCATGCACCCAGAAGCCGCCCCCGGGTCAAGGGTCGGGAGGATCGATGTGGTCCGGGGCCTAGAAGGGGTAGTGGACCGAGGCGGTGATCAGGTTGAGATGTTCCATGCTCGGCGCGTCGATCTCCTCGAACTCCAGCCGGCTGACCAGGCGATTGTGCTGCAGACGGGCGCCGAAACCTTGCACGCGGGCGGTGCCGGCGGTGGCCATGGCGAAGGGGTCGGGTCGATTGATCGGGTCGCCCTCCCATTCGGCGAAGCCCGACTTGGCATAGAGACCCAGGTGTCCGAGGCGAACGCCGGCGACGAGGCTGCCACCGAGGCTGGTGGTGTTGAGGATCAGCGGCTGGTCGCCGAAACGGGTCGGCACCTCGTCGCTCTCGCGGTAGGTGAATTCGGCACCGAGATCGAGTCGGGGCAGGGCCAGCGGCGAGAAGCCGGCCGTGAAGCGGAATCCCGAGGTATGACCGTCCGGCGACTCGAGATCACGCCCTTCGAGCACCATCCCGTTCTCTAGGTACATCAGGTCGGTGGCCTCGCCGGCGGCATAGGAGGGGGTGTCGACATCCGCCAGCAGCGGTGACGAGAAGAGAGTCAGACTGGTTGCCAGGGCAATGGCAAGTGGGAAACCCGGTTTCATGATCCCCGACCCTGAGCGCGAGGCTCCTGGAGTCCGCTTGCTCGTGTTTTGGATCGTTTCAGATTAGCAGGAGAGCCTTCGGCCTGCCAGGCGATGGTTCAACATGGGCCGGCGGGGTTCGCCCGAGCGAGTGCGGCATCGAGTCCGGCCAGCCGTGGGGCCTCGATACCATGACGTCTCGCCGCCGCCAGCAGCGGGCCGAGGATCGCCTCGCGCTCGGTGGGTCGGCCGGCCAGCACGTCCTGAAGCATGGAGGCACGGTTGTTGGCGGTGCCCGCCACCACCTGCCAGACCAGGACGCGCCAGCCGTCGGGCGGGGCGATGCCCTCGGCGGCCATGATCGCCGCCACCTCCTCGATGACTGCCTCGACCATGGGCCGGAAGGGCCGGTCGCGCAACTGGCCGTTGCGGATGCGAAAGCGTGCCACCAGGGGGTTGATGGCGGCGTTCACGGCGAGTTTCCGCCACAGGCGGATGCGGATGTCGGGTACCGCCGCGGTGGTCAAGCCGGCCGCCGTGAGGGCGGTCGCCAGCGAGCGAGCCAGCGGGAGGTGGTGATTGCCTAGGTCACCGAGGAAGGTGACTCCATGGCCGGCATGCACCACGCGGTCATCGCCGGCCAGCCAGGCCCCCTCGGTGGTGGTGGCGCACAGCACCGGGCCGTCGTGATACTCGCTCAGCCGCGGCTGGCAGTCGAAGCCGTTCTGCCACAGCACCAGCGGCGTACCGGGAGCGAGCCGCGGAGCGATGGCCGCATGGGCGGCGTCGGCGGCGTAGGCCTTGGTGGCCAGGTGCACGATGTCGTCGGTGAGCGATGGCAGCCGGTCCAGGGTGAGGGTCGGCACGGACAGCGTCAGCGCCTCCCCCTCCGGCGTGATCAGCGTCTGCGCGACGGGCAGCGGGCGCCGGCCGACCAGCGTCACCCGGCCATCCTTCGCCAGGCTCAGGCCCACCAGGCGCCCCAGTGCGCCGGGGCCGACGATCAGGTGGGCGCTCATGAGCGGGAGCCTTTCCCGCGCGAGGCGCCAGGCGAGCGGCGACGCCCCCTGGCGGGGGCGCCGCGCCGGCGGCTTGCGGGTTTGCCGCGGCCGGGTGATGGCGCCTCCTCGCCGCGTGCCTGGGCCAGGGCCTGGCTCAGTCGTCCGGCATCGGTAGCGGCGAGCAGGCCGTGCAGGTCCTCGATCAGGGCCGCGACGAAGGGGGCCGGATCGTCGCCCGCCTCGGCGATGGCGCCCAGGCGCTGTTCCCACAGGGCGGTGCGCTCCGGGCGACCCACCGCCTCGGGCAGCGAGGCGATCAGCGCGCTGCCGAGTCGGGTGGCGCGCAGCGCCTTGGCCCGGCGCACCAGGTAGCCGCGCTCCAGCAGGGTCTCGATGATGCCGGCACGGGTGGCCTCGGTGCCCAGGCCGTCGTGCTCGCGCAGGGTGCGCCTGACCGCCGGGTCCTCGACGTAGCGACCGATGTTCATCATCGCCTTGATCAGGCTGGCGTCGGTGAAGGGTTCCGGTGGCCGTGTCTCGCGGTCCTCGACCCCGGCCTCCAGGACCCGGCACGCCTCGCCCTCACTGAGCGGCGGCAGCGGCGGGGCCTCGTCGCGGGTGCTGAACAGCGGCTTCCAGCCGGGCTCCAGCACCTCCTGGCCGCGGGCGCGGAAGCACTCGCCGAGGAGGGTGAACTCGGCCTTCACCTCGCGGGTGGCCAGCGGCGGGTAGAACTGGGCGAGCACGTTACGGGCGATCAACCGGAAGACGTCGCCCTCGGCCTTTTCCAGTCGCGAGGGGTCGGCAGGCTTGCCGGTGGGGGCCAGGGCATGGTGGGCGCCGACCCGCTTGTCGTTCCAGGCCTTCGAGCGTCGCGAGAAGTCGGCGCCGGCCAGCCAGCCGCGCAGGGGCGCATCGGCGCCGCAGGCCCCCTCCAGGGTGGCCCGGGCGGCGGCCCAGTGCTCCTCGGGGAGGTAGCGGCAGTCCGAGCGCGGGTAGGTGATCAGCTTGTGGCGCTCGTAGAGGCGCTGGCAGATATCCAGTACGGCCTTGGCCGAAAGCCCGAAGCGTCGGGCAGCGTCGACCTGCAGCGCCGAGAGCGAGTAAGGCAGCGGGGCGGCCTGGCGCTTGTCGCGGGTCTCCAGCGCGGTGAGGCGACCCTCGGCGCCGGGCAGGCGTGTGGCCAGGGCCGCCGCGGGCTCGCGGGCCAGCAGCCTGCCCTGGTCGTCCAGTGGGTGGGTCTCGCCGGGTACCCACCAGGCGCGCAGCTGACCGCGGGCCACGGCGAGATCGGCCCACAGCACGAAGAAGGGCCGGGGCTCGAAGTCGCGGATCTCGGCGTCGCGGCGTACCACCAGCCCCAGCACCGGGGTCTGCACCCGGCCCACCGAGAGTACCCCGTCGTGGCCGGCCTGTCGGCCGGTCAGGGTCCAGGCCCGTGTCAGGTTGATGCCGTAGAGCCAGTCAGCCCGGGCGCGGGACTGGGCCGCCCGGTAGAGTGGCAGGAAACGGCCGTTGTCCTCGATACGCCCGAGGGCACGCTGTACCGCCGGTCGGTTGAGATCGCTGACCAGCAGCCGCGACACCGGCCCCTTCCAGCCCAGGTGCTCGATCACCTCCTGTACCAGCAACTGGCCCTCGCGGTCCGGGTCGCCGGCATGGATGACCTCGCTGGCGCCCTTCAGCAGCCGGCGGATCACCGCCAGTTGGCTGCGTGCCTTGGGTCGCGGGGTAAGCTTCCACCGGCCGGGCAGGATCGGCAGGTGGTCGAGCCGCCATGCCTTGAAGGCCGGGTCGTAGGCATCCGGGGGGGCCTGCTCCAGCAGGTGCCCCAGGCACCAGGTGACCGTGGTCTCGCCGGCGACGATGGCACCCTCCACGCGCCCCTGGTGTCCGGGCAGGGCCTCGGCGATGGCCCTGGCGAGGCTGGGCTTTTCGGCGATGATCAGTCGCATCCTGGTTCTCACCGGTTCATGATATGGACATTCTTACAGTATTGCATGGCCCTCGCCAGATGTAACATTGCTCTACTCGTGTACAGTTCTTGTATCGAATGTCCTGTATCCCATAGCCGGGGAGCGACGATATGCGCGAACGTGGCCGTACCCGGCGCCTGCTGGGGCTGGGCGCCCGTACCGGTGGCGCCCTGCTGCGCACCCGGCTGGGCGGCCAGGCCGACTGGCGGGCCCTGGGCGAGGCCCTGTTCGAGGGGCTCTCCGAGCTCAAGGGACCAGCCATGAAGCTGGCCCAGATCATGGCCCAGTGGGACGACCTGCTGCCGCCGGACCTCGCCGACGAGCTCGCGCGCCTCCAGCGCCAGGCCGAACCGATGCCCTGGGCGTCGATCCGCGAGACCCTGGTCGCCCAGTACGGCGACCTCGACGCCCACTTCCGCGACATCGAACGGCGGCCCTTCGCCAGCGCCTCCATGGGCCAGGTGCACCGGGCCGTGACCCGTGGCGGCGAGACCCTGGTGCTCAAGGTCCAGTACCCCGGACTCGCCGAGGTGCTCGAGAGCGACCTGGTGCAGGTACGTCGCCTGATGCGGCTGGGGCGCTGGCTCCGGGTCCCGCAGGCCCGCCTCGATGCCCTGTTCGAGGAGCTCGCCGCGAGCCTGCGCGGCGAGCTCGACTATCATGCCGAGGCCGAGGCGCTGGCTCGCTACCGGGCCCGCTATGCCCATCTCGATGCACTGGTGATTCCCGAACCGCTGCCGGAACTCTCGGGCCCCCGGGTGCTGGCCATGCGCCATGTGGCCGGCACGCCGCTGCGCGAGCTGGAGGGGGCCGATGCCGAGGTGCGCCAGCGCCTGGCGACGGCATTGGCGGACTGGCTCACCGAGGAGCTCTTCACCCACGGCGAACTGCATGCCGATCCCCATGCCGGCAATTTCGCCGCCGACCCTCAAGGCCGGCTGGTGATCTACGACCTGGGGGCGGTGATTCCGGTGCCCGAGGCGCGGCTGGTGGCGATGATGCGGCTGCTCGAGGCCACGCTGGCCGGGGATCCCCTGGCCATGGACGAGGCGCTGCTGGCGCTGGGCGGGCGCCAGGGCCAGGGGGCGCCGCTGTCGCTCTACCGCGAGGCCGCCGAGGCCGTCACGCCCCTGTTCCGGCCGGGCGCGCAGGACTTTGCCGATGTTCGCATCCATCGCCGACTCCGCGAGCTCAGTCCCAAGGTCTGGGCCGCCATGGACCGGTTGCAGCCACCGGCGGATACCCTGCTGCTCTCGCGCACCCTCAATGGCCACTACTGGAACCTGGTGCGGCTGGGTGCTCGTCTCGACATGCACGCCCGTACCCGTCCGTTGCTGGCCTGGGCGCGGCACTGAGTGCCTGCCCAGGACGCCACTGGACTGTTAGACTGTGCCGTTTTCTGTCTGCGGAGGCTGCGATGCTGGCGGTATGGGTGGAACAACTGCTGGGCTTTGCCTCGGGTGCCCTGGCGGCCATTCGCGAGGACGAACGCTATCCGACGCTGATGGCCTGGGCCCGGGAGGAGGGCGCTGGCCTGCTGGGCGGCAACCTGGCCCATGCCCAGGCGCTGGCACCGGAACTCTGGTCGCAGACTCCCCTGGAGCGGCTCGGCTTCGCCTGCGAGCCCCTCGCCCGGCCGGGCCGCAACGAGCCTTGCTGGTGCGACTCGGGCCGCAAGACCAAGCACTGTTGCGGTGCCGTCTCGTTGCCCGGCCATGTGCCCGAACACCTGATGTGGATGCTCTCGCTGCGCGACTGGAAGGGCGAGGTGCTCAAGGCCGCGCTCGAGAGTGGCCGGGCCCCGGCCCAGGCCCTGCTCGAGGCGGGGCTGATCGCAGCGGAGAGCGGCCAGCGGGGGCGTGCCCAGCAGATCCTCGAGTCGCTGTTCGAACGCGCCGACTGGTCGCGCCTGCCCGAGCAGGCCGAGCCGGCCTTCGAGATCCTCGTCGACCTCTACCAGGAGCGCGGCTTCCATCGCAAGCGCACCGCCCTGCTCGACGAGGTGCTCGACCGTGGGCCGCTGTTCCTGCGTGGGGTGGCACTGGAGCGGCTGTGCCTGATGCACCTCGACAACGACGACCTGGACAGCGCCCGGGCCGCCTTCGTGCGTGCCCAGCAGGCGCTGCCCGATTCGCCGACCCTGGCCTATATCGAGGCCATGCTGCTGCTCCACGAGGGCCACGAGCGGGAGGCCGCCGAGCGGGCCCGCTTCTGGTTCCGGCGCCTGGCTCGCCAGGGGGACCTGGACCCGGACCAGCTGCAGTTCCTGGCCGACCTGGCCGACAACCCCGGTGCGACCCTGGCCGAGCAGCTGCTCAACGCCGAGGAGGACCTGGCCGGGCCGCTGGCCTCGTTGCAGGCGCTGCTCGAGGCGCTGCCGACGGCGCCGCGGCTGACGATCCAGCGTTCCGACCAGGGCCGCCTGGAGTATCACGCCAGCGCTCGCGAGGACACCCTGTTCGCCGCCTGGTTCGAACACTTCCGGGTGCAGGTGGTGGGCGATGCGCCGATGGGCTTCGACGACGATCCCTGGCCCCATGCCGCCGATTGGCTCGCCGAACTCTGTTCCCACCCGGAGTGGCTGGATTCGCCACGGGTGGTCCAGGGCCTGGCGCTGGCCCTGACCAGCCGTTTCGGGAGCCTGCCGTGGATGGCGCCAAGCCTCTTTGCCCCCCTGGCCGACCGGCTCGAGCGCTGGCTCGAGCAGGTCCAGGCCGCGGGGGAAGGTACCCTGACCTGGGATGACGCCGACAACGCCGTACTGCTGCGTACCGGCCTGGCCCTGGTGGTGGGGATGGAGCGCGGGGCCAGGCAGCGTTCCCGGGAGCTCGCCGAGCGACTGCTGGTGCTGGACGACCAGGACGGCCTGGGGCTGCGCGAGCTGGTCCTCGACCAGTTGCTGCGCGAGGGGCGCGATCGCGAGGCCCTCGAGTTGAGCGAGCGGGCCCTCGAGGAGGAGTCCGAGGAGCCCGCCCCGCTGCTGGGGCTGCTGATGGGACGGGTGCTGGCGCTCTATCGCCTGGCACGCCCCGAGGAGGCCCTGGAGGCCCTGGCGGCGGCCCGCCGCCACAACCCCCATGCCCTGGCCATGCTCTGTGCCGACAACCCGCGGCCGGTGACCACCGGCGGCGACGGTATCGCCGAGCCCGGCTCCCGGGCCGAGGCCTGGCAGTATCGTACCCTGATGCGCGACCAGTGGCGGGCCAGTCCCGGGGCACTGCAGTGGCTGCGGGAGCAGCTGCCCGGCTGATCGCTTGCCTCGCCGGGGTGTTGGTCAGGCCGCCCGAGCGGCGGGGGGTGGCACCAGCTCGCGGTCACGGCTGATCCAGATCGCCAGGCCGATGGCCGGCAGGCCGAGCGCCGTCGCCACGACGAAGAAGGTGGCATAGCCCTCGGCAGCTACCACGATACCGCCGAAGCCGCTGAGGAACTTGCCGGGCAGGGTCATCAGCGACGAGAAGAGGGCGTACTGGGTCGCGGTGTAGGCCCGCGACGTGAGGCTCGAGAGAAAGGCGATGAACACCGCGCTGGCCAGGCCATTGGCCAGGTTGTCGCCGACGATGGCGGCGACGAGCATCGGCAGGCTCTGTCCGGCCTGCGCCAGGGCCGCGAACAGCAGGTTGGTGAGGGTCGCCGCCACCGCCCCCAGCACCAGGAGAGGCCCGATGCCGTAGCGGGCGACCAGCAGCCCGCCGAGGATGCCGCCGCCGATGCTCATGGCGATGCCGAAGACATTGGTGACGTTGGCGATGGTGGCCAGCGTAAACCCCAGGTCGATGTAGAGCGGGTTGGCCATGGAGGCCATCGCCAGGTCGCTGATGCGGAACACCGCGATGAAGACCAGCAGCCACAACGCCTTGAGCCGATGGCGGCCGATGAAATCCGTGAAGGGACAGACCACGGCGCCGATCAGCCAGGCGCCCATGCGCCTGGTCGACTTGGGCTTGCCGCGGCTGGCGCGCAGGAAGGCGCGCACCTTCGGCTCGTGGATCAACTGGGTGTTGAGCGACAGGCGGGCGGGCTCGGGGCGCACCAGCACGGTGATCACGCCGACCCCGACCAGGGCGGCCATGGCCAGGTAGGCGGCTTCCCAGGAGAGCGCCGAGGCGACGTACAGCGCTCCCGCCCCGGCGGCCAGCAGCCCTCCGCGATAGCCGATGATATAGGTCGACGCCATGGCCGCCTGGACATCGTCGGGTGCCGACTCTATGCGGAAGGCGTCGATGGCGATGTCCTGGGTGGCCGAGCCGAAGGCCACCAACAGCGCGAAGGCGGCGACCAGCCCCAGGTGGCCTACCGGGTCGAGGCCGGCCAGCCCGACCAGGCCCGCGGCGATCATCGCCTGGGCCAGCAGCATCCAGCCGCGGCGCTGGCCGAAGACCCGGGTCAGCAGCGGCAGGGCCAGGCGGTCGACCACCGGTGCCCAGAAGAACTTGATCGAATAGAGGATGCCGATCCACGAGAAGAAGCCGATGGCGGCAACCTCCACTCCGTCGCTGCGCAGCCAGGCCGAGAGAGTGGAGAAGACCAGCAGGAAGGGCAGGCCGGCGGAGAAGCCCAGAAACAGCATGGTGATGACCGGTGCGCGCAGGTAGATGGCCAGGGCGGCGCGCCAGCTGCGATGGGCCGTGGGGGTGAGCATGACGGGGTGCACTCCTTGCGAACCTCGGGCGAAGGGGGGCACGCGGCTCGCCCCAACGATGTTAGACTGGAGAGTGACGGCCGGGCCGCTTCCCATGGGATCGATTGTTGCAGAGCCCCGTCAGTGATACCAGCATGCACCCGATCAGGAGTTCCATGAGCGAAGTCGACGCGAGTTCGGAATATGGCGGTGACGCCGTACCCCACTGGTACGTGATTCAGTGCAAGGGCGGTGAATCCTTTCGCGCCGCGGAGCATCTGGGCAACCAGGGTTATGAGGTCTTTCATCCGGTGCTCGAGGTGCAGAAGAAGCGTCGCGGCAAGCTGGAGTGGATCAACGAACCGCTCTTCCCCCACTACCTCTTCATCCGTCTCGACCGCCTGGTCAGTAACTGGCGGCCCATCCGCTCCACCCGTGGCGTGCTCCGGCTGGTCGGTTTCGGCGACATGCCACTGGCGGTGGACGATGGCCTGGTCGAGACCCTGCGCCACCACGGCGCCGACCGCCAGGACGCCACGGTCAACCTCTACTTCCGGGCCGGCGACGTGGTGGAGATCACCGAGGGGCCGTTCAAGGACCTGCAGGCGGTCTTCGCCAGCCACAAGGGCGAGGAGCGGGCCATCGTGCTGCTCAGCATGCTGCACAAGCAGCAGCAACTGGAGATGCCGGTTTCCCAGTTGCGCCGTCGCTGAACGTCCCGCTCACTCCCGCCGCTCGTTCCATCCTGCACAGGAGAGCCCCATGACGATCGCCCCCCAGCGGGTCGTGACCCTGCACTACGTGCTCAGTGACACCGACGGCAACGTTCTCGATGACTCCCGGGCCCGCCAGGTGCCGTTGGAGTACCTCCACGGGCACCACAACATCGTTGCCGGCCTCGAGCGGGCGCTGGAGGGGCGGGCCGAGGGCGCCGAGCTCAGCGTGACCCTGATGCCGGCGGAGGCCTATGGCCTGCGCAACGAGGCCCTGGTCCGCGAGGTGGGGCGCTCGGCCTTCCCGGTGGATGACCTGGTTCCGGGCATGCGCTTCCAGACTCCGGGTGACGACGGTCCGCAGGTCGTCACCGTGGTCGAGGTGCGCGACGACAGCGTGCTGATCGACAGCAATCATCCGCTGGCCGGACACACCCTGCGCTATCGTCTCGAGGTACTGGGCGTGCGGGAGGCCACCCGCGCCGAGCTCGCCAAGGGACATCCGCTGCCGCCGGGTACCGATCCCGGCAGCGTGGAAGACAGGAAACTCCCCTAGATCTGACCTGGGTCAAGGGAAAGCCCGTGTCGCCGCCCCGCTCGGCGGCAAACTTGACTCAGGTCAGAAACTCCCCGGCGCCGACGGACTACAGTCCTCTCAACACATCGAGACGGGAGGACAGCACCATGTATTGGGATGACGCCGTAGTCTTCGGGCTGGTCACCGTCGCGATGATGATCGCTTTCCTGGGCGGCTGGATCGGATTCATCATTCGCGACCATCGCAGGAAGAAGCACTGAGCCAGCCGCTCATCGAGTCGTCAGGGGAGGGGGGGCAACCCCCCAGTTGCCGACCCATATGGGTCGGCTTTTTTTTTGCGAATGTGCAGGCCCCGAGGAAATGTCGGGCAAGGGCTGGCCAGGTGCCGTCGTCAACTGGAGCGAGTCGAGCGCGACGAGTATCATGAACACTGTTCGATAACCAGGAGACAGTGTCATGAAAGCGCAGCGTCACGCTACCCCTCCCGATGAAGGCAAGCGCCTGAGCCGCCGCCGTCTGCTCGCCACCCTGGGCGTCGGCATCGCCGGCGCCTATGTGGCTCCGACCCTCTTCAGCCTGGGCCAGGCCCATGCCTGGCATGACCAGCCGCGCGACCGGCGATCCGGTTACAGCCATCCCAGCCACTCGCGGCCCAGTTACAGTCGCCCCAGCTACTCCCGGCCCAGCTACTCGCGACCGAGCTACAGTCGCCCCAGCGGCGGCTACCATCGCCACATCTACCATTACCATACGCATGACCATCACCCCGACTACCTCGAGCCGAGTCGCTGGTGATGTCGGCTGGCACGCGGGTGCTTGACCTGGGCTTCGAGGGGCTGGAAGCGGTGCTGCGCCTGAACGACGTCCCCGAGATGCACTCCCTGCTCGGTGAGGTCACGCCCGGTTGGCGGTCGTTTCCCCAGACGGCTCGCGGGCCGGGACCGGCGATCCGTCTGGCTCACGACGCGCGGGGCGCCGGACAGGGGTACCGCCAGCACTCGCCCGAGCTGCCCCACGGGCTGCACCTGCCCACCCCGGTGGCCGCGGCCTGCAGCCTGGTCGCCGACCTGGTCGGTGCCTTCTTCACGCGTCATCCCGACCTGATCGGCCTGCACTGCGGTTCGGTGGAGGTCGCCGGCCGACTGGTGCTTTTCCCCGAATCGCACCGCGCCGGCAAGAGCACCCTGAGCGCGGCTCTGGCCGCCGCCGGCCAACGCGTCTTCGGCGATGATGTCCTGGCGCTGACACCGGAAGGCGAGGGCATGGCGCTGGGTATCGCCCCGCGTCTCCGCTTGCCGCTGCCCCCCCGTCTCGATCCCCGCCTGCACGACTTCGCGGAGCGTCATGCCGGCCCCGAGGATCAGCGCTACCGCTATCTCGCCCTGCCGGAGCCCCTGCTGGCACGGCACGGAGAGCGTCGTCCCCTGGGCGCCATCGTGTTGATCGAGCGCGACGACACGCTGGCCGCGCCCGAGCTCGTCGAGCTGGCGCCCGGCGAGGGGGTGTTGCAGTTGCTGTGCCAGAACTTCGCCCATGGGCAGCCGAGCGAGACACTGATGGCCCGTTTCCTGCCGCTGATGGCCTCGCTGCCCTGCCTGTTGTTGCGCTACGCCGAGCCGCTGGCGGCCGCACGCTGCCTGGTCGCACATCTGGGCGATCCGTCGCCCGGCCGGGGCTCGGCGGCGGTATCCTTGACCGCTCATCACGCCGTGCCTCGGGCCGGGGCCAGGGTGCCGATCGGCCGGCGCTGGCGGGCACGGGAAGCCGTGCGCGATTATCCGTTCGGTGAGGAGCTGTTCCTGATTCACGGACCGAGCGGCGCGATCCATCGGCTCAACGCCAGCGGTCGGGCAGTATGGGCCCTGCTGGCCTGCGAGGCACTGACGGCCGGTGAGATCGCCGACCTGCTGAGTGAGCACTACGGCGGCGTGCCGGCGGAGAGGATCGAAGCCGACGTGTGCGCATTGCTGGGCATGCTGGCCGAGGCGGAGCTGATAGGGTCCGCCTGAGTGCCGCATTCAGGCGTCGAGGCGGCGCAGGAAGACGCCCGTCGGTTCGGGGCGTGCCAGGTAGTAGCCCTGCATCAGCGTCACGCCCTGTCGACGCAGGAAGTCGGCCTGGTCGGCGGTCTCCACTCCTTCGGCCACCAGGCGCAGGTCCAATGCCCGGGCCAGGGCGATGATCGAACGGGCCAGGGGGGCGTCCTGCCGCAACTTGAGCGGGTCGAGAAAGACCTTGTCGAGCTTGATCTCGTCGACCTCGAGCTCCTGCAGATAGCGCAGCGAGGAGTAGCCGGTGCCGAAATCGTCCAGCGCGATCGACAGGCCCAGGGCGTGCAGGGAGGCCAGGCGCGGCATGACGCCGGGCGTCACCAGCAGCGACTCCACCACCTCCAGCACCAGGCGATGGGCCGGCAGGGCATGGGACTGCAGCAGGGACTCGACGCGGGCCGGGAAGTCGGGGTCGCGCAACTGCTGTACCGAGACGTTGACCGCCAGCATCAGGTCGGTGTCGCGTAGCGGGCCGGCCAGCAGCGCCAGGGTCTCTCCCAGGACCCAGTCGCCGATCGGCTGGATCAGTCGGCAGTGCTCGGCCTCGGCGATGAAGTCACCGGGGCCGAGCAGGCCGCGCTCGGGGTGCATCCAGCGCAGCAGGGCCTCGGCCCCATGCAGCCGGCCGCCGTCTGCGAACTGGGGCTGGAGGTAGAGCCGGAACTCGCGCCGGGAGATGGCGTCGCGCAGCTCGCGCTCGAGCCGGCTCTGGTGGCGCTGCCACTGCCCCAGGGCATCGTCGTAGAAGGCCAGTCGGTGACGGGCCTCGCCGCGTGCCCTCTCGAGGGCCAGCTCGGCCCGCTGCAGCAGGCGATCGATGTTCCGAGAATCTTGAGGGTAACCCGCCAGGCCCAGCGAGAAGTGCAGCGAGGCCGGGGCGTTCTCGTTGAGCCAGGGGTGGGCATCGAGCTCGTCGAGCAGGGTTTCCAGGCGGGCATGCAGACCCGCGCGATCGTCGCCGGGCAGCAGCAGGCAGAGCCGGTTGGCCGGCAGACGAGCCGGAACCCCTTGCAGCGCCGGGGTCGCGAGCCGCCGGCGCAACAGCTCGCCGACCTCGTGCAGGGCGGCATCGCCGAAGGCCGTGCCCAGGCTGTCGTTGATCTGGTTGAGTCCCTTGACGTGGAGGATGCCCACCAGGAAGGGACCCTGTCGCCGCAGCGACTCGATGTACTCCTCGAGCCCATGCAGCGTCGGCAGGGCGGTGACCTGGTCGTAGTGGAGCTGGCGGTGCAGGGTGCGCTCCACCTCGCGCCGGCGCAACGACTCGGCGAACTGGCAGAGCAGGCCCGAGAAGCTGGTCAGGGCGTTGATCTCGTCGGTGTGCCAGCGTCGTGGTCGGGAGGATTCGCAGCACAGCACGCCGCGCAGCTCGCCGGCCACGAACAGGCCGATATCGAGCATCGACGCGATCTCGTTCCGGCAAAGATAGTCGTGCAGGCCGGTCAGGCGCGGGTCGGCGGGGGCATCATCGGCCACCAGGGCCGGGGTGCGGTGAAGTTCGACCAGGTAGGCCTCGAGGTCCTCGCCGAAGAGCTCCTCGCCGACCGTCTCGGGGACGAGGCTGGCTTGGCAGATCAGGCGGCCGTCGTCCCCCTCCAGCAGCCAGAGGCTGATCCTGGGAATATCGAGCAACTGGGAGCTGCATTCGAGCAGGGCGGCGATGAACTCCTCCTCGCTGGCGTCGCGCAGGTGCATGCCGCGCAGGTCATGCCAGGCACGTTGCTGAGCGGCCAGTCGCGACTGGGTCTGGCGCAGTTCCTCGACGGTCGCCAGACTGGCGCGGGCCTGGTGGCGCAGGCGCTGGAACAGCAGCGTGGAGAAGCCTCCCAGGCCCAGCAGGGTGATCAGCAGCCAGGGCATCGACCGACGCAACATCACGCTGCCGGGCGCGGAGGGGGTCCATTCCAGCCAGGCCAGGGGGGCGCCGGTCCGGGTGCGCAGTGGCAGGCGACCGGGTCGTTCGGGAGCGGCGGTGAGGTGCAGGTCGGGCAGGTTGGTGGCCTCGCGGAGTATCCCGATGAGGCCGTTGTCGACCTCGAAGGCGAAGAGCAGGCGGTGGGGCGAGGGTGCCTGGACGTGATGGCTGCTTTCGGGGAGTACCGGCGCGGTGGCGAACAGCACCGGCCTTTCCTGCCAGAGGGCGAAGCCCGACGTCATGGGGGCCTGGGCGAGGCGACTCTGGGCCAACAGGGACCCGTGGTCGGTCGCGGGGGGGCGGCGGGGTTCGCCGCGGTGGACCTCATAGAGTACCTCCTGGTCGGTCGACACCAGCAGGGCCAGGTCGATGCCCAGGTTGTCATGCAGGTTGGACCCCATCTCGAGCTCCAGCCACTCCAGGTCCGGGCCGTCGTCGGCGTGGATGGCCAGGTGGCTGAGATCCCAGGTCGCGTAGTCCAGTACCTGGCCGATCAGTCGACGGCGGATCTGTTCGAGCTGGGTCTCGATCTGCTCGTGGGTGTGGCGGGCATGCTGCAGGTTCTGCTCGCGGGCGGCCCACAGCAGGATGACGAGTATCACCACCACGGCCAGTGCCAGCAGCGCGACGAGGCCCCGCCTGAGACGACGATAGTCGCGCTCGGTGCGGCTCAGGGCCCGGGCGATGCCCGAGGTCGGGTCGTCCTGGCTCGCTTCCTTGTCGATGGTGTCGGGCATCCTTGTCTCGCCTCGGTCGATCTCAACGCCGTGCCGCGGCTCGTGAACCGCCATCACCGGACTGGCGCCAGTGGCGCTGCCAGGCATGCATGACCCGTTCCGGGTACCAGGTCTGTCCCAGGCTGCCGTTATAGCGCGCCAGCGCCCGGGTCAGATCACCACGTTCCACGGCCAGGTAGTGGGCGAGGATGGTGCAGCCGTAGCGCAGGTTGCGCCAGGGATCCTTGAGGTCATCGGCGGGCAGGCCCAGTTCGCGGATCCAGAACGGCATGATCTGCATCAGCCCCACGGCACCGGCGGAGGAGACGGCCTCTGCCTGGAAGGCGCTCTCCACCTGGATCACCGCCAGTACCAGCTCCGGGGGCAGGCCGGCCAGGCGTGCTTCCTGATAGGCACGATGCAGCAGCTCGGTGCGCAGCGCGGGGTCCTTCACGAAGCGGGTCAGGCGAGGCTCCATGTCGGTGAGCCACTGTCGGGCGGCCCAGATCTCGGCCGGCGAGCGCGGGGCCTCCAGCGAGGCGTTCAGGGTGGTGCGCAGCGAGGCGGGGATCTCGGGCAGGGCCCGCACCAGTTGCAGCGGCTCCACCGCCGGAGAGGGCGCCAGGGCGCTCAGGAAGGTGTCGCCATCGTCGGCGTGGGTCAGTGGCAGCCCGGCCACCGCCAGCAAGGCGGCGGCCAGCCGGTGCCTAGCGGCCGACGCGGTCACCCAGGAAGTCGAGGATCTGCTCTGCCGGCACCATGGTGGCGTCACTGTCACGGCGTCCCTTGTATTCGAGTTCGCCCTTGTCCAGGCCACGATCGCCGACCACCAGGCGATGGGGAACCCCCATCAGTTCATGATCGGCGAACTTGACGCCAGGGCGCAGGTCGCGGTCGTCGAGCAGGACCTCGAAGCCGGCCGCCGTGAGTGCCTGGTAGAGCCGCTCGGACTCCTCGCGCACCCGCTGCGACTTGTGGGCGTTCATCGGCACCAGTGCGATTTGGAAGGGCGCGATGGCATCGGGCCAGATGATGCCGGCATCGTCGTGGTTCTGTTCGATGGCGGCGGCCACGACGCGAGTCACACCGATACCATAGCAGCCCATCCAGGGATGGGTGGCGCGGCCGCTGTCGTCGAGCACGGTGGCATTCAACGCTTCGCTGTACTTGCGACCCAACTGGAAGACGTGGCCCACCTCGATGCCGCGCTTGATGGCGAGCACGCCCTTGCCGTCCGGCGAGGGATCCCCCTCCACCACGTTGCGCAGGTCGGCGACCTTCGGCAGCGCCACGTCGCGTTCCCAGTTGATACCGAAGTAGTGCTTGCCGTCGATGTTGGCGCCGGCACCGAAGTCGCTCATCAGCGCCACGCTGCGGTCGATGACGATCGGCATCTCGAGGTTCACCGGGCCCAGCGAGCCGGGGCCGGCCCCCACCGCGGCGCGGATCTCCTCCTCGGTGGCCATGGTCAGCGGCGTGGCCACCTCGGGCAGGTGCTCGGCCTTGATCTCGTTGAGCTCGTGGTCGCCGCGCACCAGCAGGGCGATCAGGCCGCCCTCGGCGGCGCGAACCATCAGCGTCTTGAGGGTCTTCTCGATGGGCAGGCCGTGCTGCTCGACCAGGGCGGCGATGGTGCGGGCATCGGGGGTATCGACCAGGCGCAGCTCCTCGCTCGGCGCGGGGCGCTGGGGATCGCTGCCGGGCGGGGCCGGCAGTGCCTCGGCCTTCTCGATATTGGCGGCGTAGTCGGACTCGGTGGAGAAGACGATGGCGTCCTCGCCGGAGTCGGCCAGCACGTGGAACTCGTGGGAGTCGGTGCCGCCGATGGCGCCGGTGTCGGCCAGTACCGGGCGAAAGTCCAGGCCCAGGCGCGTGAAGATGCGCACATAGGCATCGTACATCGCCTGGTAGGTCTCCTGCAGGGAGGCCTGGTCGACATGGAAGGAGTAGGCGTCCTTCATGATGAACTCGCGCGAGCGCATCACCCCGAAGCGCGGGCGGATCTCGTCGCGGAACTTGGTCTGGATCTGGTAGAAGTTGACCGGCAGCTGCTTGTAGCTCGACAGCTCGCGGCGCATCAGGTCGGTGATCACCTCTTCGTGGGTGGGGCCCACGCAGTAGTCGCGATCGTGGCGATCCTTGAGGCGCAGCAGCTCCGGGCCGTACTGCTCCCAGCGGCCGGACTCCTGCCACAGTTCGGCGGGCTGTACCGCCGGCATCAGCACCTCCTGGGCACCGGCGCGGTCCATCTCCTCGCGCACGATGCGTTCCACCTTGCGCAGGGTGCGCAGGCCGGTCGGCAGCCAGGTGTAGAGGCCGGAAGTGAGGCGGCGGATCATGCCGGCACGCAGCATCAGCTGGTGGCTGACGATTTCGGCGTCGGCGGGGGTTTCCTTGAGGGTGGCGATCAACAGTTGGGTGGCGCGCATGGGTCCGGCGTTTCCTCGGGCTGTTCTTCTGGAGACGTCTTCTTCGGGAGAAGAGCGCAGGCTGGGCCGCAGCGTCGACGGCAATTGGCGCATTGTACGGCCAACGGTGAATGGCGGCAAAAGGGCGTGACGTTTGAACTCAGCGATGCCGGAGAGGGGCGCCGGGGACAGGCCGAAGAGGAGGTCATTTGCCATGGATGGCAAATGTAGCGCCCAGGGATGGGTTTACAGCGCCTCCTCGCAGGCCTGTCGACGGATCAGCCCCGGAGAAGCAGGCTATTGCGAAGGTCCTGTTCCGTCATCTCAGCGACTTCAGCCAGAACACCATGGGCTTGTCGGTCTCGGCCGGTTCGCCGATGTCCTTCCAGCGGAAGGTGGTGGCCAGCTCGGGGTGGCGTTCGTAGCCCCGCGAGTGCCAGAAACCGTGCAGCGGCACGTAGCCTTGCGGTTTCCGCGGGTGGTCATCGGGACGCTCGACGGCGCAGAACGCCACCGTCGCAAACCCCTGGCCCGCGGCATGGCGCTCCCGCTCGGTCATGAAGGCCTTGCCGATGCCGCGGCCACGGTACTCGGGCAGCAGCACCGACTCGCCGTAGTAGAAGACCGTGGCCGGCTCGATCCCGGCGCGCTCGAAAGGGGCGCGGAACGCCTCGACATCCGCGGCCAGCGGCATGCCGGTGGCCGCGCCGACCAGAGCGTCGCCATCGAAGGCGAGCACGAACAGGCTGTCGGCGCACTCGGCATAGCGGCGCAGGTAGTCCGACTCGTAGTCGAAGTCGCCGTCGTAGAGATAGGGAAAGTCGCGAAACACCCGGATACGCAGGCGGGCCAGGGCCGCCAGATGGGGGGCAATGGCCTGGCCCTGGCAGGTGGTGAGTCGTGTATCGCCCATGCAGACCTCCGTGGAAGGGAAAACGCTCGTACGAACCTTGGCTATGGTAAGCTCAGGCCGATTTTGCCTGCCGATGCGTGTCCGGACAATGTGCGATATCGGCTGCCCGTTCACCCAGGAGGTGTGTGCATGAATCCTGTACTTCGTCGCGGCCTGACCGGCCTGGTTCTCGGTGTGTCGATCACCGCCCTGGCAGGCTGTGGCACCCTGTTCCACCCCGAACGCAAGGGGCAGGTCAGTGGTCGCATCGACCCGGTGGTGGCCATCGCCAACGGCGTGGGGCTGCTGTTCTTCATCGTGCCGGGAGTGATCGCCTACGCGGTCGACTTCTCCAACGGCACCATCTACCTGCCCAGCGACCACTCGTCCGCCGGCGTCGATACTCTCCGCCTCGAAGAGGGCATGGACGTGGCCCGACTGGAGCGGCTGCTCTCCGAGAAGACCGGCAAGCCGGTCAGCCTCGATGACGAGCTGGTGCGGGTCGCGGAGGTCGACTCCCTGGACGAGGCGCTGGCGCTGGTGCGCATGGCGGGGATCGACGACGAGGCGCGCCTGGCGACGATGTGATCCAAGCCTCGTCCGAGGCCTTTCACTCGCCGTGGCGTCGCGCGATGCCATCGAGGCCGGCGGGCCGGTACTTCTCCAGCAGCGCCCAGAGGATCGCCGCGGTCTCGGCGTCCGGCCGGCCGCGGTAGTCGGTGGGACGAAAGCGCATCTGGAAGGCTCGCAACACCGCGCGGGTCTGATGGTCGAGCTCGCCGGTCGCCTCGATCGGGTGGCCCCAGGCCTGCAGCGCCGCCTGGAGGGTGGCGAGTTCCGGCGGATCGGTCGTGAAGCCGGCCTGCCAGCGTGCCACGCTCTCCGCCTCCGGCCAGGCACCGATGCCGGCCTCGTACAGCCGTCGCCAGGGAAAGGCCGGACCGGGGTCGATCTTGCGCGTCGGGGCGATGTCCGAGTGGGCCACGACATCCGTGGGGCGGAGGTCGTGGCGCGCGATGATGTCCCGCGAGAGGGCGATCAGCGCCTCGATCTGCTCGTCGGGATAGGGCGCCCAGGCGATCTCCACGGCGGCATCCGGATTCTCCTCCAGCAGTCGCTCCACCTCCGCATAGGGCCGGTTCGGGCCGGTGTTGACGATCTCGATGCCGATGGAGGTGTCGTTGAGGTTGGTGCGATCCTGCCAGGCGCTGGCCCCGGCATGCCAGGCGCGGCGTGACTCGTCCACCAACTGGTAGATCAGCGGCTCACCCCGCCGGCGGCGTGCCGGCAGCGGCAGCACATAGTGGGCGCTGACGTGGGGGCCGGTGAGCACGGCCAGTGACGCGGCCTCGTCCACGTCGGTGTAATGCATCACCAGATGACGCACCCGGCTGTGGTGGGAGGGCGCGACACGGGAGTGATCCACCACGTAGCCGTCACGAGGCTCCAGCCGGCCCGGCGCGGCACAGGCGCCGAGCAGCAGGGCGAGGAGCAGGGCGAGGAGCAGGATGGCGGCGAGGGGGCGCCACATGGCTCAGCTCTCCAGCAGCAGTCGAAGGGTCAGGCCCAGCACCAGGGTCGAGGCGACGCTCACCAGGGTACCCAGCAGCACGTATTCGGTCAGCTTGCGATCCTTGGATTCGCGCAGGTCGCCGTAGCGCAGCACCGACTTGGCGGTGAGCAGAAACCCCACCGCGGTGAGCTGGTCCAGCAGCACCAGGGAGAGCACCAGCAGGCGTTCGAGCATGCCGATGCGTGCGCCGGCCTGGGCCAGGGTGCCGGTGTCCTCCAACTGGCTGCTCCAGCGCTTCATCACCATGGCGATGGCGAACGAGAAGGGGCGCGTCACGATCAGGTAGGCCGCGGCCACGCCGAGCACCGTAGGCGAGAGCAGCCAGGCACCGAGTGACTCGAGCGGCGCCAGGCTGCCGAGCCAGGCCAGCCACAACACGCACAGCACCACCAGGTGCAGCGCCTGGTCGAGCAGGAACCAGCGCAGCTTGCCGGGCAGCCTGGCCTTGATGAGATCGATCAGCCAGTGGCTGGCGGCGACCCCCAGGGCACCGGCGAGCACCGCCGGTAGGCCGGGCGAGCCCGGCATGAGCTGGGCCGCGACCAGCAGCGCCAGCGCGGTGAGGCAGCCATGCACGGCGATGTGATAGAGCAGGTGGCGCGAGCGGTGCAGCCGGCGTACGCGCTCCTCTACCCAGTGGCGCGGCTGCAGCACGAAGTCGCCGACCAGGTGGGCCAGTACCAGCCCCAGCAGCAGGGAGAGTTCGTTCGGGCTCATTGGCGTGCGTCCTTGTCGGCCAGGCGCGTCTCGAGATAGGCGAGGGTATCGCTGAGCAGCGGCCAGCGTGCCGCCCGCAGGCGCTTGTGCACGCTGGGCTGGCGGATGCCGAGCCGCTCGGCCATGGCCTGCTGGGACAGCTCGCGCTCGAGGCTCAGGTGCACCACCTCCGCCGAGTAGTGCGACCAGCTCGCCACCAGGTCGTCCAGGTAGCGCAGCAGCAGCGCCAGGCTACCATCGTCGGGTTCGTCGAGTAGTGTCAACGCGAGATGATCGGTACTTTCGCTCAGGGCGTCCAGGTGGCGTCCCGACGCCACGAAGGGCTCGTCGTCGGCCTCGGCCACCCGCAGGTCGGCGTGCCATTCGGCCGGCCCCACCGCCACGGCGATGCGTGCGTCCCAGCGCTGCTCGGGTTCGGAGTGCTCGATCAGCGCGGCGCGCAGGGCAATGGCCGCCGTCATCGCGTGCCGAGCGTGGGGCAGGGCGAGCTGGAAACCGTCGCCGCGAAAGCGCTCGGCGCGGCCGCCCTGGCGTTTGGCCAGGGCGGCCAGGGTGTCGTCCAGCACTCGATAGAGGTGTTGCCGATCGCGCACTTTTCGCGAATCGATCACGTCACCGGTGAGCACGGCGATGCGTTGGGCCTTGGCGTTTCGCTGGGGCATGCAGGCGCTCCTTGAGCAAGCGCCTTCAGTATAGCCATGCAAGGCTATGTCGCCAATCAATAACCCATAAGGGCTATAAATAGGTAAAATAGCCTTTATGGGCTATTTGGCCAGTTCCCGCATGGCCGTCTCCAGCCCTTCCAGCGTCATCGGGTACATGCGGTCGTCGATCAGCCGGCGGATCAGCTGGGTGGAGTGGGTGAACTCCCAGGCCCGCGGCGGCATGGGGTTGAGCCAGGCCAGCCGCGGGAACTTGTCGGCCAGGCGCTTCAACCACACGGCGCCGGGCTCGTCGTTGAAGTGCTCGACGCTGCCGCCGGGCTGGGTCACTTCGTACGGCGACATGGCGGCGTCGCCGACGATCACCACCTGGTAGTCGCGCCCGTAGGTGTGCAGCACGTCCAGGGTGGGGATGCGTTCGCTGGTGCGGCGATAATTGTTCCGCCACAGCCCCTCATAGACACAGTTGTGGAAGTAGTAGGGCTCCAGGTGCTTGAACTCCGAGCGCGCCGCCGAAAAGAGCTCCTCGCAGGTACGGATGTGGTCATCCATGGAGCCGCCCACGTCGAGCAGCAGCAGCACCTTCACCGCGTTGTGGCGCTCGGGACGCATCCGTACGTTGAGCAGGCCGGCGTCGCGGGCGGTGTCGCGGATGGTGGCGTCGACGTCGAACTCCTCCGCGGCCCCCTGACGGGCGAACTTGCGCAGTCGTCTCAGGGCCATCTTGATATTACGGGTACCGAGTTCCAGCGAGTCGTCGTAGTCGCGGAAGCGGCGCTCGTCCCACACCTTCACCGCGCGACGATGGCGCGAGCCGTCCTGGCCGATGCGAATGCCCTCGGGGTTGTAGCCGTAGGCGCCGAAGGGGCTGGTGCCGCCGGTACCGATCCACTTGTTGCCGCCGGCGTGGCGCTCCTTCTGCTCCTCGAGCCGCTCCTTGAAGGTCTCGATCAGTTTCTCCAGCCCGCCCAGCGACTCGATCCGGGCCTTCTCCTCCTCGGAGAGCTGCTTCTCGAACTCGCGGCGCAGCCAGTCGTCGGGAATCAGCGCCTCGATGGCGGCGTCGAGGCTATCCAGCCCCTCGAACCAGGCGGCGAAGGCGCGATCGAAGCGGTCGAAGTGGCGCTCGTCCTTGACCATCACGGTGCGCGCCAGTTGGTAGAAGGCCTCCATGTCGGCGAACACCACGCCTCGCTCCACGACCGCATGCAGGTCGAGCAGCTCGCGCAGCGACACCGGGACGCCGTGGCGCTTCAGGGTCTCGAACAGGCCGATGAACATCGCTCAGCGCCTCTGGTTGCCCTGGCGGCGCATCATGAACGCCAGCCGCTCGAGCAGCTGCGTATCCTGCTCGTTCTTCACCAGCGCGCCCGCGAGCGGCGGGATCGCCTTCACCGGATCGCGGTGATACAGCGCCTCTCGGGCGAGCTCGTCGCTCATCAAGAGCTTCAGCCAGTCGACCAGCTCCGAGGTGGAGGGCCGCTTCTTCAGGCCCGGCGCATGGCGCAGCTCGAAGAACACCTCCAGCGCCTCGCCGACCAGCCTCGGCGCGATGTCGGGGAAGTGCACGTCGACGATGGCGGCCATGGTCTGGCGGTCGGGGAACTCGATGTAGTGGAAGAAGCAGCGGCGCAGGAAGGCGTCGGGCAGCTCCTTCTCGTTGTTCGAGGTGATGACGATGATCGGCCGGTGACGGGCAGAGATGGTCTCGCCGGTTTCAACGACATGGAATTCCATGCGATCCAGCTCCTGGAGCAGGTCGTTGGGGAACTCGATGTCGGCCTTGTCGATCTCGTCGATCAGCAGCACCACCCGCTCGTCAGCGGTGAAGGCCTCCCACAGCTTGCCGGGCTTGATGTAGTTGGCGACGTTCTTGACGCCCTCGACACCGAGCTGGGAGTCGCGCAGTCGGCTCACCGCGTCGTACTCGTAGAGCCCCTGGGCCGCCTTGGTGGAAGACTTGATATGCCAGGTGATCAGCCGGGTGTTAAGCGACGCCGCCAGCTCCTCGGCCAGCAGGGTCTTGCCGGTGCCGGGCTCGCCCTTGACCAGCAGCGGTCGCTCGAGGGTCACGGCGGCATTCACCGCCTGCTTGAGGGCCTCGGTGGCCACATAGGTGGAAGTGGAATCAAACGCCATGGGTCGCGCCTCGGCTCGGTCGTCGGAAGGGGTATCAGGAAATCAAACAAGTGTACGTAAGGGGGGCGGCGGCGACAAATCACCGCCGCCGCGACGGGCGGTATGCCTTCACCAGGGTCGCCGGGTCGCGCTCGGCATGGCCCTGGTTGGCGTGGGCGCGCATCAACTGGGCGGCCAGGCCGCACATGGGCGTGGCGCTGCCGCTGCGCTGGCTCTGGGCCACCGCCATGTCGAGGTCCTTGAGCAGGGTGCGCAGGTGCCAGGGCGGTGCCTCGAAGTCGCTTGCCGCCATGCGCGGTGTGAGGATTCGAAAGGGCTTCGAGTCGGCGAAACCGCCGGCGAGGGCCTCGGTGAGGCGGCTGGCGTCGACGCCGCTGGCCTCGGCGAGCGCCACCATCTCGGCGATCACCGCGGCCTGGCAGCCGACGATCATCTGGTTGCACACCTTGGTGACCTGGCCGCTGCCCACCGGCCCCATATGGGTCACCCGGGCGGCGAGAGGGGCGAGAAGGGGGCGAAGGGCCTCGATGTCGTCTACCTCGCCGCCGCACATGATCGCCAGCGTGCCGGCCTCGGCCCCGGCCACGCCACCCGATACCGGTGCGTCCACCCAGCGCATGCCGGCCTCGCTCTCGAGGCGGGCGGCGAACTCTCGGGTCGCGGCCGGGTCGCTGCTGGAGAAGTCGACCAGCAGCTGGTCGGGCCTGGCGTAGGCGGCCACGCCCTCGGTGCCGAAGACCACCTCGTCCACGACGTCGGTGTCGGCCAGGCAGAGCATCACCACGTCGACGCCCTCCACCAGTTCACCGATATAGTCCGCCACGCGTACGCCGGCGCCGCGCAGGTCATTGGCCTTCTCCGGGGTGCGATTCCACGCGGTGACATCGAAATCGGCCTCCAGCAGCCGACGCGTCATGGGATGGCCCATCAGCCCGAGGCCGATGAAGCCGAGGCGAGGCTGGATCATGTCGAGTCTCCGGAGCAGTCGGGGAAACCTCCAGCATGCGCGACGCAGGGCACTACCAGCAAGTCGTCGGTCCCAGGGCCGGCTAGAGAGAACACCCCTAGAGGGTGATGACCTGGTCCGGCGCGTTGTCGGCTAGCGCGGCGTAGAGGTCCGGGAAGCAGCCGATCGGCACGCCGGGCATCAGCCGGTCGGCGATCTCACGCTCGTAGCAGCACTGGTCGCAGCCCATCAGCAGCATGCCGCGCTTCTCGGCCACGGCGCGCAGCCGTTCGCCGATGGGGTTGCCGTCCACCAGCACGTAGTTGTTGTCCTCGAAGAAGAACATGCCGACCACCTCGGCGCCGTGGCGGTCCTCCTCGAGCTGCGGGAGAATCATCCGGGCGAGCACGTAGGAGACGTTGTGGCGCTGGGTGGCGAAGAGGTAGGCGACCTTCATGGTGCACACTCCTTGTCGGTCGTGAGAAGGGCGGCGCGCAGGGCGGCCACCGCGAGGGCGGCACGGTCCTGGCGGCCGGGCGGTACGCCGTGCAGCAGCGCCGCCAGGGCCTCGGCGTCCAGGCCGGGGGCCGAGTGGAGGGGACGGCCCATCTCGCATTCGGCCAGGGCGGCGCAGTAGGCGACGAGCGTCGCACAGGGCGTGGCCTCGAAGCGTGCCTCGGCAATGGTAGCGTCGTGGATCGCCAGGCTGAAGCGGGCGCGCAGACCCTGGGGGGTCTCGATCCAGGCACCGGCGTACGGCAGCGGCGGCGCGCGTCGCGTGCGCAGGCCGCGCTCCAGGCAGTCGTGGAGCCGCATGGGGCGGCGCGTCATGGTATCGCCGCAAGCCATCAGCGGTACTTCCAGCGCAGCAGGTAGCGCTCCAGGGCCCCGGCGAGGCCGAACAGCAGCATGACGAACGCCAGCACCAGCACGATCAGGGCGAACGTCAGCTCGGCGTTGTAGGTGCTCTGGGCGAACGCCAGCAGGTAACCCAGGCCCCGGCTGGAGGCGACGAACTCGCCCACCACGGCGCCGGTGAAGGCGAAGCCCACCGCGACCTTGAGACTGCCCATCACCCAGGCCACCACCGAGGGCACATAGACCTCGCGCAGCAGCACCAGCGGCCCGCCGCCGAGGGTCTTCACGCGCTCCACGAGCCGCGTGTCGACGTCGCGAATGCCGTTGTAGACGGCGAAGAAGGTCAGCACCACCACCAGGATGAAGGAGAGCGCCACCTTCGAGGCGATGCCGATCCCCAGCCAGATGATGAACAGCGGCGCGAGGATGACCCGCGGGATGGCGTTTAGCATGGCCATCACCGGCTCCAGCAGTTCCGCCACCGGGCGCAGCAGTGCCGCGATGAAGCCCAGCAGCGCTCCGCCGGCGAGCCCCAGGAAGAGGCCGAGCAGGGCGGCACCGAAGGTCGCCTCGAGGTGCTTGTAGATCTCGCCGTCGATGAACAGCTGCGCGATGGAGCCGCCGATGGCCGAGGGCGGGGGGGCATAAAAGGGATCGACCCAGCCCAGGGCGCTGATGCCCTCCCAGAGCAGCAGCACCAGGGCCAGGGCGGCGGTGCGCCGCAGCTGCAGCCACAGGGTCGTCTGGTTCATGGTGTCACCACCGCCGTCTCCGGTTGCTGCCGCGAGGCGGGGGTGCGCACCTCCTCGGAGAGCGCATCCCACAGTTGGCGTGCGGTGGTCGCGAACAGGGGTTCCTCCTTGACGCGCAGGAGGTCGCGCGGCCGCGGCAGATCGATTTCCCAGCGCCCCTTCACATGCGCCCGGGGCCCGCTGCCGAGCAGCACCACCCGGTCGGAGACGGCGACGGCCTCCTCGAGGTCGTGGGTGACCATGAGCACGGTGAGGTGCTCGCCCTCCACCCAGGCGAGGAGATCCTCGGTGAGGTAGTGGCGCACGATGGCGTCCAGCGAGGCGAAGGGCTCGTCCATCAGCAGCAGCCTGGGGCGCAGTGCCAGCACCTGGGCGATTGCCACCCGCTTGCGCTGGCCGCCCGAGAGCTCGCGCGGGTAGCGGTCGCCGAACTGGCCGAGCCCCACCGACTCGAGCCAGCGCATGGCCTCGTGGCGTGCCTCGGCCTTGCCCCGGCCGCGGATGCGCATGCCCAGGGCGACGTTGTCGCGGGCACTGCGCCACGGCAGCAGGGCGTCGTCCTGGAACAGCAGGCCGATCTCCGCGCGCTTCAGACCCAGGCGCACCTCACCGGCGCTGGGTTTCTGCAGGCCCATGACCGCGCGCAGCAGGGTACTCTTGCCGCAGCCCGAGGGGCCGATCAGGCTGACGAACTCCCCGGCGGCGACACCGAGGTCGACATTCTCGACCACCGGCTCGTCGCCGTAGCTCATCTGCAGGTTGCGGATATCCAGCATCATGAGGCGAGCAGGTCGGGATTGGCGATCTGCTCGAGCTCGACGCTGCCGCCGCGGCCGCCGGCGGCCTTCTGCACGTCGATCACGCGCTGCATGGCCTCCAGGTCGAGCTCCACCTCGCGGGGGTAGAGCGATTCCCGGTAGCGCGCCAGGCTGGCGGCCACGATCTCGCGGTCGCCGCCGGTGATGATCTCGCGCGGCAGCGCCTCCACCAGCTCCTCGGGTTCGGCCTCCTGGACGTACACCAGACCCTTGGCGAGGGCGCGCGCCAGGCGCTGCATCTCCTCGCGGCGTTCGTCAACCTCCTCGCGACGCACGGCCACGCCCATGAACTCGTAGGGGCCGCCGAGGTACTCGTTGGCGTCGTCGATGTCCATGCCGTTGACCAGCACCCGTGCGCCGCGCTCCTGAAGCAGCGACAGCGCCGGCTCCTGCACCATGCCGGCATCGAGCTGGCCGAGACGCAGGGCGTCGTAGAGGTTGGTGCCCACGGTGGCGAACTCGACGCTGTTCGGGTCCACGCCGGCGCGCTCGAGCAGATACATCAGGAAGGCATGGTCGGCGTTGCCCAGTGCCGACACCCCGAGGACGCGGCCCTCGAGGTCGCTGACCCGGGTGATGGTCTCGGCGCCCTCGACGCTGGTGGCCAGCGCAAACAGCGGCAGGCGGCCGGTGGTCGCAAAACGCACGATGTCGGCACCGCTGGCGAAGGCGTTGAGGGCGGCATCGAAGGAGGTGGCGGCGTACTCCACGGCGCCACCGTTGAGCGCCTGCAGGGCCGCACTGCCGCCGCGGGTGTAGACCAGCTCGACGTCGAGCCCCTCCTCGGCGAAGAAGCCCGCCGCGCGGGTGGCCTCGTAGGGCACGACACACAGCAGCTGGCTGCAGAAGGCCAGCCGTATCTTCTTGAGATCCTGACCGAAGGTGGGCATCACGCCGCCCAGGGCGGCCAGCCCCGCGGCGCCGGCCATGCCCTTGAGCAGGGTGCGACGCCTGACGTCGCGGCTGATGTGGAGGATATCCAGCTCAGCGTGCTCCTTCGGCTGCAGATCATGGCAGCAATCCGACATGACGGCTCTCCCGGATCGGGTTCAACACCATGAATCTACGAAAGGAGGGCACGAAACGACAAAGAATAAACGGCGTTAGGCATATAGCGCCGAGTGCTGATTACCCCGACGGAGGCGCTGCCATCCCGGAGCGGTGCTGCCGACTCAGAGCGGAGGTGGGCAAGCGGTGTTCCTTGCCTCTTCACTGGATTGCCGCCCGAACTGCAGTTCGGCCAGGTGGCGGTAGAGCGGGCTGGTTTCGAGCAGTTCCGCATGGCGTCCGGCGGCAACCAGACGGCCCCCGTCGAGGACCAGCAGGCGATCGGCGGCGACCACCGTCGCCAGGCGGTGGGCGATCACGATACTGGTACGCCCCTGCATCAGGCGGTCGAGGGCCTGCTGCACCAGGCGCTCGCTCTCGGCGTCCAGGGCGCTGGTGGCCTCGTCGAGCAGCAACACTCGCGGGTTCTTGAGCAGAGCCCGGGCGATCGCCAGGCGCTGGCGCTGACCGCCGGACAGCTGCACGCCACCGGGCCCCAGGGGGGTGTCGAAGCCGTGGGGCAGGGCCTCGATGAACGCCAGGGCGTTGGCGTCCCGAGCCGCGTCGTGCAGCGCTTCCTGGCTCGCCTCGGGATTGCCGTAACGCAGGTTCTCGGCAGCGGTGCCGGTGAACAGCGTCGGCTCCTGGGAGACCAGCCCCATGGCACGGCGCAGCGAGCGGGGTGCCAGGTCACGCAGGTCGATGCCGTCGAGCCGTAGCGTGCCGCTGTCGGGGTCATGGAATCGCAGCAGCAGGGCGAGCAGCGTGCTCTTGCCGCCGCCCGAGGGGCCGACCAGGGCGATCCGCTCGCCGGGACGGACATGCAGGTCGAGCCGCTGGAGTGCCGGTACCTCGCGGTCGGGATAGGTGAAGCTCACCCCGTCCAGACGAATGTCACCGGCCACGGGGTCGGGCAGGGGGGTGGGGCTGGCCGGGGCCTGGATGCGCGGTCGGGTATCGAGCAGTTCCAGCAGCCGCTCGGCGGCCCCGGCGGCACGCTGCACGTCGCCGGCCACTTCGGCCAGGGCGGCGACGGCCCCGGCGGCCAGCACCGCGTAGAAGACGAAGGCGGAGAGCTCGCCGGCGGTCATGTTGCCGGCCAGTACCGCCTGGCCACCCTGCCACAGCATCACGCCGACGGCGGCGAAGACCACCAGCATGGCGATGCCGGTGAGCCAGGCCCGCTGGCGGGTACGCTCGACGGCGCTGGCAAAGGCCTCTTCGACGCGCCTGCCGTAGTCGCGTCGCGCCATGGCCTCGTGGTTGAAGGCCTGCACGGTGCGGATGCCGGCAAGCGACTCGCCGGCGTAGCGGCCCAGCTCCGCCACCCGGTCCTGGCTGTAGCGGGAGAGCCGGCGGACCCGCCGACCGAACCAGAGGATCGGCAGCACCGTGACCGGAATGCCGAGCAGCACGATGGCCGAGAGCCACGGCTGGGTGACCAGCATCAGGCTCACCGCCCCGAGCAGCATCAGCAGGTTGCGCAGGGCCAGCGAGACCGACGAACCGAACAGGCTCTGCAGCACGCTGGTGTCGGCGGTCAGTCGCGCCGAGATCTCGCCGGCTCCCCTGTCCGCATGCAGGGCGCTTTCGAAGAACCCCGGTTCCAGCTCGAGCAAGTGGTCGAAGACCCGGCGGCGCAGGTCGGCGGCCAGGCGTTCGCCGATCCAGGTCACCAGGTAGTAGCGCAGCGCCGAGGCGCAGGCCAGCACGGTCACCACGGCGAGCATCATGACGAGTGCCTGGTTGAGTCGGGTGCGATCCTCGGCCAGGAAGCCCTGGTCGATCACCAGGCGCAGCCCCTGGCCGAGCAGCAACACGCTGGCGGCGGCGGCCAGCAGGGCGAGGCCGGCCAGCACCAGGCGCCAACGGTAGGGTCGCAGCAACCCCAGCAGTCGCAGCAGGATGCGCGGATCCGGCGGTAGGCTCATGGGGCGCCTCGGACGGAGCGGTGGCAGGAAGGGGCACCATAGCAGTGTCCGCCACGGCATGCATCGCGAACCCGGTGGTGGCGCCGGCATCGCCCCCGGCCTCCGCGGGTGGGATGCCTTCGGCTGCAGATGCCGTGGTTCAAGCTACCCCAGCAGCCGGCTCCAGCGACCGTAGCGGCCGTGGATCGGCCCACGGCGAAGGCTCGCGACGATGACGGCGGCACCACAGACGAGGCTGGACAGCGTCGCCAGCGGGCCGGCGCCGTGCAGGAAGGGGGTGAAGAACAGCATCGACGCCAGCGGGATCAGCAGCCAGCGTGCCGGACGGGCCGACTCCGCCATGGCGATGACGGATACGGTGATGATCAAGGCCCCGAGCAGGTGGTCCCAGTCGGCCAGGGTGCCCGCGTTGCCCAGCGTCACGCGGGTGAACATCAGCCAGGCGCCGATCAGCATGCACAGCGCCAGGTTCCACGGCAGGGTCACGCCGGTACGCAGCGCCTCTCCGGCGATGGCCAGGGGAGTGCGCTGGAAGTCTTCCTCCACCGGCTCGCTGGGGCCCTCGTCGGTGTCGCCGGTGAAGAAGATCTTGAGCAGCGGGGCCCCTGCACGATGGCGACGCCGGAGAAACTCCCCGGTGGCGACGAATTCGTTGAAGGCATAGGCGATCTGCAGCAGCATCGCGCCCGCCTGGATCAGGCACAGGGTACACCAGGTGCCGATGAGAATCGGCTGGATGATGATGAAGGTCACCGAGACCACCCCCAGCGGCACGATCAGGATGCCGAAGGAGGCCACCACCCAGGGCATGGTGCGCCAGCGCTGCGTGGTGCCCAGCAGGCCGATGAGAATTTCCAGGAGATAGACGATGCCACCCAGCCCGGCATCGGGGATCGGCCAGGCCTCGGAGGCCTCGGAGGTGATGATGTCCTCGGTACCGTTGAGCCCGCCCCGCGTGCCGCCGAAGAACGGGTCCCAGACGGCGTCGATGTGGCCCAGCTGATAGGCCGCCAGATAGCGGGAGACGAACAAGCCCACGAACGCCAGGACGATGATCGGCATGCGCTGGAACCAGCTCGAAGGGTTGTTGTTCCAGCCCGGCGGCATGGTGGGGCCGGTGGTCGCTGCCACCGGCGACACGCCCGGCGCCGGCCGCACCAGCACGGAGAAGCCGATGGCCAGGCTCCCCGCCAGGGTACCGTTGAGATAGGCGGCGGCACTCTCGGTCCAGAACACCAGCGGGGCGAACAGCAGCCACAGGCCGACCGTGGCGCAGGCCCAGCGTGCCCAGGCGTTGCGCCAGGAGAGGGAGATGGCGGCAAGCACCATCAGCAGCAGCCCCGAGGCGATATCGCTGTAGACCATGCCGCCGGTGGCGTAACCCAGTGTCGATGGCGAGGTGATCAGCCAGGCGCCCAGGGCGATGTTCAGGAAATGGGCCCACAGGTTCCGATGGTGCTGGCGCAGGAACTGCTCGTGGTGCTGTTCCAGGACGCGCTCGGGATCGCGCCCCTTCCTGTCGGCCACCTCGACCCAGTCCGGGGGGGTGATGCCATTGGCCTTGTACCAGCCGCGCGGGTCCTCCAGCAGGCTGTCGACGATATCCGCCAGGCTATCGAAGAGGGCGTGGCGGGGTTCCCAGCCGAGCTGTTCCCGGGCCCGGTGGATGTCCAACTCGTAGTGATCGTTGGCCATGTCGATCATGAAGGGCCGGATGAAGGGCTTCTCGCCCTTGTCGAAATCGTCCGGTATCAGCGGTTCGCTCTTCTCCTCGATCAGGGCGCCGGCCTTGGCGATCGGCCCGGGCACGGTGATCGTCTTCCAGCCCTCCTTGCCGTGAATCAGTTCGCCGAGCCGGTTCTGCAGCGCCTCGTAACTGAGGCTATGCTCCTCGCCGATCAGGATCTCGTTCTCCGCCGGCAGGTCATGGCGCCTGTCGATGGTGCGTCGGAAGGCATCAATCATGTCGTCCTTGTGGAGGCATGCCTGACCGGCGCCGGTATTGCCCGCGTACAGGTGGCTCTTCAGGTTGCGCTCGTAGATACGCGCTATCTGATGGGAAAGGGTGGGGACGCAGGTGCTTTCGTCGTACATCCCGGCCAGCCGCAGCAGGGTATAGGGCATGTCGCCGGCCTGTTCACGAATGACCGCTTCCGTTTCGGCCTTCGACCGTGGATAGGCCCAGGTCGGGGCCAGCGGGGTATCCTCGGACACCTTCCTGCCCGGGACCTGGGGCTCGTGGACGAGCATGGTGCTCGAGTAGATGAACCGTTCCACGTTCAGGCCCCCCAGGGCGGCCAGCAGGTTGTGCGTGCCCTGAACGTTGACCTTGTCGTAGAGGGGCGATGCCTCGCCGGTGAAATCGAAATAGGCCGCGAGATGGACCACGGCGGCGATGTCCTTGCCATGGCGGTCGGCCAGCCGCTCCATGGCCTGCCTGACGGAATCGGCCGAGGTGAGATCGAACTCGTAGCTGTCGTCCGCCTCTTCGGCGCGCCGCATGTCCAGGCCGATGATCCGGTAGTCGCGTTTCAGGCTGCGCGTCAGGGCGGTGCCGATGCCGCCAGCGGCACCGGTAATCACCACCACCGGCCTTTGCCGAGTCCCTCGTTCCTCGTCCTGCATGGCAAGAGATCCTTGTGCCGAAATGTGATAAGCCTTCATCTCGACGCATGACGGTCTGGCACTCAAGCTAGTTCGGAACACCGCGACCCGGCAACCGCCTCCCCGGGGTCGCTGCCATCGTTTCAAGGAGAGTGGGAATGCGCCTGAGAAGCCTCCCGGACCTGCACCTCGCGCCCGGCGGTTACCCCGGCGAATTCGAGCCGGCACGGTTCGTGCCGGACCGGGGCATCGAGCTCTGATGCCGCAATCAGGCCTCCATGGCAGACAGCGAGGGGCCGTGGTGAGCGACCACCACACAGTTGCGGCCCCGGGCCTTGCCGTCGTAGAGGGCCTGGTCGGCACGCAGCAGGGCCGGGTCGAGCCGTGTCTCGCCGGGTTCGACCCGGCTGATGCCCACCGTCACCGACAGCGCATGCCGATCGGGCACCATCGGCAGCGACAGGCTGGCGACCCGCTCGCGCAACCGTTCGGCGATGGTCGTGGCGGTATACAGGTTGGCCTTGGGCAGGGCGATGACGAATTCCTCGCCGCCATAGCGGCCGATGATGTCGGTCTCGCGCAGTACCGACTGGCAGCAGCTCGCCACGGTCGTCAGCACGATGTCGCCCACCGCATGACCATGGCGGTCGTTGAGGCTCTTGAACAGGTCGATGTCGACCATGCACAGCACCAGGGGTGAGTGGTCGCGCTGCGCGCGGCGCAACTCCCGCTCGGCCAGCTCGAAGAAGCGGCGGCGGTTGGCGATCCCGGTCAGGTCGTCGGTGCAGGCCATGTAACGCAGCCGCTCCTCCAGCTGGCTGCGCTCCTCGATCTCGGACTGTAGCTGCCGATTGATGGCGCGCTCTTCCAGCAGCGAGGCGAACTGCTCACGCTGCAGCCGGTTCAGGCGGAGCACGCTCATCCAGCCCAGCAGGTTGACGAACCCCAGCAGCAGCAGGCTGGTGGCCATCAGTCCGCCGGGAAGGGGATCCCACAGCGGCACGACGATGGCGAAGCCGGTGACCAGGTAGACATTCCAGATCAACATCCAGGGCAGCCGGTTGGGCACGAACAGGTAGAGCGCCATGCTGGCGACCACGATCGAGGCGAGATGAATACCGTCCGGGGCGGGTCGCAGCGGGATGGTCAGCAGCAGGGTGCTGATGCCGAGCAGGCAGATCAGGTTGATCGGCAGGGGGCGTTGCGCCAGGGCGGTTCGCTTCCTCAACGCGAGGGCCAGCAGTATGCAGGCCAGTGCCACCGATGTTCGCGTGGTGATCAGGACGAAGAAGGCGTTGCTGAAGCCCAGCAGGTGGTAGTCGGCCACGCTGAAGGCGAGAAACAGTCCGGCGGCAACCCACAGGGCGTGGCGCATCTGGCAGGCATCATGTGCCTGCATGGTACGGCGGAAGAGGGCTTCCAGGGCCGAGTCATGAAACTCGGCACGCCAGCCCAGTTCAGTCGAACCCCCAGTGTCTGTCTTGCCAGCAGCCATGCGGCACATTCCTTGAGGTCGCGGCATCCACCTGGATCGGCAACGGTGTGCCGGATGCCTTCCGTCGTGTTGTGATCTTGCCGGTTCGGAGAGCGCCGGCATCTAACTTGATTGAGGGCACCGGAACAAGCATGGCCAAGAACGGTGCGATCTGCCAGCGACCCGAGAGGCCTCTCGGGCAGAACCTAACGCCGGTTGTAAGAGAATGCCGACAGTCGATGAATGAGCGGAGTACTAAGCCTTGTTTCCCATTATCTCCCAGCTTTTCCCGTCTGGTTAAGCACTTGCGCCATGTCGGTATGGAGCCCCTCGGACCGGGTTCGCGAGATCGGGCTCAGACCGAGGATGAAAAAAATCAGGCGTGTCGGCGGCCTCACACTTTGGTCCACTGGTGAGGACGTCATCCACCCTGCCGCTTGAGCTGCTCGCGTAGTTGCTTGGGCACCTGCTTGATGATCAGCCGGTCGGCCGCCTCGTCGTACTCGATGCTGGAACCGAGCAGGTGGGAGTCGAAGCTGATCGAGACACCACCGGCGCGGCCGGTGAAGCGGCGGAACTGGTGGAGGGTCTTCCTGTCCGGCGGGATCTCCGGCGAGAGGCCGTAATCGGCGTTGCGGATATGGTCGAAGAAGGCCTTCGGCTGCTGCTCGTCGAGCACTTCCGAGAGCTCCTCCAGGGTCATCGGCTCACCGCGGCTGGCCTGGTCGCTGGCGTAGCCGATCAGCGCCTCCGTCTTCTCGCGACTCCGCTCCTCGGGCATGTCCTCGCTCTCGACGTAGTCGCTGAAGGCCTTGAGCAGGGTGCGGGTCTCGCCGGTGGCGTCGACGCCTTCGGTGGCACCCAGCAGCTCGGCGAAGCCCTCGGCGAGCTTGCGCCCGCCGCGGTCGCGGGTCCAGGAGAGGTACTGCTTCGAGGGCGAGTCGCCGCGCCACTGGCTCAGGTTGAGCCGCGCGGCCAGGCTCATCTGGCTCAGGTTAAGCTGGCGCACCGGGGCGACGGCCAGGTCGTCGCCGATGCCGAAGCCCTCGCGATGGTGCAGCAGTGCCAGGGTCAGGGTCTCGGTATCGCCCTGCCGGGTATGGGCCACCAGCAGGTGGCCGGAGAGCGACAGGTGGGCAGCGACCAGGGCGGCGATGCGCTCCCCCAGCTCACGGCTGAAGGCGACGAAGTCCCGCTCGTCCTCGAGATAGGCGACCAGTGACGCGGGAAAGGCGGAGGACCCGCTTCCGGCGTCTTCCTCGTCAGCGTCGGCGAGGAAGTGGCCCCAGGCCTTGGGCTTGGCGTGGTAGGCCTTGTTGATGCCTTCCAGCAGGTCGTCCTGGGCGGGCGAGGGGGCCAGCTCGACCGTGGCCGGGGCGAGCGTCGCCGGCGTCTCGCCGGTCTCCTTGTCGATGCGATGGACGATGCTGTGCAGAATCGGCATGGGGGCTCCTGGCGGGTTGGCGAGGCGCGATGATACCCGCCTCGGGGCTGTCGTCGAAACCCGGATCAGGGCTGATATCAAGAACCCCCGCGTCAGGGCTGATATCAAGAACCCCCGCGTCAGGGCTTCAGTCGATAGCCGCTCTTGAAGATCCAGGCCACCACCGCCAGGGCGACGCCCAGGAACAGCAGGATCATGCCCAGACTGATCACCGGGCTGACGTCGCTGATGCCGTAGAAGCTCCAGCGGAAGCCGCTGATCAGGTAGACCACCGGGTTGGCCAGGGTCACCGCCTGCCAGAAGGGGGGCAACATCTCGATGGAGTAGAAGGTGCCGCCGAGAAAGGTCAGCGGAGTGATCACCAGCAGCGGCACCAGTTGCAGTTTCTCGAAGCCGTCGGCCCAGATGCCGATGATGAAGCCGAGCAGGCTGAAGGTCACCGCCGTGAGCACCAGGAACAGCAGCATCATGATCGGGTGGTCGATGGAGTAGGGCACGAACAGCCGCGCAGTGACCAGCACGATGGCGCCCAGTATCAGCGACTTGGTGGCCGCCGCACCGACATAACCGACCACCACCTCGAAGTAGGACATCGGCGCCGAGAGGATCTCGTAGATCGAGCCCGAGAAACGCGGGAAGAAGATGCCGAAGGAGGCGTTGGAGACGCTCTGGGTCAGCAGCATCAGCATGATCAGGCCCGGCACGATGAACGCGCCATAGCTCACGCCGTCGACCTCGGTGATGCGCGTGCCGATGGCCGCGCCGAACACCACGAAGTAGAGCGAGGTGGAGATCACCGGCGAGACGATGCTCTGCAGCACGGTGCGCAGGCTGCGGGCCATCTCGGCGAGATAGAGGGTCTTGACGGATTGCAGGTTCATGCACGCTCCCGAACCAGGCTGACGAAGATGTCCTCCAGCGAGCTCTGGCGGGTATGCAGGTCCTTGACCCGCAGCCCCACCGCCTCGAGGTCGGCCAGCAGCCCAGAGATGGTCGAGCCCTGCTCTTGGCTGGCGGCGTCGTAGCTGTAGACCAGGGCATGGCCGTCGTCGGTGAGAGACAGCGCGTGGCCGGCCAGCGACTCCGGCACGCTGTCCAAGGGCTCGTGCAGGTGCAGGGTCAGTTCCTTGCTGCCGAGCTTGTGTATCAGCGCCGCCTTCTCCTCGACCAGCACGATCTCGCCGCGGCGGATCACGCCGATGCGGTCGGCCATCTCCTCGGCCTCCTCGATGTAGTGGGTGGTGAGGATGATCGTCACCCCCTGGTGGCGTAGCTCGCGGACCACTTCCCACATCTCGCGGCGCAGTTCCACGTCGACCCCGGCGGTGGGCTCGTCGAGGAACAGCACCAGGGGCTCGTGGGCCAGGGCCTTGGCGATCAGCACCCGGCGCTTCATGCCGCCGGAGAGCTCCAGCAGGCGGTTGTCGCGTTTCTCCCACAGGGTCAGGGCCCGCAGCACCTTCTCGATGTGCGCCGGGTCCTTCGGCTTGCCGAACAGCCCGCGGCTGAAGGTCACCGTGTCCCACACCGTGGTGAAGGCCTCGTTGGTCAACTCCTGGGGCACCAGGCCGATCAGCTGGCGGGCGGCACGGTAGTCGCGCACGTTGTCGTGGCCATCCACCAGCACCCGACCGGCGCTGGCGTTGACCAGCCCGCAGATCACGCTGATCAGGGTGGTCTTGCCCGCGCCGTTGGGGCCGAGCAGGGCGAAGATCTCGCCGCGGCGGATCTCCAGGTCGACGCTCTTCAGCGCCTGGAAGCCCCCGGCGAAGGTCTTCGATATACCCTCGACGCGAATCATCGGTGCCTCACTCAAGGGTGATGTCTCCCTCGAACTCGAGATCGAGCTCCAGGCCGGCGACCTGCACCCGCACGCTCGCCGGCAGCGACTCGTCACCCTTGAGCCGGCCCTCGGCGAGTGCCTGCTGCACGGCCTGCTCGATCGCCTGCTGGGAGTTCACGCCCACGTTCTTCAACAGCCTGCGGATGCTCTGGTGAAAGGTATCGTCGTTCATCGGTAAATCCTGTTGGAGTGAGTGGCGAAGCATTCCCATCCTAGCGCGGGATGGTCGGCGACACACGATCCCTCGCCCGCCATGACGAACGCCGCGGCGGTCACCCACGCGCGGCGTTCGGAACTCGCTCGGCAGCAACGGCTCACGTCCGGCTGGTGATCTCCAGCAGGTGGTAGCCGAACTGGGTCTTCACCGGGCCGTGCACCTTGTTCAGCTCGCCCGAGAACACCACTTCATCGAACTCGCGGACCATCTGGCCCGGGCCGAAGCTGCCCAGATCACCCCCCTGGCGACCGGAAGGGCAGGTGGAGTGCTCGCGTGCGACCTCGGCGAAGTCGCGGCCGCCCTCGATCTCGGCCTTGAGTTCCTGACACTTCGCCTCGCTGTCCACCAGAATATGACGTGCGGTTGCCCTGGCCATGTTGCTCTCCTGAAAGGTCGGCATGGATGCCGGTTGAAGGTCCGGGAAGGATAGCATGACGTCCCTGTTCCGGGTCGACATGCCCGCCCGTGTCTAGTCACCGCTCCCTATCCGTAGCCGCAGCGTCTGCAACCCGTCCAGCTCCATGCGCAGCTCGTCGGAGAACAGCGGGTGGCCGGTGAGGCGGAGTTCCACCGTGGCCTCGGCACCCCGGTAGGTGACGTCGGCCGAGACCGTCGCCCGGGTGCTCAGCGGGGCCAGCGGGGCATAGTCGATACGCTCCACCTCGAGGGCGGTGAGGCCGCGGTCGGCCATCGCCTGCTTGACCTCCTGCTTGACGGCCACGCCGTAGTAAACGTAGAGCCCGCCATAGGCCAGGCCGGCGATGATGATGAGAGAGAAGAGTCGTCCCACGGTATGCTCCTTGTGGTGTATCGGCGTGTCCTTGCGGAGCCGCTCGTTATACCACAGTGCGGCGGCCTCCGGGGCAGCGCGGGAACCAGGGACCCTCGCGGATCACGCTGCATCCCGCCACCTCGTGGTTGTAGAGATAGAGCCAGGCGGGCCCGAATGCGGTCGTGTGAATGGCGCGGTCGAAATCGCCGTGCTTCGGATATCTGACGCGGTAGTCTTCCAGCCGGTCGAGCCCGGCCAGTTGCTGGGCCGTGACGCGAAAGACTTCGACCTCGATGCCCCGGGAGGGCTCCGGCTTGGCGCCCGGGAAGGGCCCGAGGTCATAGAGCGTGGCCGTGGTGAGGAAGTCCTTGCCCAGGAAGTCGGCGCCATGGAGCCAGTGGTGGTTGCGCAGCCCACGCTTCAGCGTGCCATAGACGGCCACCAGAGGCGTTCGGGTGACGGCGATGGCGGGTGTGTTCATGGTCCGGGCCTCCGGGAAGAGAAGGGATGTATCGAGGAATCACAGGGGCCGGCGAGGCGGCCCGATCGGTGGCCGCCCCCGCCCTATGGCAGCCGGGCGCGGCCGATGGTGTTGGCATCGGTGCCGAACCAGATGGCGCGGCTCTCGGCATCGAAGACCATGTGACGCACGGTACCGCCGCCGCTGGCGATCTCCACCGGCTCGGTGAAGGTCTCGCTGGACGGGTCGAAGCCGACGAAGCGATTGGGCTGCACGCCGGTCTCGACGAACCACAGGCGCCCCCGATCATCCGCGGCCATGGCGTAGGGGCGCGACGCCCTGCCGGCCGGGGTCGGCCATTCGTCGACCTCGCCGCTGGCCGGATCAAGGCGGCCCAGGTAGCCGCCGAGATAGTCGACGTACCATATGCTGCCGTCGTCGGTCACGGCCAGCCGGCGCGGGCGCGCCGTATCGCGGGGCAGCTCGATCTCCTCGACCTCGCCATCGGTCACCGTCGCCAGCTTGTGGGAACCGAACAGGGTCGCCCAGGGGCGGTCATCGGCGTCCACTACCAGGCCGTAGGGGCGTGCCCCCGGGGTCGGCACCTCGTGCAAGGTCATCGTCAGGCTCCGAGCCTCGAGATGCCCGAGCTGGTTGCCACGCGATACGCTGAACCAGATATCGCCGTCGCTCGCGAAGTCCATGGTGTGGACGTCGCGGGTGCCGTCGCCCGGCAGCATCAGGCGCTCGATATCGCCGCTGTCGGGGTCGAGCAGGCCGATGTGCCGGGCCCGGTTGCCGGCGTACCAGGCGCCGCGTTCATCGGCGATCACCGTATGCGGGCCGACGCCATCGTCCAGCTCGTAGCGCTGGAACTCGCCGCTCTGCGGGTCGAAGCGGCCGAGGTAGTCGCCACGCTGGCCGACGAACCAGACCCGGTCGGGGCCCGACACCCAAGGGTCGCGTGGCCGCGTGTTCTCCCAGGGCACTTCCCATTCGGTGATTTCCACCTCCATGGTCGCTGCCTGTGCGGCTCCGGGAAGCAGGCACAGGCCGGCGACCATCAGGGCCAGCAGGGTGCGCGTAGGCATGACCGATACCCCCTCGTCAGTTCAAGGCAGAGCATCCTCCCCCCGGGCAATCGCAGTTACCCAAAGCGAGAGGCGCCGGGGACAGGTCGAAGAGGGGGCCTATTCCATGGATGGAATCGCCCAGGGAGGGGTTCACAGCGCCCCCTCGCAGACCTGTCGCCGGAACAGCGTCAAGCGTTACCGCCATCTGCGATAGCCCTGATCCTCCCCCTAGTCTGGCCCATTCGGGGCGCGCCATCCGCTCGAGTCGGGAACGCCTGCGGTTGCCGCGGTGCTCGCGGTCTCCACCCTGTGGGCGCCCCGAGGATCGCGGAGCAGCGGCGATGTCGATAGGCGGCGCTCAACTGGCCCCGACTATGGCTTCGCGCAGCACCTCGGGGGGCTGGGCACCCGACAGGGCGGTCTGGCCATTGATGATGAACATCGGCACGCCGCCGATGCCGAGCCGGCGGGCGTGGGCCAGCGCGCCACGCACCTCGGCCACCCCCTCTCTGCTCTCGAGAAACGTTGGCACGTCCACGCCGTACAGGCCTCCGGCATCAGCGGCGTCGGCGAGCACGCGGGCATCGCCGATATCCTCGCCGTTCACGAAATAGCGCGCGAACAGCTCGTCGACCACCGACTGCTGCACGCCATGCCTGCCGGCCAGCCAGATCAGCCGGTGGGCAGCGAAGGTGTTGGGGGTGCGCGTCATGCGCTCGTGGTGGATCTCGATCCCGGCACGGCGGGCGGCCGCCTCCACCTGGGCATCCAGCTCCAGGGAGCGTTCCCAGGAGCCGAACTTGGCGGTGCGGTAGTCGCGGCGCGACATGCCGCCCGGTGGCATCGCCGGGTTGAGCTCGAAGGGCTGCCACGCCACGCTGACGGCGATATCGTCGGGCAGGTCGGCCAGGGCCAGCGCCAGGTGGCGCTTGCCGATGAAACACCAGGGACAGATGGCGTCGGAGATGACCGTGACGTCGACATGGGGCATGGTGGTTACACCTGCGGGGCGTCGTAGTCGACCGGCTCGTCGGTGTAGACGCAGACGTTGGCGTCTTCGATGTCGCCGTCGGGGGACTCGAGGTGCGCCTCGAAGAACGCGCGGATCTCGCGGCGCTGGCAGTGGGCCTCGAAGGCGTCTCGGTTGGCCCAGATCTCGTGGAAGACGATGGGGTAGCTCTGGCCCCGGGCGAAGGGGTTGTCGATATGGCGCGTCACGGTATAGAGCAGGCAGGCGTCCTCGCGGTGGGCGTTGGGCTCCAGCGCCTGCAGCGCCCTGAACACGGCTTCTTCCCTGCCGGGCCTGGGCTTGAAACCGGCGGTGCAGTAGATCTTCTGTGACATGACGCCTCCTGATGGGTGAACGGAAGGGACGATATCACCTCGGCGGGCCGGGGCCTAACCGCCGGCCCCTCCTGCCGAGTCCGGGACAACACGCTATGCTGGTCCGGCGCGGCTACAGCATCGACCGACGGGGAGAACGACGATGTCGCCTGATCAGTGCCTGGGAATCCTGCTTCCCGAGGACGGGCCGACCGATTACGAGTGGTATGGGTTGGGCACGCCAGGGGCTTCCGCCGCCGCGGACCTGCCCCGGATCGAGGTGGGAAAGATTCCGAGCGACGGGCACCATGAACCGGCGGCCTTGACGGCGCTGGGGGCGGTGGATCGACTGTCGCCGGTGGGTGAGGCACTGGTCCGCCGCTCCGGGGCGCAGGCCGTCGTGTGGGCCTGCACCAGCGGCAGCTTCATCGGCGGGCTCGCGTGGGCCAGGGCTCAGGCAGACGCGCTGGGGAGGGCGCTGGGCGTACCGGTGACCAGTACGGCGCTCGCCTTTCATGAGGCGCTGTCGGCTCTGGGCCAGCGCCGCGTGGATCTGCTGAGCCCTTACCCGGAGGACGTGACCCGTCGCCTGGTACGGTTCCTGGGGGAAGGTGGCGTGGAGGTCGGGCATCTCGAGGTACTCGACTGCCCCTATGCGGCGGATTCGCATCGGCTCGACATCACCGAAGCGGTGCGCACCTTCGGCCGGGACCATGGGGAGTCCGGTGTGCCGCTGCTGGTTCCCGATACCGCGGTCAACACCCTGCGGTGGCTGGCAACGATGAACCGGCAAGCCAGGCGGGTGGTGCTGACCGCCAACCAGGTGAGCCTCTGGGCGGGCCTGAAGCGTCTGCGGTGGCCCCGAATGCCGGAGCGATACCTGGAGTGCCTGGCCCGGGCATGAGGTAGCCTTGATGTGTGGTGCCAGCATCACCATCTTGGAGTCGACCTCACTTTCCCACAGGAGCCGTGCCATGCCCGAATCATTGACCCTCGGCTGCCCGCACTGTGGCGCCGTCAACCGTGTCGGTCAGGCACGGCTGCATGACGCCCCGCTGTGTGGCAAATGCAAGCGAGCACTCTTCACCGGTGAGCCGGTCGAGCTGACCGCTGGCAATTTCCGTGCCCTGGTCGAGCGCAGTGGACTGCCGGTAGTGGTGGATTTCTGGGCCAGCTGGTGTGGGCCGTGCCAGACGATGGCGCCGATCTTCGCCGCAGCGGCGCGCGAGCTGGAGCCGCGGATCCGTTTCGCCAAGCTGGATACCGAGGCCGAGTCGGCACTGGCCGGGCGCTTCGGCATCCGCAGTATCCCTACGCTGATCGTATTCCGCGAGGGCCACGAGGTGGCTCGCCAGCCGGGCCTGTTGCAGGGGGCGCAGTTGCGACGCTGGCTGGAGCCTCAGCTGCTGGCCTAGCCGGCACGGGCCGAGGCAGGCGGGCACCTCGAGAGTCATTGGCCCGACAACCTTCGCTCGGATTGGCTGTCTCGATAGGGTAGCCATCCAGGAGACATTCGATGATCCGATTCGCTCTGAGTGCCCTGGTACTCGCCCTGGGCGTCAACGCGGCATGCGCCCAACCCGATACCGACACGCGGGACCCGGGCACGACCGGCGCGATGACGCTGGAAGCGCTCGCGCAGGAGCCGATTACCTTCGAGCTCGACGTCCCCTATGCGGAGACCGACAATCCCCGCCAGCGTCTCGACCTCTACTTGCCGGAAGACCCGGCCGACGAACCACTGCCGGTGATCGTGTTCTTCCACGGCGGTGGCTGGTCCCGGGGCGACAAGGCCGATGGCGCCGCCCACGTGATGCCCTTCGTGCGCAGTGGCGAGTATGCCGCGGTGTCGGTGGGCCATCGCCTGTCGGAAGAGGCCACCTGGCCCGCTCAGCTGCACGATGGCAAGGCGGCGATTCGCTGGATCAAGGCGAATGCCGATGCCCATGGCCTGGATCCTGACCGGTTGGCCGTATGGGGCCGGAGTTCCGGCGGCCATCTCGCCCTGATGCTCGGCATGACCGGCGACGAGCCGAAACTGGAGGGCGATCTCGGCCCCTACGACGAGGTGACCAGCGAGGTCGCCGCGGTGGTGAACTTCTTCGGCGTGACGGACATGCTGGCGCTGATCGATCAGCCCAGCGACTTCGACCGGTCGAGCCCCGAGGCGCCTGAAGCGCTGCTGTTGGGTAGTGCGCTGCCGGAGACCGAAGAGCAGGCCGTCGGGGCGTCGCCGGTGACCTATGTGAGCGACGGTGATCCGCCGGTGCTCACCCTGCATGGCGACAAGGACACCGTGGTGCCCTACGATCAGGCCGTTCGCCTGGACGTCGCCTTGACCGATGCCGGCGTGTCCAGCTACTTCATCACCGTGCCGGGCGCCGGCCATAATGACTTCCCGGAGGAGGCCGGGAAGCGGGTGGCGATCTTCCTGTCCCGGGTACTGCTCGGCGAGGAGGGCGAGATTCCCACCGAGCCGCTGGTGACGCAGTCGTCGAACGGCTGAGGCGTCGCCGGCGACATGCCGAGCCGAGATCGCGGAGGTGAGTGCCCGATGAAGAACCTGTTCGCATCGATTCCCGACGACCTCGACGACGAGCTGTTCGAGGAGATTGTGCGTGGCGAGACTGTCCGTGTGGAGCGCATCGTGTCACGCGGGCACAGCTCCCCCGCCGAGGGGTGGCATGACCAGTCATGGCACGAATGGGTGCTGGTGCTCGAGGGCGGGGCCATCCTGGCGTTCGAGGACGGCGAAGAGGTGACGCTCGGGCCCGGCGACCACCTGGAGATAGCGGCTCACCGGAAACACCGGGTCAAGTGGACGGCACCGGAGCGGGCCACCCTGTGGCTGGCCGTCCATTATCCGGCATGAGGGCGCCCCCGGAGCGGAGCGCTCGTGCCGACTCTCGTGATCGTTGGAGGTGAATTCATGTTGCTTGAAGGTTCCTGTCACTGCGGTGCAGTACGCTTCAGCGTCGAGTCACCGCATCCCTATCCCTACCAGCGCTGCTACTGTTCGATCTGCCGCAAGACCGCGGGCGGCGGCGGCTATGCCATCAACCTCAGCGGCCGTGCCGACACCCTCAGGATCGAGGGCGCCGTGCACAAGAAGGTCTACCATGCCGTGATCGACGGCGAGGAGAGCCCCGGCGAGCGGCATTTCTGTGCGCACTGTGCCAGTGCGCTCTGGGTCTTTGACCCCCGCTGGCCGGAGCTGGTGCACCCCTTCGCCTCGGTGGTCGACACCGAACTGCCGGTACCGCCCGAGCGGGTGCATCTCCTGCTGGAGAGCAAGGCCGGCTGGGTGGAGCCCGAGGTGCGTGACCTCGATCGGTGCTTCGACGGCTACCCCGAGGAGAGCATCGCCGAGTGGCACGAGCGGCGGGGCCTGGTGACGTAGGTTGCAGCCACGGCAAGGCCGTTGCCCCTGTCCTGTGCGACAATGGCGCCGCGCAACGCCATTTGAGGCCCCCTCTTGCCGATTTCCCATGCCGAGCGCCTCACGCGGCTCACAGCGCTGCTCGCCGAGTGGCAGGGTGTCTGGCGGCCGTTGCCGTTCCGGCACCGCCAGCCACCCTGGGCCGGGCACCTTCCCGGGCTCGGGCAGACGCTGCTGGCGCTCTCCGATGAGGCCTGCGACAGGCTCCAGGCCGACCCCTTCGTGGCATCGCCGCTCTCGTCATGGCTGCCGGTCGCGGAGCTGGGCGAGCTGGTGGCGCTACCCGAGCTGCCGGCTGGGGATACCGGCCTGCCGGGTCCCTGGAGCCAGCATGTGGGCGGGCGCAAGTGGCGACAGATCGAGGCCTTCGTCTCCCGGGTAGCGTGGTCGCCGGGCCAGTCGCTGGTGGAGTGGTGTGCCGGCAAGGGGCACCTGGCACGGACCCTGGCCCGCTGGCACGGGACCGATGTCGCGGCGCTGGAGTGGCAGCCGGTACTGTGTAACGAAGGGCAGGCGCTCGCCGACCGCCTGGGCGCGGCGGTGTACCTGCAGCCACAGGATGTCCTGGCGCCGGACGCGGCCCGGTGGCTGACGCCCGACACCCACGTTGTTGCGCTGCATGCCTGCGGCGATCTGCACGTCCGGTTGCTGGAGCTCGCCGCGGAGCGCGGTTGTGCGCTCACCCTGGCGCCGTGCTGCTACCAGCGCACCGCGGCCGAGCATTACCGGCCGCTCTCGCGGCTCGGCCGCGACCTGGCCGGCCGCCAGGGCCTCGAGCTGTCCCGTGACGATCTGGCCCTGGCCGTGCAAGAGACCGTGACCGCTCCGCGCCACGTGCGGCGAAGCCGCGAGCGGGCCGGTGCCTGGCGGCTGGGCTTCGACCTGCTGCAGCGGCAGCTGCGCGGCCGCGACGACTACCTGCCGGTGCCGAGCCTCGCCTATGGCCGCCTACCCGAGACCTTCGCCGGCTTCTGCCGCTGGGCGGCGGAGCGGAAGGGGCTGACGCTGCCGGCCGCCGTCGACTGGGCGACAGCCGAGCAGGCGGGGTGGCGGCGCCAGGCCGAGGTGCGACGGCTGGAACTCGTCCGCCACCTGTTTCGTCGTCCGCTGGAGGTGTGGCTGGCCCTCGACCGACTGCACCTGCTGGAGGAGGCCGGCTTCACGGTGGAAGCCGGCACCTTCTGCGAGCGCGACCTGACCCCGCGCAACCTGCTGCTGCGGGCGGCGAGATGTCGCGGCTCTGACGGACCCTCTGCCGGCTGCTGGTCGCGGGCCGGGCAACTACACTGAGATGGCATCGGTGTCGTGAGCCGGACCGGGCTCGGGAGGTAAGCCATGAGCGAGGGGCAGCAGTATCGGGGCAGCTGTTTCTGTGGTGCGGTGCAATTGCTGGTGAAGGGCGAACCGGCAGCGATGGGGTACTGCCATTGCGATTCCTGCCGTCGCTGGTCGGCCGGCCCGGTGAATGCGTTCACGCTCTGGAAGCCGGAGGCGGTCGAGGTGACCCAGGGGGGCGACAACCTGGGCAGTTACCAGAAGACGCCGGCAAGTATCCGCAAGTGGTGCCGGACCTGTGGCGGTCATGTCATGACCGAGCATCCCGGCATGGGGCTGATCGATGTCTATGCCGCGGTCATTCCGGACTTTCCGTTCACGCCGGGGCTTCATGTCCACTATCAGGAGTCGGTGCTGCGGTTGCCCGACGGCCTGACCAAGCTGAAGGACATGCCGGCCGCGATGGGCGGTTCGGGGCAGACGCTGGATGAGTAGTTCAAAAGCGCGACGCCGGCAGCCAGACGTCGGCTCGTGCCCAGGCCCGCTCGAACCGCTCCTCGACGCTGGCGGCGGCTTCCTCTTCCCCCCGGGCGGCGAGGCTCTGCGCCAGGCCCTTCAGCGACCAGCCGTTGTTCGGGTGGATCTCCAGGGCTTCGCGGTAGACCGCTTCGGCCGCCTCGGGCCGGTTCGCCTCGAGCAGTACCGCGCCGAGCACATGGCGGGCCGGGATCGGCCAGGGTTCGGGTTCACGGTACGGGAGGCCGTCCTCGATGGCGATCGCTTCGCGCAACGACGCCTCGGCGGCCTCGAAGCGCCCGTCGGCCGCGGCGATCTCGCCGGCCAGGGTGTGCATGGCGATGCCGAGCAGGGCGACGCGGTAAGCGGCGTCTTCGGGCGTCTCCCCGCGGATGCCGCGAATGGCTTCCAGCGCCTCCTCGGCCGCTTGGGAATCGTTGGTGCGCAGGTGGGCGAGCCCTCGCGCGAACTGCCCCATGGCAGCCTGGAAGGGCTCCTCCGGCGCGGTCGTCCGTTCGAGCAACTCGTTCCAGCGGCCGAAGCGGGCGAGTTGCAGCTCGTGGCGGAACGCCATGGCGGGGTGTTCGCGGGCCAGGTCCCGAGCGGCCGACAGGGCCACGCCGCTCTGCCCGTCCATCCAGGCCGCGAAGACCAGCATCGCCGTGTTGTGGGCCGCATAGACGCTGACCGCCTCGCCGTGCCGGGCGGCCTGGTCCACCATCCGCGCCTTCTGGTTGCCGCGCACGGCATCGCCGTAGCGGCCGATGTTCAGGTAGACATGCGAGGGCATGTGCTGGATATGGCTCACGCCGGGAATGGCGTCGGCCAGCAAGTCCGCGCAGGCCTCGGCGCGCCGCGGCTCCCAGGCCTCCACCGCGTGGATGTACAGGTGGCAGGCGCCGGGATGCTCGAGGTCTGCCGCCAGAACGGCCTCCAGCTCCGCGATCGCCCTGTGCGCGACGGGATACGGCTGGCCATCCTCGTCGATCAAGTCCCAGGGACGCAGCAGCATCAGCGATTCGGCATGGAGGGTGCGCACCTCGGGGTCGTTGCCGTGCGTCGCCGCGGCGGCGGCCATGGCCTCGGCGTAACCCTCGGCCGCCACGTCGCCGTCTGGGGGGGCCGGGTAGCGCGCGGCCATGGCCTCGATCAGCGCCCGTTCCCAGGAGGTGACGCCATCGGCCCGCTCCAGTGCCTGCCGCGCGGCCTGGGCGGCGTCTTCGTGGTCGCCAACGCCGCCGGGATTGTTCAGGTAGGGCCCCAGGGCCCAGGCCTCGCCCCAGTAGCACAGGGCGCAATCCGGATCATGCGCCTGGGCGGCCCGGAACGAGCGAGCGGCCCGTGCGCGGGCGAAACCGTAGGCCAGGCGGAGCCCCTGGTCGAAGTACGCCTGGGCACGGGCCGACTCGGTGGTCACTACCCGGCCGTAGTCGCCCCCCTCGACGTGGCGGGGAGCGGCGTCGCCCGCCTGGGCCGGCGGGAACGCACAGCCGGTCGTCGCGACCAGGACGACACCGGCAACGGCTCCGGTGGTCGAGCGACTCGTCGAGAAGGCGGTCAGGAATGGCATAGGCATGGTGTGTTCTCCCGCATCGTCGGCTCCTCTCGTGGGCTCGGTGCACCGCCGCTCTACTCGCCCTCGCGTGTCGCCAGCCAGTCGCCGAAATAATCGTTGATACGGCCCAGGGTGCGGGCGTACCACGCCTCGTCCTTGGCCAGCGCCCGTTCGGCGTTCAGCGGATGGGTGGGGATGTGCAGGCGCATGTCGACGCCGCTGTCGGGGTGGGTGGTGACCTGGACGGCCGCTGAGTGACGGGCCGGGCCGTAGGGGATGTGCCGTGCCAACTCGGCGAGGCGCTCGGTGGTGGTGGCGAAGCGGATGAAGTCCCGGGCGGCCTCGGGGTGGGGGCTGCCGCGGGGGATCGTCCAGGTCTCGTGCTCCTGGACCTGACCGTCCCAGAGGATCTCGATCGGCACTCGCCGGTTGACCATGGCGTCGAAGAAGCGGCCGTTGTACCCCGACGCCATGACCACCCGGCCTTCGGCCAGCAGCCGCGGCGGGGTATCGCCGGCCTCCCACCAGTGGATCTCGTCGAGCTCGCCGAGTCGCTCCAGCGCCAGGTTCAGGCCGCGCCGGGTGCTGAGCAGGCCGTAGAGTTCCTCCCGGGGCACGCGATAGGAGAGCAGGGCCCACTCCAGGTTGACCGCCGGGGTGCGCTGCAGGGCCCGGGGCCCGGGAAACTGCTGCTGGTCGAAGAGATCGGCGATGGTGGTGGGGCGCTTGCCGGGGAAGGCGTCACGCCGGTAGGCGACCACCGTGGCGAAGATGGTGTGGGTGATGGCGCAGCGCCCGAAGGAGCCGGGCAGGAAGTCCTGCTCCGCTGGGGTGCCATCCGGGGCCGGGGCCAGCAGCGCGGGCGAGAGCGGGCGCAGCAGCCCCTCCTCGCAGGCGGCCATGGCCTCGCTGCGGGTCATGTCGATGACGTCCCAGGGCACCTCGCCGGCCTCGACGGCGCGGCGCAGGCCGTCGAGCCCGCCGTCGTACTGCACCACCTCGACCCGCCGGCCGGTGCTGGCCGTGTAGGGCTCGAAGAGCGCGGCGCGCTGGGCGCGCTCGTAGGCGCCGCCCCAGCTCAGCACGGTCAGGACCTCGTCGCTCGCGGCCTCGGCCGGCGCCGCGAACAACACCGGCCACAGCAACACCAGCCACAGCAGCGTCGACCCCGGCACGCCGGCCGGCCGTCGGTATCGTTCAACCCGTGCCATGTTCCTCCCGTCGCATCTCGTCGCTGTGGCGCAGGTAGGCGCGGGCGATGCTCGCCTCGAAGACCACCCCGAGGAAGGCGTCCTGTGCGGCGGCGTCGACCACCGGCAGGGCCTCGCCGGTGACGTCCTGCAACCTCGCCATGGCGTCCCACAGCGAGGTGTCCGGCCGCAACAGCGGTCGCTGCGCGGCGGTGACCTCGGCCACCGCTTGCGGGCCCCCGCGTGCCTCGCGGGCGGCTTCCAGGTCGGCGAGGGTCACGCAGCCCCGATACCGCCCCCCGGCGTCGACCAGATAGGCCTCGCCGTGCCTGGCCTGGCCGAGGGCTGTCACCGCCTCGGACACCGGTGTCTCGGGGCGCAGGGTCACGCACTCCCGGGTCAGGTGCTCGGCCACCGGGGTGCTGAGCAGCACGGCGCGCCCGCGTCCAGCCGAGAGGTCCAGGCCACGCGTCTCGAGCTGGATGTCGAACAGCGAGCGGCCGAAGAGCTGGGCGGCGATGGGGCTGGCCAGGGTCACGCTGGCCAGGGCGGCGGTGGTCAGCGCATAGCTGCCGGTGAGTTCGAAGACGATCAGCAGTGTCGTCAGCGGCGCGCCGATCACCGGTGCCGTCACCGCCACCATGCCGCAGACGGCGTAGAACACGAAGGTCTCCTGGGGCGCGCCGCTGAGCTGGCCGACCAGGCTGCCGCACAGGGCCCCGAACAGGGTGCCGATCACCAGGGCGGGGCTGAACACCCCGCCGCTGAAGCCCATGCCCAGGCAGAGCGCCGTGGCGGCGATCTTGAGCCCCAGCACCAGCAGTAGTTCGGCGCTGCCGAAGGCGCCGGCGATGGTGGCGAAGCGCAGGGTCTCCTGGCCCATGCCGAGGATGTCGGGCACCCAGAGGGCGGTGAGCCCCAGCAGCGCCCCGGCCAGGGCCGGGCGCAGCGGCGGGGCGAGCGGCAGGGTGCCGGCCAGGCGCGTCACGCCGAGGATGGCGTGCATGTAGGCCCCGGCGACCAGGGCGCCGAGGCCGCCGATGGCGAGGAAGGCCACGAACTCCCAGGGCATGGGCACGGCGGTGTCGGCGACATGGAAGAGCGCCCCGCGCTCCAGCACGTTGGTGGCGATCACGTAGCCGACCAGGGCGGCCGCGGCCACCGGGGCGAAGGCACGCAGGGCGTAGTGGCGCAGCACCACCTCGTGGGCGAAGACGATGCCCGCCAGGGGCGCGTTGAAGGCGGTGGCGATGGCCGCGGCCACCCCGCAGGCGATGGCGATGTTGTCGTCGGAACGTCCCAGGCGCAGCAGCCGCGCCCCCAGCGAGCCCAGGGTAGCCCCCAGATGCACCAGGGGACCGTACTGACCCACCGAGGCACCGGCACCCAGCGAGATCAGCGCGCTCAGGGCCGACAGGCCGCCGGCCCTGGCGGGCAGCCGGCCACGCCGGGTCTGGACGGCGGCGATCACGTCGGCGGGCGCGTGGGGGCGCCGTTCGGGGATGGCGAGGTGGAGCAGGCCGACGACCAGGCCGCCGAGCGCCGGCACCGCGACGGTGACGGCGATCAACGCCCCGGCGTGATCGAACATCATGCGGCTGCGCGGCGAGATCAGCAGCAGCTCGTTGAGTTCCAGCACCGCGGTGACGAAACCCACGGCGAACAGGGCGGCGATGGCGCCGATGATGGCCCCCAGGAATACCAGGCCGAGGAAACGGACGACCGCCAGGGGGCCACGGCCGGGGCCGATGAGTGCCGGAGACGTGTCCATCCTCAAGGTGTAGGCGCGAAGGGCGCGCAGGGCAAGCATCGGCCCGCCGGCGGTCACGGGCCTTGCCTGCCCTCGCGTATCTGTACGTGCGGTCCGGCTGCTACTCTCTGGAACCATGACGCACACCAATGCCCCGCTCGACCCCGAACGCCTGCCCCGGCTGGAAGAGGCACCGCTGACGCCCGTGTCGCCACGGCTGGCCCCCTGCCAGGCCCTGCAGCAGCTCTGGCGCTGGTGGCTGCTGGCCGTGCTGGCGAGCCTGGTCCCCCTCTCGGAGCCGCCGTTGGCCGACTGGCAGGGGCGGCTGGCCGTCGGCATCGCCGTCCTGGGGCTGGCGATGGCCGTGCTCGCCTGGTTCGAGGCACGGCGTCGCGCCTACGGGCTGCGCGAGCATGACCTCTGCTACCGGCGCGGGCTCTGGGTCCGGCGCACCCAGGTGCTGCCGCTGGTGCGCCTGCAGCACGTGGAGACGCTGAGCACCCCCCTGGAACGGGCCTTCGGCCTGGTGCGCCTGACCTGCTTCACCGCCGGTGGGCGTGGCGCCGACCTGGTCCTCGAGGGCCTGCCCGCCGCGCGTGCCGAGGCGGTCAAGCAGCACCTGCTGGCGCGCCTGGAGGCGGGGCCGGCCGCGCCGCCGGAGGAGCAGGCGCCATGACCCGCGACGCCGCGGGGGACGACGGGCTGGCCGAGTGGCAGCGCCTCTCGCCCTGGGCCATCGGGCTGACACTGGCGACCACCGGCGTGTCACTGGTCCGCGAGCACCTGCCGCTGCTGCTGGCGGCCGGGGCGGGCCTCGCGGTCAGCGACCGTGTCGGGTTGCGCGAGGCGCTGCTGGGCGGCGGCCTGCTGCTGGTGGTGGCGCTGCTGCTGAGCCTGTTCTACTACCGGCGTTTCCGCTTCCGCTTCGACGCCGACGTGCTGGTGATCCAGAAGGGGCTGTTCGTCCACCGGGAGTTCAAGGTCGCGGCCCGGCATGTGCAGCAGACCAGCGTGCAGCAGCCGGCCTGGATGCGCCCCCTGGGCGTGGTGCAGTGGGAGGTCGAGACCCCGGCCGGCGAGGCGGCGTCCATCGCCCTGCCCGGCATCCGGCGCGAGCTGGCCGAGGCGCTGGAGGCCCGCCTGGTCGGGGCCGCGTCACGCAACGGCCCGACGCCGGCAGCGGACGAGACGCCTTCGCCGGTGGAACGTTTCGCCATCACCCCCGGGGCCCTGGTGCTGCACGGGTTGACCAGCCGCTCGCTGGTGGTGATCGCCGCACTGCTCTCGCCCCTGGTGCGGCCGCTGGAGCGCTGGCTGCACGACCGCCTGCCGCAGCTCGACCCCTGGGCTTGGCTGCCGGCGTCGCCGCCGCTGGCGGTGGGACTGGGGCTCGTCGCCGCGCTGGCGGCGCTGATGCTGCTCGCGGTGCTGGCGGCCTGGTGGCGTTTCCATGGCTATGTGCTGCGTGACGACGGCGAGCGCCAGGTCCAGGTGAGCGGCCTGCTGCACCGCCGCTCACAGACCCTGACCCTGCGCCGGCTGCAGGTGGTGGAGTGGGTGCAGACCGGGCCCGGTCGGGCCCTGGGGCGGGGCTACCTGGTCTGTCACCAGTTCGGGGCGATGGCGGGCGGCGAGGTCGCCGAGGCCCGGCGATTCCTGGTCCCCGGCCTGACCGTGGCTCGGGCCAATACGCTGGTGCCATCGCTGTGGCCCGGCCGGGGCGCGGCGCCCTCGCTGACGGCGCCGCTACAGCGGGTGGCCGGGCTCTATCGCCGGGTGCTGTTCCTGCGCCTGCTGCTGGCCATGGTCGCGGGGGTGGGGCTGCTCGCCGGGGTGGCGGGTGACGGGCTGGCCGGGCTGCCGGCCTGGAGCCCGGGGCCGGTGCTGGTGGGCCTGGTCGCCCTGGCGGCCGGGCTGGCGCATCTGCGCTGGCGTTCGCTGGGCTGGTCGTGTCGGGGCGACTGGCTGCGGGTACGTCGCGGTCTCTGGGGGCAGCGCACCAGCCTCTTTCCCGCCGCGCACCTGGTGTCGCTGCAGGTACAGCAGAGCTGGCTGCAGCGCCGTCGCGGGGTGGTGACCCTGCGGCTCTACCTGGCCAGTGGTCGGTTGAGCCTGCCGTTCGTCGAGGAGCGGGTGGCGCTGGCGCTGGCCAACCGGCTGCTGGCGAGCGTCGAGGGGCTACCGGACGAGGGGGCGGCCACGGCGTGATGGCGGTGGCCGGCCGGATTCAGGTTTCCCGTTCTCCCCGGGTCGCCCCCATCAATACCCGGTCCATGCCCCGCGTGGAGAGTAGCCGCTTCAGTACCGCGAACAGGTGGGTCGGCACGGTCACGCGGTAGCGCGCCCTGGGGCGCGGGCTCTCCAGGGCATGCAGCAGCTTGTCTACCACGGCGTCGGCGCCGAGGGTGAAGGGCGTCGGGGGGCCCCCGCCCGCCAGGCGGGCCTCCACGGCGCGATAGGTCGCGGCGTGGTAGCTGCCGGCGGCATCGATGTTGTCGAGGAAGGCGCGGTAGGCGTTCTCCCGGAAGCGGCTGGTGATCGGGCCTGGCTCGATCAGGCTGACGTGGATGCCGGTGCCGTACAGCTCCTGGCGCAGGGTGTCGGTCAGGCCCTCCAGGGCGTATTTGGAGCAGACATAGGCGCCGCGGTAGGGCAGGGCGGCAAAGCCCAGCACCGAGCTGTTCTGCACGATGCGCCCGCCGCCCTGTTCGCGCATCGCCGGAATGACGCGGGTGGTGAGCTCATGGGTGCCGAGCAGGTTGGTTTCCAGCTGGGCGCGCAGCACCGCGCGCGAGAGGTCCTCCACGGCGCCCGGCTGGCCGTAGGCGCCATTGTTGAACAGCGCCTCGAGGCGCCCGCCGGTGCGGCCGAGCACCTCCTCGACGCAGGCGGCGATCGACGCGCTGCAGGCCAGGTCCAGCGGCAGCGCCTCCAGCCCTTCTTCGCCCAGCCTGTGTACGTCGTCCTGGCCGCGGGCGGTGGCGAAGACCCGCCAGCCCCGCTGCCCCAGGGCGTGGGCGGCGGCGTGGCCGATCCCACTGGAGCAGCCGGTGACGAGCACGCTCGGCGCCGCCGAGTTCCTTCGGTGTTCCATGTGCTGGCTCCCTCCTCGATACCGGTCGAATGCACTCTGGCGCTTGTCCCGGCACCGGGCAACCCTTGTCGGCTGTGCCACCTGACCAGTGCAAGGCGCCGATAGCGTATAGACTGAGAGTTGATCGTACCTCTCGTTCCCCCTCGTCGGCGAACCGGCCCTGTCGCCGACAGCGAGGGTTCACCGGCCGTGTCGGCGGTGAGGGAGGTGGGAGGCAGCAGGGGCCGCAGGGAGCCTGATTTCCTATCCATCGCATGGGGAGGGGCTGTCATGAAACGACTCATCCTAGTGCTCCTGGCCGTGGCGCTCGCCTTCGTGGCACATCCCGCGTTCGCCCAACGCCAGTTCCTGACCATCGGTACCGCCAGCGTGGTGGGCATCTATTACCCCGTCGGCGGGGCGACATCCCAGATCATCAACCAGGCCGATATCGGCCTGCGGGCCACGGTCGAGGCCACCGGAGGCTCGGCCTTCAATGTCCGCGCCCTGGCGGCCGGTGAGCTGGACCTGGCCCTGGCCCAGTCCGATGTGGTGTTCCAGGCCTATGAAGGCCAGGCCGGTTTCGAGGGCGAGGCCGTGGATCGGCTGCGCACGGTGATGGGGCTGCATGCCGAGCCGTTGCATCTGGTCTGCGCCCGTGACGCGGGAGTGAGCAGTGTGCGCGATATCGTCGGCAAGCGCGTCAACATCGGCAATCCCGGGTCCGGCATCCGCTTCACCGTGGAGCAGGCCCTGGAGGCGCTGGACATCGGCCTGGACGATTTCGAGGCCCAGAGCCTGACCGCCCCCGAGGGGGTCGATTTCCTGCGTGACGGCCGGGTCGATTGCTTCTTCTACACCATCGGCATCGGCGGGGCGGCGCTGCTGGATATCAGCACGTCCCAGGACGTGGTCTTCGTGCCCATGGATGAGCCCGAGTTCGAGAGCCTGGTGGACGAGTTTCCCTACTTCGCCTTCACCGAGGTGCCGGCCGGCACCTATCGGGGCCAGGACGAGGCCGTCACCCTGTTCGGGGTGAAGGCGCTGTTCGTGACTACCACCGATCTCGACGAGGAGGTGGTCTACAACATCACCAGCACGATCCTCGACAACCTGGAGGACTTCACCCGGATCCATCCGGCGCTCAACCTCCTGACCGAGGAAGACTTCCTGAGCGGGCTCGGGGCCCCGCTGCATCCCGGCGCCGAGCGCGCCTATCAGGAGGCCGGGCTGCTCTGACGCGCGGCCTGGGCCAGGGGCCGCGCAGGCGGCTTCCTGGCCCCTTCTGACGGTTCCTGCCGGGAGGCGCCATCATGGCCGAACACGATCCGCGCCAGGAGGCTGCCTCGTCATCCGGGGACGCGCGGCAGTTCGATGCCGAGGCGGCGCGCCGGGCACGGCAGCTGGTCGAGGAGTTCGAGACCGGCGCCAGGGTACCCAGCGGTCTCCTGCTGTGGGCGATCGTCGGTCTGGCGCTGGCCTGGTCGCTGTTCCAGCTGGGGGTGGCCAGCGTGCTGGCGGTCGACGTGGTCATCCAGCGGGCGATCCATGTGTGCTTCGGCATCACCCTGGCCTTCCTGGTCTTTCCCGCCGTTCGCGGCCGCAAGGGACCCTCTCCGTTCCAGCGCATCGTGCTCGGCGTCATCAGTCTGGGAGTGGGGGCGACCACGGTGATGCTGGTGGCCGAGGTCACTCCCCTGGCATTACCGGGCTGGTTGGCGATCGGGGTCGGGGGCCTGCTCTGCGCGGCGGTGCTGGCGACCCTGCGCCACGACCAGGTCCATCGGGTGCCCTGGTTCGACCTGCTGTTTGCCCTGCTGGCGGGGCTGGGCGCGCTCTACCTGGTATTCGACTACCACGGCCTGCAGATGCGGCAGGGCCTGGCGATCCCTCGCGAGATCTGGATCGGCCTGCTGTTCATGCTGCTGCTGCTGGAGGCGACGCGACGCAGCCTGGGACCGGCGCTGGCGGTGATCGCGGGGATCTTCTTCCTCTATCAACTGGTCGGTCCGCGCGGGGCCGTTCCCTGGCTGGCCGACTGGGTGCCCGATCTGCTGGCCCATCGCGGTGCCAGCCTGCAGCGCGCCATCAGCCAGCAGTACGTGACCACCGAGGGTATCTTCGGCGTGCCGGTGGGGGTATCCACCGCCTTCGTGTTCCTGTTCGTGCTGTTCGGCTCGATGCTCGACAAGGCCGGCGCCGGCAAGTACTTCATCGACGTCGCCAACTCCTTCCTCGGCCACCTGCGCGGGGGGCCGGCCAAGGCCGCGGTGGTGGCCTCGGGGATGACCGGGATGGTGTCGGGGTCGTCGCTGGCCAATGTGGTGACCACCGGCACCTTCACCATTCCGCTGATGAAACGTACCGGCTACCCCGCCTACAAGGCCGCGGCCTGCGAGGTGGCGGTGTCGACCAACGGCCAGCTGATGCCGCCGGTGATGGGGGCGGCGGCCTTCATCATTGCCGAGTTCGTCGGCGTGCCATATATCGAGGTGGTCCGGGCGGCGGTGATTCCGGCCTTCGTGGCCTATTTCGCGCTCTTCTACATCATGCACCTGGAAGCGCTGAAACTGGGCCTGCACGGCATCCCGCGGGACGAGCTGCCGCCTCGGCTCAAGACCTTCATCGGCGGCATTCACTTCCTGATTCCGGTGGCGGTGCTGGTCTACTACCTGGTAATCGTGCGGCGCACCCCCGGCTATGCGGTGATGGTGGCGATCCTGGCGCTGGCGGTGCTGATGCTGGTGCAGGAGCCGGTCAAGGCCTTCCTGCAGGGGCGACCGCTGCTGCCGGCGCTATGGCACGGCGTGGTCACGCTGTTCCACGGCCTGATCGCCGGGGCGCGCAACATGGTGGGTATCGCCGTGGCGGTGGCGGCCGCCGGCATCATCGTCGGCTCGGTCAGTCAGACCGGGGTGGGGCTGCGCCTCACCGAGATCATCCAGATCATCAGCGCGGCCATGGCCGGCGGCATCGGCCTGATCACCCTGCCGGTGGTGGAGTTCCTCGGCGGCGACGTGGGGGGCTTCGACACCACCACGCAGTTCGTCATCGTGCTGCTGATCACCGCGGTGGCCAGCCTGATCCTGGGGCTGGGGCTGCCGACCACCGCCAACTACGTGGTGATGGCCACCCTCACGGCCCCGGTGATCTACAACCTGGGCAACCAGTTCGGCTTCGCCATCCCGTTGCTGGCGGCGCACTTGTTCGTGTTCTTCTTCGGCATCCTGGCCGACGACACCCCGCCGGTGGGGCTGGCCGCCTATGCCGCGGCGGGGATCGCCCGCAGCAACCCGATCCGTACCGGGGTGCAGGGCTTCGTCTACGATATGCGTACCGCCATTCTGCCGTTCATGTTCATCTTCAATACCCAACTGCTGCAGATCGACGTGGAGGGCTGGTTCAACATCGTGCATATCTTCGCCAGCGCCCTGGTGGGCATGCTGGCCTTCGCGGCGGGCGTGCAGGGGTTCGTGCGCATCCCCACCCTCATTCCCGAGCGGCTGGTGCTGCTGGGCGTCGCCTTCATGCTGATCCAGCCCAACTGGCTCACCGACATCCTGGGCGTCAGCCTCTACGCCCTGGTCTACCTGTCCCAGTGGGTGCGGTTGCGGTACCGAGCGGGTAGGGGGCGATGAGTGCGGCCATCGGGAGGTGTCAATGACGCGTCAAGCAGGCATGACGGTGGTGGTCGGTCTCGTGGCGGGACTGCTGTTGCTGGTCCTGATGGCGCTGGGGGGAGGCTACTGGATGATGTTCCAGATGCCGGGGGTTTCCTACCAGGGGACGCCCCCTCCGCTGGACGACGAAGGACAGGCCCTGCGTGAGCGCCTTCGGGAGCACGTCCGGGTGCTGGCCGACGAGATCGGCGAGCGACACTATTGGCGGCCCGAACGCCTTCACGCGGCGGCCGATGCCATCGATCGGGCCTTCCGCGAGGCGGGTCACGAGCCGCTCCGGCATGCCGTTCCGATTCGGGCTCGGGTATTCCACAATATCGAGGTGCGCCTGCCGGGCAGCAGCGTGACGGACGAGTACCTGGTGATCGGCGCCCACTACGACACCGTGCGCGGAACCCCCGGTGCCGACGACAACGCCTCGGGTGTGGCCGTGCTGCTCGAGCTGGCCCGCCTGCTGCGCGAGGCCGAGCTCGACCGCTCGCTGCATCTGGTCGCCTTCGTCAACGAGGAGGCCCCCTTCTTCGGCAGCGATGCCATGGGCAGCCTGGCCTACGCCCGCGCCGCCCGGGCGCGGGGCGACGACATCGTCGGCATGATCTCGCTGGAGATGCTGGGCTACTACATCGACGCGCCGGGCAGTCAGCGCCATCCACCGCTGCTGGGCCATTTCTATCCCGACCGGGGCGACTTCGTGGCCTTCGTCGGCAACCTCGGCTCACGAGGGCTGGTGCGTGATGCCGTTGGTGCCTTCCGCGAGCACGCCGAGATGCCTTCGGAGGGGCTGGCCGCACCGGAGCTGATCGGTGACATACGTCGCTCGGATCACTGGGCCTTCTGGGAAATGGGTTACCCGGCGATCATGCTCACCGACACCGCCAACTTCCGCAATTCCGACTACCACGGCCCCCGCGACACCCACGACCGGCTGGACTACGAGACCATGGCGCGACTGACCACCGCGCTGGCCAGGGCCGTGGAGACCCTGGCGAGGCGTTGAAGGGGGCGGCAAGCGTTGAATGCGTTTCACCCGCGGCCTTGCCATCTCGCCTACTGTGACATCATCGGACATGGTGCAGGCCAGGGCAGGCGTCAGCAGTGAGGCGACAGCGTGATGAAGGGAGTCGTACTGGCGTTTTGCGCTCTGCTGTTCGTGGCGATGGTCGCCGTCGCCCTGTGGCCGGCGACCAGCGGGCCGTCGCGCGGCCCGCCCGTCGCCGGCGGCGAGCTCGACCCGACGGCACTGGCGGGGCGGCGTGGTGCCCTGGTGGACCAGGTCGTGTTCACCCGGGAGGCTGACCTGGGCCGGGTCACCGGGCTGATCGAGGCCGGCTCCCACCAGCTCTTCACCCAGGGCATCTCCAGCACCACGGTGTTCCATCGCCTGCGTGACTCCCTGCACACCGCCTATGACCTCTCCTACGGCACCTCCAGCGAACTGACCCTCAATCCGGCCGGCCCCGAGCTGGCGGGCGGCCAACTCAATCCCTTCCACGCGCCGGCGATTCGCGAGGCGCTCAATCGCCTGGTGGACCGCCGGCATATCGCCGAGGAGATCTTCGGTGGCCTCGCCGTTCCCCGCTACCTGCCGATCAGCACCGCCTTTCCCGACTATGCCCGCCTGGCCGACGTGGCCCGCGAACTGGAGCTGCGCTATGCCCATGACCCCGAGGCCGCCCGCGAGGCGATCCATCGCGAGATGGAGGGACTCGGCGCGCGTTTCACGGATGGCCGCTGGTGGTACCGCGACGCCCCGGTGCGCCTGAACGTGCTGATCCGCACCGAGGACGAGCGACGCCGGATCGGCGACTACATCGCCAACCTGATGGAGGACCTCGGCTTCGCCGTCGAGCGGCGCTATCGCACGGCGGAAGAGGCCTCGCGGCTGTGGATCGCCAGCGACCCGCGTGCCGGGCACTGGCACATCTACACCGGCGGCTGGATCTTTGTGATGATCCTGCGGGATCAGGCCGACGTCTTCAGCTACTACTACACCCCGCGGGGTCGCCCCGAACCGCTGTGGCAGGCCTACCGGCCGGCGCCGGAATTCGACGAACTGAGCGACCGCCTGGCGCGGCGCGACTATCGCAGCCGGGAGGAGCGCCAGGCGATGATGGCCCGCGCCCTCGAACTCGCCATGGAGAATTCGGCACGGATCTGGCTGGTCGATCAGCTCAATGCCTCGGCGCGGGCGGCCAACGTCGAGGTCGCCGTGGACCTGGCCGGCGGACTGTCGGGATCGGCGCTGTGGCCCTACACCCTGCGCTACACCGACCGGGTGGGCGGGCAGATGGTGTTCGGCACCCCGAGCCTGCTGGTCGAACCGTGGAACCCGGTGGCGGGCAGCAACTGGGCCTCCGACCAGATGATCATGCGTGCGACCCAGGACCCGGTGCTGATGCCCGACCCCTTCACCGGCCTGCACCTGCCCCAGCGCATCGAGAGCGCCGAGGTGACCGTGGAGGAGGGGGTGCCGGTCGGTCGTAGCCTCGACTGGCTGAGCGTGGAGACCGCGAAGGAGATCCCGGTGCCCGACGAGGCCTGGCTCGACTGGGACGCCGGGGCCGGCCGTTTCGTCACCGCCGGCGAGCGGCACCCCGAAGGCATCTCCGCGCGCACCCGGGTGCGGGTGACGTACGAGGAGACGCTGTTCGAGCAGCGCTGGCACGACGGCTCGACGCTGTCGCTGGCCGACTTCCTCCTGCCGTGGATCCTGACCTTCGAGCGGGCCGACGAGCAGAGCCGGCTGTTCGATATCGCCCATCTGCCCACCTTCGAGGCCTTCAAGCGCCATTTCCGCGGCTGGCGCATCGTCTCCCGTGACCCGCTGGTCATCGATATCTACAGCGACCAGATCTATCCCGATGCGGAGACCATCGTGGCGCAGCGGGCACCGGTGCCGATCCCCTGGCACACCCTGACGCTGGGCATCCTCGCCGAGCACAGCGGGGAGCTGGCGTTCTCGTCGAACAAGGCCGACCGGCTGGGGGTGGACTGGATGAGCCTGGTGGCAGGACCCAGCCTGTCGGTCCTGGAACGCCAGCTGCGCCGGGCGCGCGAGCGCAATACCCGGCTCTATCCTGACGCCCTGGGTGTGTCGCTCGACACGCAAGAAGTCGCCGCGCGCTACCGGGCACTGACCGACTGGTATACCGCACGTGGCCACTTCTGGGTCGGCAACGGCCCCTTCCAGCTGCATTCGGTCCATCCGGTGGAGGGCAGCCTGGTGCTGCGTCGCTTCGCGGACTTCCCCGACCCGTCCGACAAGTGGTTGCACTTTTCCCGCCCGGAGATCCCCGAACTCGACCTCGACGGGCCCCTGGTCGTGGCGATCGGGGAGGACGCCGACTTCCGTCTCGCCGTGACCTTCGACGGCGAGCCCTATGCCGCCGAGGGCATCGACAAGGTGCAGTTCCTGCTCTTCGATGGTCGCGGCGAACTGGCCCGGCGGGGCGAGGCCGAGGCGCTCGATGACGGCCTGTGGGGAGTCGAGCTGTCGCCGGAAGCGGTGGCGGCCCTGGGGATCGGGGCCAACAGCCTGGAGCTGGCGGTGACCAGCCGCCGGGTGGCGCTGCCGGCCTTCGCCTCCCACGTCTTCGCCACGGTATCGCCCGGCGGCAGGGAGGGCTCGCCATGAGCAAGGCTCCCCTCGCGACGCGGCGCCGCGGCCTGTGGCGCGACCTGCGCCACCTGCTGGCCTACGCCGTCAAGCGGTTGCTGGCGCTGCTGTTGACCGTGCTGGTGGGTGTCTACCTGACCATCCTCATCGCCAACATGGGCGGCCAGGTGGACGAGCTGCGCCTGGTACAGATCCGCAGCCAGGCCGCCGAGGCGGTGCGCGCCGATCCGGCCCTCCAGGACATGCCCCCCGAGGAGCGCAACGCGCTGATCGAGCGCCGGGTGTCGCTGGAGGTGGAACGGCTGCGCCTCGACCAGCCGTTCGTGGTGCGCAGCATCGACTACCTGCAGCGCGCCATGCGCCTGGACCTGGGGCGGGCCGAGCAGATGCACAGCGACCTCGGCTCGCGGGCGGTCTACGACATCATCGTCGAGCGGCTGCCGGCGACCCTGCTGCTGTTCGGCAGCGCCAACCTGCTGGTGTTCTTCACCTCGGTGTTCATCGCGCTGTCGCTGTCGCGACGCTACGGCAGTGCGCTGGACCGCAGCGTGATCGCCCTGGCGCCCACCTCGGCGGCTCCGGGGTGGTTCTACGGCATCTTCCTGATCCTGGTGTTCGCCTTCCTGATGCCGCTGCTGCCCGCCGGCGGCATGGTCACCGCGCCGCCCCCGGAGAGCCCCTGGGCCTATGCGGCGAGCCTGGTGCGGCATATGCTGCTGCCACTGACGGCGATGTTCCTGTCGTCGATCTTCGTCTCGATCTACTCCTGGCGCACCTTCTTCCTGATCCACTCCAGCGAGGACTACGTGGAGATGGCGCGCGCCAAGGGGCTGCCGTCGCACCTGATCGAGCGTCGCTACATCCTGCGCCCGACCCTGTCGCCGATCATCACCAGCTTCCTGCTGATGCTGATCGGCCTGTGGAGTGGCGCCATCATCCTCGAGCAGGTGTTCAACTGGCCGGGGCTGGGGTCGCTGCTGTTCCAGGCCATCGGCCACCGGGATACCCCGGTGATCATCGGCGCCGTGGTGATCTTTGCCTACCTGCTGGCGGTGACGGTGTTCCTGCTCGATATCCTCTATGCGCTGCTGGACCCGCGCGTGCGCCTCGAGGGAGAGCGGCGATGACGGGCGGGCGGTGGCGCGATGGCTGGGGGGAGCTGCGCCGCTACCCCTCGGCGCTGGTGGGCATGGCGATCATCGCCGTGCTGGTGGGGCTGTCGCTCTACACCGTGATCGCCATTCCCTACTCCGAGGCGCTGGACAAGTGGCGGGGCGGCGAGCCCTGGCGGCTGCACCCGGTCAACGCCGGCCCGGTATGGCTCGATCGCCTGACCGGTGGCCGCCAGCCGCGCACCCTGATCGTCACCGGTGACGCCGCCGAGGTCGAGGTGATGCCCTTCGAGGGCGGTCGCCGCCTGCGCATTCCCCTGGCCTTCGACTACGACTACGCCGGCTTCCCCAGCGAGATCAACCTCTTCCTGCGTGCCGAGGGGCATGCGCAGCGGCCCTTCGCACGGTTGCTGTGGCAGACCCCCGACGGCCGGGAGCTCTCGCTGGGCGGGCATCGCATCGGCCGTGAGGACCGCGTCTCGATCTCCCAGGACCGGGCCCTGGAGCGTCGGCTGGGTGGGAGGGTGCCGCATATCGGGCTGCTGGCCGAGCCCGACGGCGAGGCGGTACCACGGGTCCAGCCGGGCCGCTACCGGCTGCTGCTGGATGCGGTGGTGTTCGACGACCGGGCCGGCATCGACGCCGAGCTGGTGCTCTATGGCCGGGTGCACGGCATCGCCGGCACCGACCACCAGCGGCGCGACCTCAGCCTGGCGCTGCTGTGGGGCACGCCGGTGGCGCTGGCGTTCGGCCTGCTGGCGGCGGTGGGCACCACCCTCATCACGCTGATCATCGCCGCGGTGGGGGTCTGGTACCGCGGCTGGGTCGACGCCGTCATCCAGCGCCTCACCGAGGTGAACATGATCCTGCCGGTGCTGCCGATCCTGGTGATGGTCGGCACCCTCTATTCCACCAGCATCTGGCTGATGCTCGGGGTGGTGGTGGTGCTCGGCATCTTCAGCGCCAGCATCAAGATGTACCGGGCGATGCTGCTGCCGATCCGCGAGGCGCCCTATATCGAGGCGGCCCAGGCCTACGGCGCGGGCAACCTGCGCATCGTGATGCGCTACATGATCCCGCGCATCCTGCCGGTGCTGATCCCCACCTTCGTCACCCTGATTCCCACCTTCGTGTTCCTGGAGGCGTCGCTGGCGGTGCTGGGGCTGGGCGATCCGGTGCTGCCGACCTGGGGCAAGGTGCTCAACGACGCCCAGTCGCAGAGTGCGCTCTACAACGGCTACTACTACTGGGTGGTGGCGCCGGCGGTGCTGCTGATGGTCACCGGGCTGGGCTTCGCGATGCTCGGCTTCGCCCTGGACCGGGTCTTCAACCCGCGACTGAGGAGCCTGTGATGAGCGTTCGTCCGCTACTCGAGGTGGAGGACCTGCACCTGCACTATCGAACCCGGCGCGGCGTGGTGCGCGCCGTGGACGGCGTCGGTTTCGATCTCAAGCGCAACGAGGCGCTGGTGGTGCTCGGCGAGTCCGGCTGCGGCAAGAGCTCGCTGGCCAAGGCCCTGATGCGGGTGCTGCCGCGCAACGTCCAGCATGCCGGCGGGCGGGTCATGCTGGGCGAGACCGAGGTGACGGCGCTGCCCGACGAGCGCTTCCGGCGCGAGGTGCAGTGGTCGCGCATGGCGCTGGTGATGCAGGCCTCGATGAATGCCTTGAACCCGGTGGTGCGGGTGGGCGAGCAGGTCGCCGAGCCGCTGCGGGTGCTGCGTGGCTGGTCGCGGCGGCGGGCGCTGGAGCGGGCGGCGGAGGTCTTCGGCCTGGTCGGGGTGTCCACCGACTTCCTGTCGCGCTACCCCTTCGAACTCTCCGGCGGCATGCGCCAGCGCGCGGTGCTGGCCATGGCGCTGGTCGCCGAGCCGGAGTTGGTGATCCTCGACGAGCCCACCTCGGCGCTGGACGTGCTGACCCAGGCGAGCATCATGAATGCCTTGAAAGCGATCAAACGTGAACTCGGTACCAGCTTCATCCTGATCACCCACGACGTGGCGACCTCCAGTGAGCTCGCCGACCGGGTGGCGCTGATGTACGCCGGCCAGTTCGTCGAGGTGGCCGACGCCGACGCCTTCTTCGCCGAGCCGGCGCACCCCTATTCGCGGATGCTGATGGCCAGCGTCCCGCGGCTGCGCCAGCGCAGCCGGCCCGAGGCGATCCCCGGCCAGCCGCCCAGCCTGTTCGACCCGCCGAGCGGCTGCCGCTTCGCCGCGCGCTGCCCGCATCGCTTCGCCCGCTGCGCCTACGACCCCGAGGTGATCCGCCTCGGCGGGCGGCACCGGGTGCGCTGCTGGCTACATGACGAATCCACTCGACAGGGGGAGGGGTGATGGCAGTATCCCGGGCCGTCTTCCACCGGGAGTCCGCCGAGGCGCCGTTGCTCGCGGTCAGCGACCTGCACACCTGGTTCGAGCTGCGCCAGTGGGGCTTCTTGCGCGTCGGCGCCGTGCATGCGGTGGATGGTGTGAGCTTCTCGCTGGCCCGCGGCGAGGCAGTGGCCTTCGTCGGCGAGAGCGGCTGCGGCAAGAGCTCGCTGGCCCGCACCCTGCTCGGGTTGCATCGGCCCACTCGCGGCGAGGTGTGCTTCGACGGGTGCTCGCTGGGCGACCTCGACGCCCGTGGACTCAAGGCCTATCGCGCCCGCGTGGGCTATGTCCAGCAGGACCCCTACGGTGCACTGCCGCCGTTCCTCGACGTGGGGCGGATTCTCGCCGAGCCGCTGATCATCCATGGGGTCAAGGCGCGCGCCGAGCGCGAGCGGCGCATCCGCGCGGTGCTGGAGGAGGTGCGGCTGTCGCCTGCGGACGAATACCTGGGCAAGTTCCCGCATATGCTCAGCGGTGGCCAGCAGCAGCGGGTGGTCATCGCCCGGGCGCTTATCCTGGCGCCGGCGCTGCTCATCGCCGACGAGCCGGTCTCGATGCTCGACGCCTCGGTGCGCATCGAGATCCTCGACCTGCTGCGCGGCATCCAGGCCAGCCGCGGGCTGACCCTGGCCTTCATCACCCACGACCTCTCCACCGTGCGTCATTTCGCCGAGCGCATCTTCGTGATGTACGCAGGCCGGGTAGTGGAGAGCGCCGCCGTGGAAGACCTGCTCGACCATCCGCAGCATCCCTATACCCAGGCGCTGCTCGCGGCGATCGCCGATCCCGACGCGGCCAACGCCACCCGCCAGCGCGAGGTGCCCGGCGGCGAGCCACCGAGCCTCATCCATCCCCCCGCGGGCTGCCGCTTCCATCCGCGCTGCCCCCATGCCATGGCCGGTCTGTGCGACCACGACGAGCCCCCCGACTTCGCGCCACGGCGGCGCCACCTCTCGGCCTGCTGGCTGCATCGTTGACGTGGCCGGGGTCAAGGCGAGGGGGCCGGGAAGCGGGCGAGGAGCTCCCGCTCCCGGCCGTCACGCCGGATCTCCAGCGGCAGCAGGGTGCCCGGTACCATGCGCTGCATCAGCCCGGTGAGGTCCCCCGGCGCGGCCATGGGGCGCCCGGCGGCGCGCACGATGACGTCACCCTCCCGCAGGCCGGCCTCGGCGGCCACGGAGTCCGGCCCGACGCCGTGGATCGCCACACCCTCGGCGTGAGCGCCGATCGACACGCCCAGACGCAGCGCCTCGGGCGGCTCATGGGGCGATTCGTCGCCCAGCAGGTAGTAGGCGTCGGCCAGGCCCGGCTCGGGGGGGCGGCAGCCGTCATCCGGCGTCACCGGCAGCAGGGTGCGATGGTCGTCCACGCCCAGGTCGTCGAGCTGGTGCGGCACGCCGTGGCCATGGGTGAGGTGGCCCTGGCCGATCAGGCCCACCACCAGGGTGCCGTTTTCCGCGGCCTCGGCCAGGGCGGTGGCCATGGCCCGATCCCAGACCTGCTGGGCGTCGACGAAGCGGGCCAGGCCGTGGTCGCCGTCGCCGCCGGGATGGCGGCCGTACTCCTCGGCGAGGGATTCCCGGTAGGCCTTGGGCACCGCCGCCGGTGGCGTGATGCCGAAGCGCTGATTCTCGGGCACGCCGCTCCAGCCCTCGTCCACCAGCCGCCGGCGTAGCGCGGGGCCGACGTTGAGGGCCAGCAGCGGGATCCGCTGCATGCGGGCGAAATGCAGGATCGGGAAGTAGAGCGTCGGGTCGAAGCCCCAGGCCTCGTGCCACCGGCTGGCCTCGAGGAAGCCGGCCTCGTCGAGCTCGCCGGCCACCCAGGCGTCCAGGGCCGGCTGGGCCTCGCGGGGCAACATCTCCAGCCCGATCACCAGGCGGGGACGATGGGAGTGCAGGCCGGCCAGGGTGTGCAGCTGCCAGCGATGGTGCGCCAGGCGGTCGTGCTGTTCGCCGAGCAGCACCACCTCACGGTCGGCCAGCTCGGTCATCAGGGTATCCGGGGAAACGGGGGCGCCGCCGTCCAGGTACCACTGGCCGGTCGCCGGACACTCGTCGGCGGTCGCCGGCGGCGCGAGCCAGGCCAGGGCGATCGCACCGCCCAGGGCGAGGCGTCGGGCTCGGGAAAGTCGCGGCATGGCACCTCCTGTGGCGGCGGGTGACGGGTCGTTCGAGCTTACCCCAGGCACAAGAAGGCCGCGATCGCGACGATCGCGGCCATGACAGGGAAGGCGGTTACCATCCCGGGCACGCGCGAGCCGTGGTTCAGCGCTGTCGGCTTATCTGTCCATGCGGGATCTCGGCCATCAGGCGGTCGAACTCGCTGCCGCTCATGTGGACCAGGGTCTCGTGGTCACCGGCCTCGAAATAGATGTCCGGCTGATGGCGCAGCATGTCGTCGAGATAGACCTGCAGGCCGTAGGCCTGGCCTACCGGGGTGGTGGCCCCCGGGTCGCAATCGTTGAAGCGGCTCATGACCTCGTCTTCCGAGGCGAGGTCGACCCTCTCGTTGAACAATTGCGAGAGCTTGTCGAGATCCGCCTCGCAGTCGCTCGGCACCACCGCGACATGGTAGCCGGAATCGCCGTGCAGCATCACCGCCTTGGCCAGCTGGCTACCGGCGACATGGGCCTGCTGGGCGATGCGGCTGGTCGTCACTTCCCGCGGGTGAGTGACCTCCTCGAAGTCGATATCACAGGCCCGGAGGTACTCGCGTATCGTCATCGGCATGGCCATGACATTTCCTCCTTCGGCCGCGAGGGCCGAAAACGACGGAATTGAAGATGCCTCCTTTCGCATCGAACTCCACATCCCAAGCATAGTCCCGTTGGACCGCAGTGGCATCGGGGCGAGCCGGCCATACTCGGGTCGGCTGGAAGGCGCTATCATCGGCCGGTAAAGAGGGGGGGAGATTGCCATGCAGTCAGTGAGACGGCGACCATTCGCCTGGCCCCGGTGGTGGCTCGCCGCCGCCAGCCTGGCGCTCGCGGCCTGTGGCGACAACGACCGGCTCGTCGAGGTGCCGCTGCCGGTGCTGGCGACGAACCCCGAGGCCCACGATGGTCGCCGGGTGGTGACCGAGGGCGTCGTTCGCCACTTCGAGGATCCGCTGCATTACTGGATCGAGGACGAGGACCTGCATCGGGTCGAGGTCTTTCCCCACGAGGAGATCGCACCCCATCTGGGCGACGCGGTGCGCGTGACGGGGCGCTTCCGCTTCTCGACCAGCGAGGGGCGGCGGCTGACGCTGGAGAGCGTCGAGCCGTTGGACAGCGGCGAGTGATCGGACAGCCAGGGAGGCGGCGCATGCAGGGAAGAGCGGTCATGGTTCGGCTGGGGACGACGCCGCTGCTGCCGGCGGGGCAGGGGCGTATCGGGGCGATCGACCTGGCCCGCGGGGTGGCCATCGCGCTGATGATCCTGAGCCATGCGGTCAGCGGGCTGTTGGGCATCCGCCAGGTGCCCGACTGGGGGATGGTACCGATCCATCTGCTCACCAAGTTCTCCTCGTCGCTGTTCATCACGGTGTTCGGCATCGCCCTGGCGGTGGCCTTCCTGCCGAAGACCGATGCCCCGGACTGGCCGCGCCGGCGCCTCAGGCTGATGCTGCGCGGCCTCGAGGTGCTGTTCTGGTACAAGGCGCTCACCGTCGTCGAGATGCTGCCGCACTACTCGGCACCGGATATCCTCGACACCCTGCTCTACCAGCGTTTCCCGATCTGGGTCGAGATCCTCGGCTTCTATGCCATCGCGCTGCTGTGGCTGCCCTGGGTCCTGCCGCTGTGGCGGCGATTGCCGCTCTGGGCGCGCTTGGTGGGCCCGCTGGCGATCGCCTTGCTGTCGGGCTGGCTGGAGCGCCACTTCGACTTCTGGGGCATCGAACCGCTCAAGGCGATCCTCGTCGAGGACGCGGACCACTACGCCTGGGGGCAGCTCTCGCGGCTGCCGCTGGTGATGGTCGGCCTGCTGATCGGTGAGGCGGTGCTGCGCTGCTACTGGCAACCAGCGGCGCGCCGCCGGCTGGTGCTGGGGCTGGCGGGTGTCGGGGCGGCAATGCTGCTGGGCTTCGTGGCGGTGTCGCTGCCCGGGCTCGACGAGGCGCTGGTGGCGGTGGCCTGGAACGTCGGCAAGCACCCGCCAGAGCTCGCCTTCATGCTGTTCAGCCTCGGCGGCGCCCTGGTGATCCTGGCGCTCTGCCTGCTCGCTGGCGAGCGCGGCGCCACCGCCCTGCGGCCGATCACCGCCATCGGCTCCGATGCGCTCATGGCCTTCATCTTCCATATCGTGGTGATCTTCCTGGTCTTTCGCTTCCTGTTCGAGGCCTGGCAGGTCTACGCCTATCCGCAGGTGCTGGGCATCGGCCTGGCGCTGATCCTGGCCACCGCGGGCTGGATCGTCCTGATTGACTGGATCCGGGAGCGACGCTGATGCGTGCACTGGTCCTGGGGCTTGCCCTGCTGGTGCTGCCGCTCCCGGCGATGGCCGAGCCCGCCTGGGCGGCGCGGCTGGAGGCGAGGCTGGCCACCCTCGAGGCCGGGTTCGACGGCGAACTGGGGGTCGTCGTGCGGCCGCTCGGCAGCGACGAGCGCTTCGGCTGGCGGGCCGACGAGTCCTGGTACCTGGCGTCGCTGATCAAGGTGCCGGTGGCCATCGAACTGATGGCGCGGGTCGACGCGGGTGAGGTGGCACTGGACGAGCGGTTGGTGCTGCACGAGAGCGATTATGTCGACGGTGCCGGGCCCACCAACTGGGCGCCCCCCGGCGCCGAGCTGACGCTGCACCAACTGCTCGTGGCGATGCTCACCGTCAGCGACAACACCGCCACCGACATGCTGATCCGCCGTCTCGGCCTCGAGGCTGTCAACCGGCGTGCCCAGGCGTTGGCGCCGGCGGGCGGGGAGTCCCTGGGACCGATCACCCCCCTGGTGGACGTACGCCGACACGTCTACGCCGGGCTGCACCCGCGGGCCGTCTCGCTCTCCGGGCTCGACTTCATCGAGCTGCGAAAGCGCGCCAGCGACGCCGCCCGGCTCGACTGGCTGGCCAGGCGCCTCGAGGTCCCGCGCGAGGCGCTGCTGCTGACGTCGCTGGATGACGCCTTCGCGGCCTACTACGCCACCGATCTCAACAGCGGCCGGCTCGATGCCTTCGCCGAGCTGCTCGCCGCGCTGGGCGAGGGCAGGGCGCTGGGACCGGCGTCCACCGCCCGCTTGCTGTCGGTGATGGAGCGGACCACCAGCGGCGCGCGGCGTCTCAAGGCGGGCCTCGGCCCGGGCGTGCGCTTCGCCCACAAGACCGGCACTCAGCACCGGCGCAGTTGCGATGCCGGCATCGCGACCCTGGCAGACGGCGCCGGGAGTCGCCGGGTGGCGATCGTCGCCTGTGCCCGGGGCGAGAAGGATCTCGAGCGCTCCGAGCGGGTCCTGGCCGCGATCGGTCGGGCGATTCGCGAGATCGGGCCGCTGCCTCCCTGACGTCCGCTGCCTGCCATCCTTTAGCCTAAGGTATGAGTCGTTGAGGCGGCATTGTCGTTGACAGTCGCCGACCCCGCGCCTAGTCTCCTTCATGGGTGTTACCGGTAACATGCGTCATCCTGCCGGTCCGACGCTCGATGCTGAGCGAGACGCTCGCAACAGCGCACGATCCAACAACCTACAAACAGCCTTGGAGACACACGCCATGACAGCCATCTGGCGCAGCACGCTCACCCTGGCCGGCGCGGCCACCCTGACCCTGGGCATCGCCCAGGCCCAGACGCCCGACCTCTCCGATCCGCCCGCCATCGAGGGCGATGTCGTGGCCGACCACGGCAGCCACACCATCCGCATGGGCATCGGCCTGGCCGAGACCTCGCCGCAGTACCTCTCCAGCCAGTACTTCGCCGATATCCTCGACCAGCGCACCGACGGTCGCATCATCGTCAACATCTTCCCCAACAGCCAGTTGGGCGACGACGTGCAGATGATGGAGATGCTCCAGACCGGCACCCTGGACATGACCTACCCCTCCACGTCGCCGGCCACCACCTACGTCGAGGAACTGGCGGTCTTCGACCTGCCGTTCCTGCTGCCGACCCGCGAGGCGGCAGTGGCGGTGATGCAGAGCGACGTCGCCCAGTCGATGCTCGACGGCTTCGACGACACCGGCATCAAGGCACTGGCCTTCTCCGAGAACGGCTATCGCCAGCTCTCCAACAGTGCCCGCCCGGTCGAGTCGCCGGAAGACGTCGCCGGCCTCGACGTGCGCGGTCTGACCGTGCGCACCATGGAGAACCCGGTGCACCTCTCGATCTGGGAGACCCTGGGAGCGAACCCCACGCCGATGGCCTTCGGCGAGCTGTTCTCGGCCATGGAGCAGGGCGTGGTCGATGGCCAGGAGAACCCCTGGAGCACCATCCTCACCTCCAACTTCCATGAGGTGCAGGACTACGGCTCCGAGACCCGTCACGTCTACACGCCCTTCATCCTGATGATGTCCGAGCGCACCTGGGACGGCCTCGCGCCGGAATACCAGGAACTGGTGCAGGAAGCCGCCCGCCAGTCGGCCGAGTACGAGATCCAGCTGGCCACCGAATACGACGACTGGTCGCGCGAGCAGCTCGAGGAGCGCGGCATGCAGATCACCCGCCTCGACGACGAGCAGATCGCCGCCTTCCAGGAGGCCGTGCAGCCGGTCTACGACGAGTGGGCGCCGCGCATCGGCGAAGACCTGATCGCCGAGATCCAGGCCATCGTCGAAGAGACCACCAACGACTGATCCCTTCCTTCTACTGACGGGGCAGCGGCAGGGGGCATCGGCCCCTTGCCCTGTCGCAGGAGCGTCGCATGTCAACGTCCACTCCCCCGCCCGTCGATCCCGGCGTGTTTCTCGACGACCCCAATCGCGAGCCCCTCGAACTCGACATCGAGGCGCGCAAGGGGCCGGCGATCTTCCGCTGGCTGACGGTGATCATGGAGCAGCTGATCGCCGCCATCCTGGTCGCGCTGATCGTCTCGGTATCGGCCAACGTCATCGGCCGTTCGCTGCTCAACCGCTCGCTGCCGTGGGCCGACGAGCTGGCGCGCATGCTGTTCATCTGGCTGATCTTCCTCGGCGCCGCGGCGGCCTTCGCCCGCTTCGAGCACATCGCCGTGGACTTCCTGGTGCGCAAGCTCCAGCCGCGCGGGGCCCATCTGCTCTACATGCTCCAGAACCTGATCATCACCGTGCTGATGGGCATCATCGTCTGGGGCGGCTACCTGGTGATGTCCCGTTCCACCGGGCGCACCGCCATCCTCGGCGTGCCCTGGAACCTGATCAATGTCTCGCTGGTGCTGTGCGCCGGCTTCATTGCGGCCGTGGCGCTGTGGCGTGCCTGGCAGTGCGTGCGGTTGATCCGCGACCCGTCATCTCCAGCACCCCGCGGAGGGCACTGAGCCATGTTGTGGATCTTCCTCGCCATCCTGTTTGCCTCCATCACCATCGGCCTGCCGATCGCCTTCGGCCTCGGCGTCGCGGCGGTGGTCATGGCGGTCATGTCCGATATCCCGCTGTCGATCCTGATCGAACAGTCGATCCGCGGGGTCAACAACTTCCCGCTGCTGGCGATTCCGTTCTTCATCCTGGTCGGTGAGGTGATGAGCGCCGGCGGCATCGCCCGGCGGTTGATGGACCTCGCCGGGGCGCTGGTCGGTTTCGTGCGTGGCGGCCTGGGCCAGGTGGCGATCACCGGCTCGATGTTCTTCGGCGGCATCAGCGGCTCGGCGGTGGCCGACACCGCGGCCACCGGGGCGATGATGATTCCCTCGATGAAGCAGCAGGGCTATTCCGGCCCCCATGCCACCGCCATCAACACGGTCTCCTCGGTGATCGGCATCATCATCCCGCCGTCCATCCCCCTGATCCTGTTCGGTATCGTCACCGAGACCTCGATCAGCCGGCTGTTCATCGCCGGCATCGTGCCGGGGCTGCTGATCGGTTTCGGCCTGATGGTCACGACCTTCATCATGGCCAGCATCGAGCACGCCGGGCAGACGCGGAAGTTCCGCCTCGACCTGCTGTGGCAGGCCTTCAAGGCCGCCTGGCTGGCCCTGGTGCTGCCGGTGATCGTGATCGGCGGCATCATCGGCGGGGTCTTCACCGCCACCGAGGCGGCGGTGGCGGCGCTGCTCTACTCGCTGGTCATCTCGCTGCTGGTCTACCGCGAGTTCGCGCTGCGCGAGCTCTGGGGCATGCTGATCCGCACCGCACGCCTGACCGGCATGGTCCTGCTGCTGCTGGCCTTCGCCACCGTGATCGCCTGGTTCCTGACCATCAACATGGTGCCCCAGACCCTGGTGCGCCAGGTCCAGGCGATCACCCAGGAGCCGTTCTGGCTGCTGATGATCGTCGCCGGCCTGCTGTTGCTGGTGGGCTTCGTGATGGACCTGACCCCGGCGATGGTGATCATGGCCCCGATGCTGACCCCGATCGTCACCTCGGTGGGCGTCGATCCGGCCTACTTCGGCGTGCTGATGGCCTTCATCCTCGGGATCGGCCTGCTGACGCCGCCGGTAGGCACCTGCCTCTACGTCGGCTGCGGAGTGGGCAAGGTCTCGATGGAGTCGCTGGTCAAGGCGATGCTCCCCTACTACGCGGCGCTGCTGGTGGTGCTGGTGGTGTTGATCGCCTTCCCGGCCATCGTCACCTGGCTGCCCGACCTCACCGCAGTCGGTGGCAACTGAGTGCGGCAACTGACGACTGGAGGTCATGTGAAGGCTGCCACCTATCGTATTCTGGTGATGGGCGTATCGGGCTCGGGCAAGTCCCACGTCGGCCGCCTGCTGGCTGGGCGGCTGGGCATCGATTTCATCGATGGCGACGACCACCACTCACCGGCCAGCGTCGACAAGATGGCCAACGGCATCCCCCTGGACGACGCGGATCGCAGCGAGTGGCTCGAGACCCTGGCGGGCTTCTTCGCCGACTACCGGCGCCGCGAGGCGTCGGTGGTGATCGCCTGCTCGGCCCTGAAGCGTCGCTACCGGGACACCCTGCGCGGTGGCGACGACGGACTCGCCATCCTGTTTCTCGAGGGCGATCGTGAACGGCTTCGCCAGCGGCTCGGGAGCAGGAAAGAGCACTTCTTCAGGGGCGACGCCATGCTCGACAGCCAGCTCGGCGACCTCGAGCCTCCCGGCCGGGATGAGGCCGTCATCGTGGATATCGGCCAGCCGCCGGAGCAGATCGTCGACGCCTTCCTGGGGGACCTGGAGGAGCGCTGACGGCGGCACATGAATCGTCGCGGAAAGTTGGCTATGGTAGTCGGCTTTCCAGACACCTCTCCATCGAGCGGGGCACCGGATGCCGTGAAGAAGAGACGACCGACCCTCCAGGATATCGCCGACCGGGTGGGGGCGACGAAGATGACCGTCAGCCGCTGCCTGCGCAACCCCGAGTCGGTGTCAGAGGGGCTGCGGGAGCGCATCTTCGCCGTGGCCGAGCAGGTCGGCTACATCCCCAACCGGGCGCCGGACCTGTTGTCCAAGGCCACCAGCCGCTCGATCGGCGTGCTGGTGCCGTCCCTGACCAACCAGGTGTTCGCCGACGTCATCGTCGGGATCGAGACGGTGACCGAGCCGGCCGGCTACCACCTGATGCTCACCCACTATGGCTACAGCGAGGAGCTGGAGGAGCGCAGCCTGGCCTCGCTGCTCTCCTACAACGTCGATGGGATGATCCTTTCCGACAGCCGCCACACGCCGCGCAGCTGCCGCATGCTGGAGACGGCGGGCATTCCTTGCGTGGAGATCATGGATACCCACCTGCCGCCGATCCACCAGGCGGTCGGCTTCGACAACGTGGCCGCCGCCCGCGACATGGTCGCCGAGATGATCCGCCGCGGCCGCCGCCATATCCTCTACCTGGCGGTGCGCCTCGACGAACGCACCCGCCAGCGTGAACTCGGCTATCGACAGGCCATGGAGGCCCATGGCCTGACGCCCCTTACCCTGCGGCGGACCCAGCGCTCCTCCTACAGCGTGGGGGCCGCGCTGATGGCGGAGATCCTCGCCGAGCACCCCGAGACCGACGGCATCTTCTGCACCAACGATGACGTGGCCGTGGGCGCCTACTTCGAGTGCCTGCGGCGGGGCGTCTCGGTGCCCGGCCGGCTGGCCATCGCCGGCTTCCACGGCCACGACGTGGGGCAGGTGATGTCGCAACGGCTGGCCAGCGTGGTCACCCCGCGCGAGGCGATCGGCGAGCGCGCCGCCCGCGAGCTGCTCGCCCGCATCCGCGGTGGGGCAGCGGAGGAGCGTGTCATCGACCTGGGGTATCGCATCGAGATCGGCGATACAATCTAGTCTCCCGTCGCTATGCGTTCCGGCTATGAGTCCGCTAGCCTGTCGCCATTAGCAAGTGGCGCCCAACACGGTAGGCTATAGGGGATACGCCGTGGCGACCCTTCCCAGATGGGTCGGTCGGGCTGCCCGTCCCATACAAGGAGTACCCATATGTCGTTTGCTCGTCGCCTCATGTCGCTGCTCGTCCTGACGGCGTTGCTCTCCGTGCCAGCGGCGGCGGAGTCCGACCGCCTGCAACTGGTGGCGACGACCGGCATGATCGCCGATGCCCTGCGCCAGGTCGGCGGCGAGCAGGTCGAGGTGCAAGGCCTGATGGGCGAAGGCGTCGATCCGCACCTCTATCGCCAGACGCGCCGCGACGTCACCGCCATGACACGGGCCGATGCGGTGTTCTGGAACGGGCTCTACCTGGAGGCGCAGCTGGAGGAGTTTCTCGACCGCCTGGGCCAGCGCAAGCCGGTGTTCGCCGTGGGCGAGGCGGTGCCGGAGGAGGCACGCCGGGCCGATGAGGTGTACTCCGACCAGTCCGATCCCCACGTGTGGATGGACCCCGGCCGTTGGCGGTATGCGGTGCTGGCCATCCGCGACGCCCTGAGCGAGCTCGCCCCCGAGCACGCCGAGGCCTTCGCGCGGCAGGCCGACGCCTACCTGGAGGAGCTCGAGGCGCAGGACGCCTATGCCCGCGAGGTGCTCGCCAGCGTGCCGGAGGAAGCCCGCGTGCTGGTGACGGCCCACGACGCCTTCGGCTACTTCGGCGAGGCCTACGGGTTCGAGGTGCTGGGGATCCAGGGCTTCTCCACCGAGAGCGAGGCCGGCCTGGCGCGGATCGAGTCGATGGTGAACGTGCTGGTGGAGCGGGGGATCGGTGCCATCTTCATCGAGTCATCGGTGTCGGACCGCAACATCCGGGCGCTGATCGAGGGGGCGGCCGCCAAGGGGCACGAGGTACGCATCGGCGGTGAGCTCTTCTCCGACGCCATGGGCGCCAGGGGAACCTACGAGGGCACCTGGCTCGGCATGATCGACCACAATGTCACCCTGATTGCTCAGGCGCTGGGGGGCGAGGTGCCCGAGGGAGGCCGCGTGAGCCGTCTCGCCTGGACCGGGGAGACACCATGAACCGTGCCACCAGGGTCAGCGAGGAGGTCGCGGCGAGCCCCCTGGCGGTCCAGGGCCTGACCGTCAGCTATGACCACCGCCCGGTGGTCTATTCGGTGGATTTCGTCACGCCGCCGGGCAGCATGACGGCCATCGTCGGGCCCAACGGCGCCGGCAAGTCGACCCTGCTCAAGGCGGCGTTGGGCATCACCCGCCGACTGACCGGCGACGTGCGCGTCTTTGGCCGGCCCATCGAGGAGATGACGCGGCACGTCGCCTACGTGCCGCAGCGCAACAGCATCGACTGGGACTTCCCCGCCACGGTGATCGACGTGGTCGCCATGGGGCTGTTCCGCAACCTGCGCTGGTGGCAGTTCACCCGCCGGCATCACCGCGAGCAGGCCATGGAGAGCCTGGCCCGGGTCGGCATGGAGGCCTTCGCCGAGCGGCAGATCGGTCAGCTCTCCGGCGGCCAGCAGCAGCGTGTGTTCCTGGCCCGGGCGCTGACCCAGCAGGCCGAGCTGACCATCCTCGACGAGCCTTTCGCCGGCGTGGATGCGGCCACCGAGAAGGCCATCGTCGAGGTGCTCAAGCGGCTGCGCGAGGAGGGCCGGACCCTGCTCTGCGTGCACCACGACCTCGCCACGGTGCGCGACTACTTCGACCATGTGTTGCTGCTCAACGTGCGCCGCATCGCCGCGGGGCCCGTCGAGGAGGTGTTCACCGAGCGCCACCTCCAGGCGACCTACGGCGGTCGCCTGAGTGCCGTCCAGCTGGCGCGGCTGGTCGGCGATCAGGTCCCCGTGACCCTGGGGAGCGAGTGATGGAGATCTGGTGGCGCGCCCTGACCTTCACCCTGGGCTACAACACCAGCCTGGTGACCGTCGGCAGCATGCTGCTCGGTGCCGCCGGGGGCATGATCGGCAGCTTCGTGCTGCTGCGCAAGCGCTCGCTGGTCAGCGATGCGATCAGCCACGCGACCCTGCCGGGGCTCGCCCTGGCCTTCATCCTCGCCGGCCTGTGGCAGGGCGACGGCCGCTGGCTGCCGGGCCTGCTGCTCGGTGCCGCCCTGAGTGCCGCCGTGGGGCTCTGGGCGGTACAGACGATCAGCGCGCGGACCCGGCTCGGCGAGGATGCCGCCATCGGCGCGATCCTCTCGTCGTTCTTCGCCTTCGGGGTGGTGCTGATCACCGTCATCCAGTCGATGCAGGTGACCGGCCAGGCGGGCCTGACCGGCTACCTGGTCGGTGCTACCGCCGGCATGCTCGCCGCGGAGGCGCAGTTGATCGCGCTCTGTGCCCTCGGCCTGCTGCTGGCGATCTTCGTGATGCGCCGCAGTTTCCTGCTGGTCTGCTTCGACGCGGAGTTCGCCCGTACCCAGGGGGTGAGCACCGGGCGGGTCGACCTGCTGATGCTGCTGCTGCTGATGGCGGTGGTGGTGATCGGGCTCAAGGTCACCGGGCTGATCCTGATCGTGGCGCTGGCCATCATCCCGCCGGTCACCGCACGCTTCTGGACCGACCGTCCGCTGCGCATGGTGGCGCTGGCCGCGTTGCTGGGGGCGGCGGCCGGGTATCTCGGCGTGACGCTCTCCAGCGTCCAGGAAGGCTTGCCGACCGGGCCCTTGATCGTGCTGGCCGCCTTCGCGCTGTTCATGGTCTCCTTCCTGTTCTCGCCGTGGCGCGGGGTGCTCGCCGCGTTGCTGGCCTATCAGCGCTTCCGTCGCCGGGTCCACCTGCGCCAGGGCCTGCTCGCGCTGGCCCGGGAGGAATCGATCTTCGACAACCTGACCCTGAAGCTGCTGCGGCGCCAGGGGTATATCCGCCGCGACGGCGTGGCGACCCTCCCGGGGCGCGCCGCCGCCCGCGATGCCGAGCACGAGGAGCGTCTCTGGGCGCTCTACCGCGAGCGCCATCCGGATGATGCCCTGCAGCAGGAGCACTCCGGGCTCACCCCCATCGCGCAGGTGCTCTCGCCGGATGCGATCATGGCGCTGGAGGCCCAGCTTCCATTACGGCCGGAGGGGGGGCGATGAGCGATTTCATGGTGTTCAGCCTGGTGCCGCTGACGGTGGCGGTGATCATCTGCATGACCTGTGCGCTGCTGGGCAATTTCCTGGTGCTGCGCCGCCAGAGCCTGATCGGTGATGCCATCAGCCACGTGGCGTTGCCCGGCATCGTGGTCAGCTTCCTGCTCACCGGCACCCTCGCCTCCACGGCGATGATGCTGGGGGCCGGTGCCTCGGCACTGGTCACGGTGGCGATGATCGAGCTGATCCGGCGACTCGGCCGGGTGGAGATCAGCGCGGCCATGGGCGTGACCTTCACCAGTCTGTTCGCCGTGGGCGTGCTGCTGCTGGAGTGGCACCAGGCCAGTGGGGTGCACCTGGACGTGGAGCATGCCCTCTACGGCAATCTGGAGAGCCTGATCTGGTTCGACGGCACCGGGCCGGCCGCGCTGTTCGATCCCGCGGCCCTGGCGGACCTGCCGCCGCAGCTGGCCCGGGTCGCCTGGGTGGGGCTGGTGGTGGTGGTCTTCGTGGCGGTGTTCCGCCGTCACTTGATACTCGGCAGCTTCGACCCGGACTTCGCCGCCAGCGTCCGGGCGCAGCCCGCCCTGGTCGACCTGCTGCTGGTGACCATGGTGGCGGTGGCGGCCATCGCCGCCTTCGAGGCGGTGGGCTCGATCATCGTCATCGCCATGTTCATCTGCCCGGCCGCCGCGGCGCGCCTGATGACCAACCGGCTCCGCGCCCAGATCGCCTGGAGCCAGCTCTTCGCCGTGGTCTCGGCGGTGCTTGGCTACCTGCTGGCGGGGCAAGGCCTCGGCTGGCTGGGCTTCGATGTCTCGGTGAGCGCCGCCGGCACCATCGCCACCCTGGCGGGGCTGATCCTGCTGCTGGCCTGCCTGTGGGGGCCGCACCGGCACCGCACCGGTGTCGCGGCATCACCCTGACGGGGTGTTGCTGGGGATCCCTCGGGGTCACAGGGTGCGCCAGGGTCGCGGCGGCGGCTCGTGCAGGGCCTCGGCGACGATCCCCAGCGCCCTGTCCAGGGCCTCGCGGGAGGCGGCGGCACTGAGGCAGAGGCGCAGCGCCTGGGGTGCCGGTTCGCTGCCCACGCAGAAGGGCTCGGCGCTGTTCAGGCGTACCCCGCGCTGCTCGAGCACCTCCAGCAGCGCGGCGCTGCGCAGCTCGCCGGTCAACGGCAGCCAGAGGTTGGCGCCGTGGTCGCGCCCGCGGGGCGAGAAGGCCGCGAGTCGCTGGTGGGCGAGCCGCTGACGCGCACCGAGCTCCTCGGTCTGCCAGGCCAGCAGCCGCTCGCCCTCGTCGCTGGCCGTCCAGCGACAGACCGCCTCCACCATCAGCGGCGGCACCATCCAGCTCTGGGCGCGCAGGGCGGTGCAGAGCCGGTCCTGCAGCGGGGCCGGCACCGTGAGGGTACCGATGCGCAGGCCGCCGGCGAGGACCTTGGAGGTGCTGAAGATGAACAGGGTGCGCTCCGGCGCCAGCCGATAGAGTGGCGTGCCCCGTTCGGCCTCGGGCAGGTACTGGACGCCGTCCTCGAGGATCCAGAAGTCGTGCCGTCGGGCCAGCGCCGCCAGGCGTTCGCGTTTCTCCTCGCCGAGCACCGTGCCGGTGGGGTTGTTCTGGTCGGGAGTGACGTAGACCAGGCGTGGAGGCTGCTGGGCACAAAGCCTGGCCAGGGCGTCGAGATCCATCCCCGATTCGGTGAGCGGCACGCCCAGCACCTTGAGGTGCGCCTGGCGGGCCGCGCCGATGAGCCCGGGGTAGGTGAGGGCATCGGCGGCGATGCGCTCGCCTGGGCGGGTCAGCGCCTGGAGCGCCAGGCTGATGCCATGCTGGCCGCCCTGGGTCACCAGCAGGTCCCGTGGATCCGCCGCCATGCCCAGGCGAGCCAACCAGGCGGCCAGCTGCTCGCGATGGGCCGGCACGCCGCGCTCGGACTGGTACGCAACCGCACGCTGCAACAGCTCGGCATCGGCGGCGATGCCGCGCAGCGCCCGGCCCAGGGCGTCGGCCCGCAGTGGGTGGGGCGGCGGCAGGCTCAGGCTGAGGTCGATCATGCCGTCCTCGACCCGACGGTCGGCCATGAAGGCGATCCTGCCGGGCGCCGTGTCATCCCGCACATAGGTGCCGCTGCCGACCCGGGCCTCGACCCAGCCCTGGCGCTCGGCCTCGGCGTAGCCGCGGGTCACGGTGCCGACGGTCACTCCCAGCTCATCGGCGAGGCGCCGCTGGGGCGGCAGGCGCTCGCCGGGGGCGAGGTCGCCGGCGAGTACGGCGGCCGCGATGGCCTCGGCGATGCCACGGTAGCGGGGCCCCCGAGCGGTCAGGTGGGGTGTCCAGATTGTCATGGTGACAATAAAACCTTTGACGCCGAAATTGCACCCATTATGCTGAGAAAAGTCCGCAATTCCAATCGATTCAATCAATATTGTATGGGTGCAATGACATGGAAGCCTTGCCATTCCTCGGGCCGGCGGCCCTCTACATGATCTCGATGACCATCACCCCCGGCCCCAACAACGTGATGCTCACCGCCTCGGGCGCCAACTACGGGTTCCTGCGTACCCTGCCGCATATCTTCGGCATCCTGGGGGGCTGCTTCCTGCTCTTCGCCGGCATCGCCCTGGGCCTGGGGCTGGTCTTCGAGCGCTATCCGCTGGTGCAGACGGGGCTGCGCCTGGTCGGCAGCGCCTACCTGCTCTACCTGGCCTGGCGTATCGCTACGGCGCCGCCACCCGACCTGCGGCAGCGGGGCGAGGGGCGACCGCTCGGCTTCTGGCAGGCGGCGGCCTTCCAGTTCGCCAACCCCAAGGCCTGGGTGATGGGGCTGGCGTTGATGGCAGGCTTCCTGCCCGAGGGCGGCGACTCCGTGGTGAATGCGCTGCTGCTGGCCGGCTTCGCCGAACTGGTGGGGCTGCCGTGTATCGCCTTGTGGGCGGGCTTCGGTACCGCCATCGGTCGTTGGCTCGACGGCCCGCGCGCCTGGCGGATCTTCAACGGCGTGATGGGCGCCCTCACCGCCGCCTGTGTGATCTTCATCCTCGGCTGAAGGGGCCCGCGCGCAGGGGCCTCAGGACGAGGTGCCATCGGACTCGCCGGGTCGCCTGGCCATCAGGGTGATCTCGACATGGGCCCCACCGAAGAGCCGCGGCGACTGGGTGCAGGTGCGGGCCGGGTAGCGGCGGTCCTCGAAGAACTCGGCATAGACGGCATCCATCATGCGGATCTCGTCGAGGTCGGTGATATGCACGTCGACCCGTACCGCGTCGGCCAGGCTGCAGCCGGCCGATTCGAGCATGCTCTGGATCCGCCGCATCACCAGCCGCGTCTCCTCGCGAATGTCGCCGAGCACCGTCTCGCCGCCCTGGATGTCCTCTGCGGTCAGGCCGGAGAGGAAGACATAGTCGTCATCGATCACCATGTGGCTGCCGGGAAACAGCGGCTCGGGCAGCGTCGGGTCGTTGCGGTATTGCGGCATATGGCTCCCTTGGTCTGGAAGGGTTCCCCGTCACTATAGTCGTTCGAGGTGTCTCGACGAATCGAGTGCCCAGGTGGTCCCGATGCCGAGCCTTGCGCTCAACTTCTTGGGCGACGTGCCGATGGGTACAGGAAAGTAGCCATGGGGGCGGTTCAATGAGACATCTATCCATCAAGTGGAGCCTGACGGCGGCTCTGGCGACGCTGGTCGTGATGATCGGCCTGATCAGTGGGCTGGGGTTCTACTCCAGTGCCGCCGGCGAAGCGGCCCTGCACGAGATCGCCGAAACCAACGTCAAGCTGTCAAACCTGGCCAATCGTACCCAGGTGAACGCGCTGCGGGCACAGACGTTCCTGGATCGCTTCGCCAGCCACAGCACCCAGGGCAACGCCGACAAGGGGCGTGAGAACCAGCAGATGGCGGTCGCGGCCGTGGCAGCCGCGCAGCAGCGCTTCACCGAGTTCCAGCAGGTGCCCATCGACCCGGGGGATGCCCGGGCACCCTATGTCGAGGCCATACGCGAGGCGTACGCGGCGTTCGTCACGGAGGGCCTGGTGCCGCTGCTCGATGCCGCGCCGTTCCAGGTGCAGCGTAGCCAGGACCACCTGGCCGAACTGGGGGCGGAACTCGACGTCGCCATGGAGGCGTTCATCACCTACAGCGAACACAGGGGGGACGCCGCCATCGAGCGGGTGACCGCCCTGGACCGCAGCGTGGCGGCGATCGCCATTGGCCTGCTGGTGGTAGCCCTGGCGGCCGCGTTCGCGATTCGCCTGGCGATGATGCGGGTGGTGGTCTCTCCGCTGCGGGAGGCGATCGAGCACTTCGAGCGCATCGCCGATGGCGACCTCACGGCGCGTATCGAGGATCGTGGCGGCAACGAGATCGGCCAGCTCTACCGTGCGCTCGGACGCATGCAGGAGAAGCTCAAGACGCTGGTGGTCTCGCTGCGCAGCAGTAGCGACGGTGTGTTCATCGGCGCCGGTGAGATCGCCGCGGGCAGCCAGGATCTCTCGTCGCGTACCGAACAGCAGGCATCCGCCCTGCAGGAAACCGCCTCCAGCATGGAGGAGATGGCCGCTACCGTCAGCCGGAACACCGACACGGCCGTCGAGGCCGACCGGCTTTCCGCGTCGGCGTCGCAGACCGCCGAGGCCGGCGGGCAGGAGGTCGAGCGGACCGTCACGCTGATGCGCGAGATCGCCGACAGCGCACGCCGCATCGACGACATCATCGGTGTCATCGACTCCATCGCCTTCCAGACCAACATCCTGGCGCTGAATGCCTCGGTCGAGGCCGCCCGGGCGGGGGAGCAGGGCCGCGGCTTCGCCGTGGTGGCCAGCGAGGTGCGCTCCCTGGCCAGCCGCAGCGCGGAGTCGGCCAAGGAGATCCGCACCCTGATCGAGGCGACCACAAGCCAGATCGCCAGTGGTGCCGAGCAGGCCGAGCGCAGTGGTGGGACGATCCGCGAAACCGTCGATTCGATTCGCCGGGTCAGCTCGCTGATGGGGGAGATCTCCACCGCCACGCGAGAGCAGAACAGTGGCATCGAACAGATCAATACCGCGCTGACCGAAATGGACTCGGTGACCCAGCAGAACGCCTCCCTGGTCCAGCAGACCAGTGCCGCCGCCGCCTCGCTGGAGGAACAGGCCAAGCGCCTGGCCGACCTGATCGCCACCTTCCGGGTCGGTGGCGAGGCACCAGAGGCGGATCCGGTGCCCGCGCGGCTCTCCCATCGGGCACCTGCGGCCCTGACTCCTGGCGACGGCCGGCCGCATGACAAGGTGGCCGTGGAGGAGTGGGGCGAGTTCTAGCGGTGCTACAGGAACTCCTCGAGCTCCTCGCCGCCCAGGTTGCCGCCGGTGATCACCACCACGACATCGCCTTCCGGCGGCAGCGCCACGGCTGCTTCCAGCAGGGCGGCGACGCCCACGGCGGCACCCGGCTCGGCGGCGAGCTTGGCCCGGTAGAGCAGGTGGCGCATGGCGCGATGGATGGCGGCCTCGTCAACGGCGACGAGCTCGCGGACGTTCCGCCGGCTCAGCGGGTAGGTGTGCTCGCCGACGATGGCGGCGGCCAGGCTCTTGGCACAGGTGCTGATTCGCTCGAGTTTCGCCGGGCCTCCCCGGGCCCAGGCGTGGGCCATGCTGGCCGCTCCGGCGGGCTCCACACCGATCAGTGAAAGCGATGGCCGCAAGCTGGCGGTGGCCACGCCGATACCGCCGATCAACCCACCTCCGCCGACGGGGCAGAGGATGGTGGTGGCCTCCGGGCACTGCTCGAGGATCTCCAGGCCCACGGTGCCCTGGCCGGCCACGATGCGCTCGTCGTCGTAGGGGTGCACCAGGGTGAGGCCGCGCTCCTCGACCAACCGATGCATCAGGTTCCAGGCGTCGTTGATGTCGCCGTGCAGGATCACCTCGGCGCCGAGCTCACGGCTGCCTTCCACCTTGAAGGGGCTGGCGTTCTCGGGCATCACGATGGTCACCGGCACCCCGGCCTGGCGCGCCGCCCAGGCCAGGCCCAGGGCGTGGTTGCCGGCGGAGACGGCGCCGAGCCCGCCCGCGAGCTCCTCGCTGCCGGCGGTGCGCAGCCAGTTCAGGGCGCCGCGCGCCTTGAAGGAACCGGTGCGCTGGAAGAGCTCGCCCTTGAGCCAGACCCGCCGCCCCAGCCGCTCGGTGAGGGGGTGGTCGAGCACCAGGGGCGTGGGGGAGAGGGTGTCGGCGATGCGCGCCTGTGCCTGTTGAAGCCGTGCCAGATCGATCATCCTGCCTCCTCCGCCGGCATGTGGGAGGGCCGCCCGGCAGGTGCCGGACGGCCCGATCTCTCCCTCCAGTGTAACGCTCAGGGCCGGCAGACGAAGTAGTCGTTCTGGATGTCGTGCTCGAGCTGGTGGACCCGGATGTCGTGGAAGCCGGCTTCCTCCAGGTAGGCCAGGGCGCGCTCGCGGCCCCACATGGTGCCCAGCCCCTCTCCGCCCTGGGCCAGCGACACCGTCATGCAGTGACTCAGCGATACCGCGTAGAGCATCGCCCCCAGCGGGTGCTGGCGGTCCAGGTGATGATGGCTGGAGGCGTGGATGTCCTGCACCAGGTAGACGCCGTCCGCGACCAGGGTGCGGTGGATGCCTGCGAGCAGCCGGCGTGGCTGGGCCTGGTCGTGGATGCCGTCGAAGGTGGTGACCAGCTCGAAGGCGCCGGGCGTGGCGGTGACATCGAAGTCGCTCAGATCGCGCACCTCGAAGCTCAGGTTGGTCAGCCCGGTGCGTTCGGCCCGCTCCCGGGCCCAGCCGATGGCCTCCTCGGAGAGGTCGTAGCCGACGAAGCGGCTGCTCGGGAAGCGCTCGGCCATGGCGAGCAGGGCCCGGCCGCGACCGCAGGCGCAGTCGAGTACCCGGATGCCGCTCTCCAGGCGTTCGATCAGCCCCGGGGCCAGCGGCAAGATGGCGTCGAACAGCGCCGGCAGCACCGTCTGGCCGCTGTCGCTGGCCATCACCTCCTGGAAGCGCGGATAGCGGGAGTAGGGCACGCCGCCGCCTTCGTGGAAGCAGCGCACGACGTCATCCTCCACGCTGCCCAGCAAGGGGATAAACTGGGCGTACACGGCCAGGTTTACCGGCCCCCTGTCGGTGAGCAGCTCGGCGCGCTCGTCCGGCAGCCAGTAGCTGGCGCTCTCCGGGTCGGTCTCGACCACCTCGGCGGCCACCATGCCACCGAGCCACTCGCGCACGTAGCGCTCCTGGAGGCCTGAACGCTCGGCCAGGGCCGGGCTGGTGAGCGGCGCCTGGCCAGCCAGGGCCTCGAGCAGTCCGGTGCGGTGGCCGATGGAGGTCAGCAGCAGCAGGCCGCTCTCGTTGAGTGCCCGGACCAGCCGGGATTCGAAGTCGCTGGCCTCGGCCTGTTGGGATGTCGTCGTGACGGCGATATCGCACATGATCATGCTCCTCCTGTGGTTGTGGATGGCGATGGGTCACGGGAGCACGATACGCCTGGCGTGGCGGCGTCACGCAGGCGGATTGCGACGCAATCGGGGGTTTTCTGCCATGACTCAGCTTGTCGGACCTTCCAGCACGGCGATTACCATTGCGCTTCTGGCCGGATCGGATGCGACCGCCTCTACGCTCTATGGCATGTATGACCTGTTGGGCTCGGCCGGTCGAGACTGGGAGCTGCTGACGAACGGCCGGATGGGTGAGCCACGGCTGAAGCCGGTGATCGTTTCCCGGGATGGTTGCGGCTTCCGAGCCGCCAATGGTGCCTGGATTGAGCCGGATGCCACCCTGGGTGAGTGCCCGGCGCCAACGGTCGTGTGTATTCCCGATCTGTTCGTCGCGCCCGAGGCCAGGCTGGAGGGGTATGCGGAGGAGATCGCCTGGCTGCGGACGTGCCGTCGGGACGGGGCCCTGCTCGCCGCGGCATGCACCGGCGCCCTGTTGCTTGCCGAGGCGGGCCTGCTCGACGGCGAGGACGCCACCACCCATTGGGCCTACTGCGACGCCCTGGCGCGTCGCTTCCCACGGGTACGGGTGCACGCCCACCGCAGCCTGGTGGTCGCCGGGGAAGGGCAGCGGTTGATCATGGCCGGCGGTGGTACTTCCTGGGTCGATCTGGCACTTTTCCTCGTCGCCCGGCTGGTGGGCGTCGACGAGGCCATGCACCTGGCACGGATCAACCTGATCGACTGGCATCAGGACGGCCAGCAGCCCTATGCCGCCCTGACCCGCTCGCGCCAGGTGGCGGACGCCTGCATCGCCCGCTGCCAGGTATGGGTCGCCCAGCACTACGACACCCCCTCGCCGGTGGCCGGCATGGTGCGCGAGAGCGGCCTCACCGAGCGCTCCTTCAAGCGCCGCTTCAAGGCGGCCACGGGCATGACACCCATGGAGTACGTGCACACCCTGCGCCTGGAGGAGGCCAAGCAGATCCTGGAAAGCGGCGACGCGCCCATCGACGAGGTGGCCGAGCAGGTGGGCTACGCCGACCCGAGTTTCTTCCGCCGCCTGTTCGGCCGCCGGGTGGGGCTGACGCCGAGCCAGTACCGGCGGCGCTTCCGCGCCATGCGCTTGAGCCTGCAGTAACGGGCCGAGCGAAAAAGTCCCGAGCCCGGTGTCGATTCCCCCGCCCGCCGTTCGACCCAGCAGAGGACACCCCGACATCCCGATCCACAAGGAGGAGAGAACCGGATGAAGTACGTCGCACTGGTCTACTACCAGGAGAGCATCATCAACGCCATGACCGAACAGGAATGGCACGACCTCAACCAGGAGTGCGTGTCCGGTGTGGAGCGTCTGACCCGCCTGGGCCACTACCTGGCAGGCCAGGCCCTGCAGCCGGTGGACACCGCCACCAGCGTGCGGGTACGCGACGGCGAGGTGCTGATCGCCGACGGCCCCTTCGCCGAGACCAAGGAGCAGCTGGCCGGCTTCTACCTGCTCGACGCCCGGGACCTGGACGAGGCCCTGCAGCTGGCCGGCCGGATTCCGCCCGCCCGCTTCGGCACCATCGAGGTGCGCCAGGTGCGGGAACTGCCCCCTAAAGACGAAGGAGTACAGACATGACCTATGTTGATGGATTCGTTGCCGCCGTTCCCACGGCCAACCGGGACAAGTACATCCAGCACGCCCGCGATGCCGCGGTCGTCTTCAAGGAGCACGGCGCTCTCAAGATGGTGGAGTGCTGGGGAGACGACGTGCCCGAGGGCCAGGTCACCTCCTTCCCCATGGCGGTGAAGTGCCAGCCGGACGAGACCGTGGTCTTCGCCTGGCTGATCTGGCCCTCCCGCGAGGTGCGCGACCAGGGCATGGCCAAGGTCATGGAGGACCCCCGCCTGCAGCCCGACGTGAATCCCATGCCCTTCGATGGCAAGCGGCTGATCTACGGCGGCTTCGAGGTCATCGTGGAGGGATGAAGCGACACCCCTGGGCGGGCGAGACGGAGGATAGCGAGATGCAGAAGATCACCCCCTTCCTGTGGTTCGACGGGCAGGCCGAGGAGGCGGCCCGGTTCTACGTTTCCCTGTTTCCCGACTCTTGGATCGACCGGGTGATGCGCTCGCCGGGCGACACCCCCAGCGGGCCGGCCGGCTCGGTGCTGACCGTAGAGTTCACTCTCTCCGGCTCACGCTTCGTCGGCCTGAATGGCGGCCCGCAGTTCCCCTTCACCGAGGCGGTGTCGTTCCACATCGACTGCGCCGACCAGGAGGAGGTCGACCGCTACTGGGCGTCGCTGTCGGAGGGTGGCAGCGAGGGGCAGTGCGGCTGGCTCAAGGACCGCTGGGGGCTCTCCTGGCAGGTGGTGCCCAGCCGCCTGCACGAACTGCTGGCCGACCCCGACCCGACGCGTGCTCAGCGGGCCATGGCGGCGATGCTGCAGATGCACAGGCTCGTCATCGCCGACCTGGAGCGCGCCGCGGACGGAGGCTAGATCCGGAAGGCCGACCACCGCGCCGTTCTGATGCTGACCTCGCTCAGCCGAGGGCTCTTTGCCTGCGGCGCTGGGTCTTGTCTTCGTACATCCGATGGTCCGCCAGGGCAAGCACCTCCTGGGCGGGTACTTCGGTGGAGCTGGCACTTCCCAGGCTCAAGCGAAGCTCCACCTTCACAGGCTTGCCGTGTTGGGAGGTGATGACGCACCGCTGGCCTTCCAGGTGTGTCCTGATCAGATCGGCGACACGATTGGGTGCTGCCAGGTCCGCGGAGGGAAACAGGATGACGAATTCGTCACCACCATAGCGCGCGAGGATATCGGTTTCCCGGCACTGCATCTTCAGGCGTTCGGCGACGGTGGTGATGAACTGGTCGCCTGCCACGTGGCCATAGTGGTCGTTCACCTTCTTGAGCCCGTCGACATCCATCATCAGCACGGCAAAATTCAGCCCCGGTGGCTGGGTCTTGCCCTGAATGCTCAATTGAAGTACCGATTCAAAGAAGCCCCGGTTGTAGAGCCCGGTCAGGCCGTCGCGCTCGGCCGTCTCCTTCAGCGCCAGGTGGAGCAACTTGTTCTCGGTGGCTGCCGCCAGCTGATCGACGCACAGGGTCAGCATTCGCTCCAGCGCGCCGTCCAGCTTGGGCGCGCGCACGATCAGCCAGCCTTCGTAGCTGCTGAGGCGCCCGGCCATGGGAGTGGCATACAGCTGCTCGCCGACGGCTGTTTCGCCCAGTTCGAGGGTGCCTGCGTCTGCATGTGGTTCGTGCAGTGTCGCCAGCAGGCTGCCCAGGCGGCGCTCATCCTCAGGGTACAGCCGAAGGCCGGCGACGGCTGCGTAGCGAGTCACCTCGGGGCGGCTGCGTTCCTGCAGGAACACGGCAAACCCGTACTCGGGAAAATCGGCATGCAGATGCTTCAAGGCGTCATCCAGCAGGGTATGGATGTTCGATGCGCGATTGGCGACGACACCGAGGTCGAGCAGGGCGTGAAAGACCCGGTTCTGGTACTTGATCTCGCCCATGCTGCGACCGATCTTGCGATTCTGTCCGTACATCACTTGGGCGATCGCCAGAAAATAGACCACCGCGCCAGCGCCCTGGTAGATATCCACCCCGGTGCTGACGTACGGCCGGAAATCGAACTCCGTCAAAGCGCCCCAGCCCAGGGCGCCGCCAGCGAACAGTGCCATTGAAGCGGCCATTCGGCGTGGGCCACCGACCACCATGTTGTTCATGAAGCAGGCAAGGCCGATGCATAGGGTGGCCAGAACGTAGAAATCCAGCACGCTGCACCAGACGCCGAATAGCAGGCTGTCGCACAGCAGGTTCTTGAACTCGGCGTGTTTCGAGTCCTGGGCCATGGCGGCGTGGAAGTACGCTAACGCCGGCCATAACAGCAGGAGTAGCCCCGGCAGGATCAGCGACCAGCCGTTGCCTTCCGCCAAGGCGATCCATACCGTGAGCCCGAAAGTATGGCAAAAGGCGAAGGTGCGTGGAGCCAGCGTCGCCAGGGCGAGACGGTGGGGGGCCTTGAGAGGGAACCGTGCCCGAGTTGAAAGAGTTTTGATATTCAGCATGCCCGCTTGGATCGTCTTGCCTGCCTACGGCAGGCAAGACGACGTCGATTCGTTAGGGTTATGAGCGGCTTGAAACGATCTTTCCAGTAGACTAGCACTGGCAGGGATGGCTAGCATTAACTTGACCTAATACTGTGGTATCGGAGCCATCAGCTTGTTGAGTGGTACTGAATTGGCTACAGGGCTGGCTTCGTGCCGAGACGGAGCCTTGAGCCGAGAGCGTTGTCAGCCTATGCCTGAAGGGGCGTTGATCGTGAATTCCATCGACGGCGGCGATATGGCTCTATAGGGCGTGTTATCGCACCGACCCGGACGGCAGCAGGAGGCATCACGTTGAAGAAGATCCTGGTGGTTACCGGAGGGAGCCGAGGAATCGGCGCGGCCACCGCGTGCCTGGGTGCCGCTGACGGCTACGCCGTGTGTGTCAACTATCGGCAGAATGAAGCCGCCGCGCTTGCCGTGGTCGAGCAGATCAACCATGCCGGCGGCGAGGCGATAGCCGTGGCTGGCGATGTCGGTTCCGAGGCCGATGTGTTGAGGCTCTTCGAGCAGGTCGATCGGACACTCGGGCCGGTCACGGCGCTGGTCAATAACGCCGGCATCCTGGAAGGGCAGATGCGCGTCGAGCAAATGGATGCCGCGCGCTTGAGCCGGGTGCTTGCCACCAACGTGATCGGCAGCTTCCTTTGCGCACGCGAGGCCATTCGGCGCATGTCGACGCACCACGGCGGGCAAGGGGGAGCGATCGTCAACGTCTCCTCCATTGCCTCACGGCTTGGCGCGCCCAACGAGTACGTCGATTATGCTGCGGCCAAGGGCGCCATCGATTCCTTCACCATAGGCCTGGCCAAGGAAGTCGCTGCGGAGGGCATTCGAGTCAATGCCGTGCGCCCGGGAGTGATCTATACCGAGATTCATGCCAGCGGCGGAGAGCCCGATCGAGTCGAACGCGTCAAGGCTTCGGTGCCCATGCAGCGCGGCGGAGAAGCCGAGGAGGTCGCTCGGGCGGTACTCTGGCTGTTATCGGACGACGCTTCCTACTCGACCGGCACCCTGCTTGATGTGACGGGCGGGAGATAGTGTGTTGCTGACCGTAGGTGCGTAGGAGCAGGCAGATCATGACGGATCCACGACACCCACTGTTCTGGCGTGACCCGCGGATGCCCCATGTGGAGCTGCGCAAGGTCGGGGACGGCCGCAAGGTCTGCTATGCCCTGCATAGCCATACGCAATGGTCGCTGGGGGCGATTACCGCGGGGGAGAGCACGTTCCGCTACCGGGACGACCGCTACCACGTGAGCGCCGGCACCCTGGTCATGATGAACCCCGACTGGGCGCACGCCTGCAACCCCATCGACAACCGGCCCTGGGCCTACCTGATGCTGTACGTCGATGCCGACTGGCTGACCGAGCTTCGCTACCAGGCCGGGCTACTGGAGGCGCCACGTTGGCAGGACATCGCCACCGCGGTGATCCCGGATCCCGAATGGTACGAGGGGTACTGCCACATGGCGGCCTGCTTGCTGGACCCCCGGCGTGACCTGCTGGACAAGCAGACGCTAGTGGTCGAATACCTTTCCGCCTTGATGCACGAGCTGGCCGACCAGCCGACGCAGCCACTGCCGATGGCGCCGGTCACCCTGCAGGAGCTGGCCGCCTACCTGGACGAGCACGCGGCGCAGGACCTGTCCCTGGACGCCCTGTGCCAGCGCACCGGCTACAGCCCCGGCCACCTCATCCGTGCCTTCAAGCAGCACTTCGGTTTCACGCCCCATGCCTACCTGATCAACCGCCGCATCCAACTGGGCCAACGCGAGCTGAAGGGCGGTACACCCATCGCCGAGGCGGCCCTGAACGCCGGCTTTGCCGACCAGCCGCACTTCCAGCGCACCTTCAAGCGCCTGGTAGCCGCCACGCCCAACCAGTACCGCCAGCCCTCGCTCGAGCAGTAGGTTCGTTTCCACCCGCAAGAGCAGCGCCTTCTCGATATCGGCGACAGAGGCGGCCTGTTTCGGGTGGGACGTGAGCATATGCTGCTCATAGCGGCTCTTCTGCTCGAACGTGGCGCAACAGATTTCACAAACGAACTGTGCCATCAGCGCACCTCTCCAACCGCTTTCTGAATGTCCGCCATCGTCTCGAACTGCCGGCCGGGAAAATCGTTCAGCATCTGGGGACTGATTCAAAAGGGCGTTACCTTTATCAATGCCTCGTATTGCCGATGCGTGGCTTCCCCAACACCCTCAACAGTCCATTTCGACACGCCCTGAGCAGCGGATAGCTCAGTGCAGTACGACCGGGGCTGGCAAATAGCCGATACATTAGCCGGTTGAACACACCGCTGCGGGTGCCGAGCAGGGTGAGGCGATGCAGGGCTTCGCTACCGTGGTACCAGCGCTTGCCGATCTGCAGGGCGAAGCCCTGGTCGAGGTCGATGCCCAGTGCAGTGAGTTCCTGGCGCGCTTCGCTGTCCTGCCTGGCGTCGATCAACTCGAGTTCACCGACCTCCTTGCGGATGCGCTGCCAGCGCACGTAGCGTCGGCATATCGGGCATTCGCCGTCGTAAACCAGGCGCAGTCGAGGGGAAGAGGCTGTTGCCTGGCTCGCGCCGGTAGCCGATTCCTTGCCGAGCGTCTCGAGTCGGGACAGCGCCAGACGGAAGGGGCCATCGCGTCGGTCGGCAATCAGCAGACCGATCTGCTGGATATCGCCCGGCGCCAGTGGTGGGGCATCCTCCAGCAGGCGGCCACGAAAGACCGGCTCGAAAGCGTTCCAGGGCAGGGCGATGCGCTGCCATTCACCCGCGGGGGGCTGAAAGACGGCGCGATAGGCGGCGCCGTCGATCAGTTGGTTGCTATACAGGCGCAGCTGGTAGCGGCGCCCGTCGCCACACGCCTCGAGGCACAGCCCCGGGTAGTCTGCCAGCCGGAAGGAGTGCGGCTCGCGTCGTAGCGAGGCAAAGCCGCCGCCGTTGCTCAGTGAGAGCGCGCCCGAGAAGGCGCTGTTGGCCGGCTCCGCGTGCATGGCACCGTGAGAGACGCCGCCCATCACGCCATCAGTGACAGGGTGCCAGCGCGCGGCCTCTTCCGCGGTGTGAAAATCGATCAGTGTTGGCATCGTGCTTCCCGGCCTTCGTCGCGATTCAGTACGCCTCAGCATGACGGTGACAGGGCACCGTTGCCAGGCTGGGCCGTCGGTTTCGATGGGAGAATGGTCGCTCACGCAAGGCACCTCGAGCCGGCCGAGGCCAGTGTTGGCGCATGCGCGGTTGCGTGGGGCAGCGCCGCTTCGCTTTCAGCGGCCGATTGTCAGGTGATACCATCACGCCCCATACGGCGGCAGCCTCACGCCCTTCCCCTGTTCAAGGTTAAACACCCGGTACCCAGTTAATGGAAATCAAAGTCAATTTTCTTGAAAATCTCAGGCTTGAAGCCAAGTTTGACGATTTCACCGTCATCACCGATCAGCCCATTCGCTACAAGGGTGACGGCTCGGCGCCAAGTCCCTTCGACTACTTTCTGGCGTCTTCCGCACTCTGCGCAGCCTATTTCGTTCGTGTGTATTGTCTGGCGCGTAATATTCCCACCGAGAATATTCGCCTGTCCCAGAACAACATCGTCGATCCGGAAAACCGCTATAACCAGATCTTCAAGATCCAGGTCGAGTTGCCGGAAGATATCTCCGATAAAGACCGCGAAGGCATCCTGCGCTCCATCGACCGCTGCACGGTAAAGAAGGTGGTGCAGACCGGGCCGGAGTTCCAGATCGAAACAGTGGAGAACCTCGACGAGGATGCCCAGGCCCTGCTGATGGTCAAGCCCGACGAGGAGACCAGCACCTGGATCGAGGGCAAGGACCTGCCGCTGGAGCAGACCATCGCCAACATGTCGACCATGCTGGCGGACCTGGGCATGAAGATCGAGATCGCCTCCTGGCGCAACATCGTGCCCCACGTGTGGTCGCTGCACATCCGCGACGCCGCATCAAACATGTGCTTTACCAATGGCAAGGGGGCCACCAAGGAGAGCGCACTCTGTTCGGCGCTGGGCGAGTTCATCGAGCGCCTGAGCTGCAACTTCTTCTACAACGACCAGTTCTTCGGCGAAGAGATCGCCAATAGCGCCTTCGTCCACTACCCCGACGAGGAGTGGTTCAAGCCGGGGCCGAACGACGAGCTGCCCGAAGGCATCCTCGACGAGTACTGCCGGGAGATCTACGACCCGGAGGGCGAGCTGCGCGGCTCGAACCTGATCGATACCAACTCCGGCAAGGCGGAGCGTGGCATCGTCGCCTTGCCCTTCGTGCGCCAGTCGGATGGCGAGGTGGTCTACTTCCCCTCGAACCTGATCGAGAACCTCTACCTCAGCAACGGCATGAGCGCCGGCAACACGCTCCATGAGGTGCAGGTGCAGTGCCTGTCGGAAATCTTCGAGCGGGCGGTGAAGAGGGAGATCCTCGAGCAGGAGATCGCGTTGCCGGACGTCCCCATCGAAGTGCTGCAGCGCTATCCCGAGATTCTCGAGGGCATCCAGGCGCTGGAGGCGCAGGGCTTTCCCGTATTGATCAAGGATGCCTCCCTGGGTGGCCGGTTCCCGGTCATGTGCGTGACCCTGATGAACCCGCGCACCGGCGGCGTGTTCGCCTCCTTCGGCGCGCACCCCAGCTTCGAGGTGGCGCTGGAGCGCAGCCTCACCGAGCTGCTGCAGGGCCGCAGCCTGGAAGGCCTGAACGACTTCCTGCCGCCGACCTTCAACTCGCAGGCCGTTTCGGAGCCGAACAACTTCGTCGAGCACTTCATCGACTCCTCGGGGCTGGTCTCGTGGCGCTTCTTCAGCGCCAGGAGCGATGTCGAGTTCAGCGACTGGGATTTCTCCGGCAGCGGTTCCAGCAGTACTGAGGAAGAAGCGGCAACCCTGTTCGGCATCCTGGCAGAGTTGGGCAAGGAAGTGTACATGGCCGTGCATGAGGACCTGGGGGCGCCGGTCTGCCGGATCCTGGTGCCGGGCTACTCCGAGGTGTACCCGGTGGATGACCTGATCTGGGACAACACCAACATGGCCCTGGATTATCGAGAAGACATCCTCAACCTCCACGCCTTGAGTGACGATCGGCTGGCCGACCTGCTGGAGCGCCTGGAAGAGAGCCAGCTCGACGACCACATGGACATCATCACCCTGATCGGCATCGAGTTCGACGAGAACACCGACTGGGGGCAGCTGACCATCCTCGAGCTGAAGCTGTTGATCAACCTCGCCCTGCAACAGCAAGAAGAGGCCCTCGAGCGGGTCGAGATGTTCCTGCAGTACAACGACAACACCGTCGAGCGCGGGCTGTTCTACCGTGCGGTGAATGCGGTGCTGGAGATCGTCCTCGATGACGAGCTGGAGCTGGACGACTTCCTCTACAACCTCAGGCGCATGTTCGGCGAAGCGACCATGGAAGCGGTGGTCGGCTCGGTGAGTGGCGAGGTGCGATTCCATGGCCTGACGCCGACCAGCATGCAGCTCGAAGGCCTGGAGAAGCACCAGCGCCTGGTCGAAAGCTACAAGAAGCTGCACGCAGCGCGTGCCGCCAGAGCCGCTGCTGCAACAGACAGAACAGCTCACCATGGCTAAGCTTTGTCTGAAAAGTCGGCGAGCGATGGCCAGACAAGGCAAAAATCGGCGAAAAGACGGAGTTTACGCGGTGTAAATGAGTACTTTGAGCCGATTTTTAACGCCGGATGGTCGAGCGCAGGCAGTTTTCAGACAAAGCGTCATCGTCGGCGTTACCAGGGGGGAGCGATGCCATGATGCCAATGATCATCATCGCAGAGCTTCGCGCTGCAGACGCCCTGACGGTATCACTGGTCGCGGAGCTGGACTTCCAGGCCTCACCCAATCAGTAGATAGACGCAGCTGGCGGCGAGCAGTACCGCCAGCGTGCGGTTGACCGCGGCCAGTACCACGGGGCGGTGGACGTAGCGGCGCAGGAAGGCCCCGGCGTAGACCCAGCTCCCCAGCGACAGCCAGCAGATGGGCAGATAGAGCAGGGCAAAGATGATGACCTGTTGCGGGTCGCTGCCACTGGTATAGGCGCCGATACCCGAGGCGGAGGCCAGCCAGGCCTTGGGATTGAGCCACTGCATCAGGGCGCCGGTCATGAAGCCCGGCGCCTCATGGCTGCCTCCCTCCGGCAGGCGGCCATCGTCCCGGGCCAGCCGCACGCTCAGGTAGAGCAGGAACGCGACCCCGGCCCAGCGCAGTGCTTCCTGTAATCCCGGCACCACCGCCAGCAGCGAATAGAGCCCCAACCCCACGGCGATGAACAGGGCGACAAACCCCAGGGTGGCGCCGGTGACGAACACCAGCCCCTTCGAAAGCGGGTAGCGGGTACCGCTGCTCAGGCACACCAGGTTCACCGGCCCCGGCGAGATCGATGCCGCAAGGGCAAACGCCGACATCGGCAGCATCAAAGCAAGGTTCATCGTCACTCTCCTGGGTGGCAATGGCCGAAGTGTGCAATGGCGGCTGCGCGCCGTATTGAACGAAATTGAGGTGCCGGCCCCATGCCATCCACTCGGCTGCTAGCCTCGCCAGCTTGTCGGTCTCAATCCCCCTATTCTTTCGTGATCGGACGATGGTTCGGGTGAGACGCCACTCGCTCCAGCCATCGGCAAACGTTGGGATAGTCCGCCAATGTGAACCCCCCCTCTTGCGCCACATGGGTATAGGCGTAGAGGGCGATATCCGCGATGGTGTAGCGATCCGCGACGAACCAGGCCTGTCGCGCCAAGTGATCGTCCATGACCGCCAACGCCGCCCGCCCCAACGCCTGCCTGCCGGCCAGCTGCGCCTTGCGTTCCTCGTTCAGACCAAGATGTGTCAACCAGAAGCGCGGTGTGGCGATGTTGGGCTCGTGACTGTATTGCTCAAAACTCATCCAGCGCAGGACCTGGGCCTGATCCCAGCGGCCCTCCGGCCAATAGTCGGTCCCTTGGGCCAGGTAGTAGAGAATGGCGTTGGATTCGCTGAGAAGGCGGCCGTCGTCGAGTTCCAGCACCGGGACCTTGCCGGCCGGGTTCTTGCGCAGGAATTCGGGGGTTCGGGTGTCTCCACGAACGATATCGTAATGACGATATTCATAGGGTTGGTCGAGCAGGTCAAGCAACAGGCGCACTTTATAGCCGTTGCCGGAGGGCAGGTAGTCGTGCAAGATCATCGTCGTCTCCAGTGAATTGAACGAGAAGGCAGCCGGTCTGGCATTCAACCCCGAACACCGGACGACAGTGTTCCGTTTTTCCCGAGTATCGACAATCGAATAGAAATAATATCAGCCATAAGTGGGGCTGATGGATAGAGGAGCCCCTCGTTACATGGATCTCGATCTCCTGCGCACCTACCTCGCCGTCGTCGATACCGGCAGCCTGACCCGGGCCGCCCGCCAGGTGCACCGAACCCAGGCCGCACTCAGTATGCAAATGAAGCGCCTGGAAGAGCAGGCGGGCTGCAGCTTGTTCTTCAAGGAAGGCCGCAACCTGGAACTCACCAACGACGGCAAGCGTCTCGTCAGCTACACCCGCCGCTTGCTGGCCCTGCACGACGAAGCACTCAGCCAACTGAGAACGGACGCCTCTCTGCCTCCGCTGCGCCTCGGCAGTCCGGATGACTACGCCCAGAGCCTGCTCCCCTTGTTGGTGGATACCATTCATGACCAACACCCCAGAGTACAACTGCAGCTGACCTGCGCGCCGACCAGCAAACTGAGAAACCTGATGGATGGGGGAGCACTGGACCTGGCCATCCTGACTCGTGCGGTCAACAGTGATGAAGGCCATGTCCTGACGCTCGATAGGGGGATCTGGATACAGCACCCGGAATTCGACTGGCAACGGTACGAAGCCTTGCCCTTGGCTCTGTATGAAGCCGACTGCAAATTTCACAGCTCGGCCCTGGATGGCCTGAACAAGACGCACCGCCCCTATCGCCTCAAGGCACTCAGTGCCAATGCCGGTGCCCTGATGGCTCTGGTTCGACAGCGAAACGCCATTACCGCCGCTGCCACGGCCTCCTTGCCGCCTGATTTGATCGAAGTCGATGCCACCCATGAAATGCCGGCGCTGCCCAGCATCGATATCGTGCTGGTCAGCTCCCCCACGGGGCATCCTCTGGTTTCGGTGAATTGGGCGGGTGAGTTGGCAAGAACGCTGGCTCTCAGGCTCGAGTCCGGGCAGCCTTTGTAACGCGCGTGCGCATTTCCTCAGGGGCGGGCCGAGCGTGTCCACCCCCTCGTCGCGTGTCCAGCGGCCTTCACCGGCGAAGCGATTGCCCAGCACATGGGGTAGGATCAGTCATGCTGAATGCCGCACAGGAAGTTAGACGGGAAACTCATGTATGTGCTGATTATTGAGGACAACCCGGATATCATCGCGAATCTGTACGGATATCTGGAACCACTTGGCTACACGCTGGACGTGGCGCGCAACGGCAATGCCGGTATCTCCTGCGCAACGGGCTCCTTCCATGATGCGATTGTCCTCGACCTGTCGCTGCCGGGTATGGATGGCGTGGAGGTATGTCGGGCGCTCCGCCGGGAGTATCGTCTGGCGACGCCGATCCTGATGCTGACCGCGCGTGACACGGTGCACGACAAACTGACCGGATTCGAGGTCGGCGCCGACGACTACCTGGTCAAACCCTATTCCCTCCCCGAGCTGGACGCGCGCCTGAAGGCCCTGATACGCCGTGCGCGCAACGAGCATGTGCAGGCCGTCCTGACCTTCGGCGATCTTCGGCTGGATACCGGCACCGGCCAGGTCACACGCGCCGGGCAGCCGCTCGACCTGACGCCGACAGGCTACAAGATCCTCACCGCACTGATGCACGCTGCACCGGCGCTGATGCCCCGTGCAGTGCTTGAGCGCGAGGTGTGGGGCGACAACCCACCGAATAGCGATGCCTTGCGCACCCATATCCATACGCTGCGCCAGGTGCTCGACAAGCCGTTTCCCTACCCCATGCTGCTGACTTTGCCGGGCACCGGCTATCGACTGACAGATATCGATGAAACCTAGGCTCTCGCTCAAAAAGCGCCTTGCGCTCACCTACATCCTGCTGGCGGTCGCAGTGGCCGGCGCCTTCAGCCTGGTTTCCTATGTCTCGGTGGAAATTATCGAAGAGCAGGTCATCGATGCACGACTCGCCAAAATGGCCGACAGGTTGATCGAGTTTCACCGGAACGGCCAGATGCCGGATGCGCCGCCGGAAGTGCGCTATCTGATCGACGCCAGCATCCCGGTCGAGCTGCGGCAGTTGCCCGCTGGCTTCTACGAACTGACGCTCGGCAATCGGCAGGTTCATGCGCTGCTGCGCGATCATGGCACCAGCCGTTACGCCGTGGTGCAGGAGGTTGACGAACTCGAGCATACGGAACTGGTCATCCTCCTGTCCCTGGCAATGGGTTTTGCGGTCAGCGTCCTGCTCGCCGCCGTGCTCGGGGTGCTGAGTGCCCGGCGTGTGATCGCGCCGGTAGCGGCGCTTGCCAATGCGGTCTCCCGCAACGCAGGGCCCACCGAGCTGCCTTCCCTCTCTGCGCAAGATGAAATTGGCGTCCTGTCGCGCGCCTTCGCCAAGCGAACCGACGAGCTGCAGCAGTTCCTGCAGCGCGAGCAGCTGTTCACCGGCGACGTCAGCCATGAATTGCGCACGCCGCTGACCGTCATGCTGGGTGCGGCGGAAGTGCTGGCTGCGCAACTGTCGGACCACCCGGCGCAATTGGCGACGGCGGAGCGCATCCGGCGCGTGGCCGACGAAACCGCGCAGCGGGTCAGTGCGCTGCTACTGCTCTCCCGCGTTCCGGAGTCCCTGGATGCGCCGCGCACCGTGCTCAATACCATCGTCGAGTCGGAAATGGAGCGTTGCCGGCCCCTGCTGGATGGCAAGACGGTCCAATGCCGGTTGGACTGGACCGAACGGGTATCGGCCCATGTGCGCCCCGAGCTGGCCGGGATCGTGATCGGCAATCTGCTGCGCAACGCCTGCCGGCATACCGACCAGGGCATGATCCTTGTGCAACTTGCCGCTGGCCAGCTGGTGATCGAAGACAGCGGTACGGGCATCCCCCAGAGGGTGCGCGAGCGGCTGTTCGAACGATTCGTCCACGGTGACGACCGGCCGGCACACGAGGGCACGGGCCTGGGCCTGTCGATCGTCAAGCGAGTGGCCGATCATATCGGCTGGGACGTGCGCCTGGAGATTCCGGAAGCCGGGGGAACCCGCTTCGTCCTGTCCTTTCCCGCCGTGCCACCCCCTTAACGCAGTCTTAACGCCCGGCGATCTATCTTGTCGATTCCATCAACAAGATATCCAGGAGGAACACCATGAAAGGAACATTGCTTGCCGTGGGGTTGCTGTTGTTTTCGAGCACCGCATTCTCCAGTGACGGGGCCCCTTGGGACTATACCGGCGACACGGGGCCTGATCAGTGGGCACAGCTCAGTCCCGAATACGGCGCTTGTGCAGGGAGCAATCAGTCACCCATCAACCTGACGGGGTTCATCGATGCCGAGCTGGAGCCCATTGCTTTCAACTATGAAGCCGGCAGCGAAGAGATTCTTAATAACGGACACACCGTTCAAGTCAACACCCTTCCCGGTAGCACCATCACCGTTGATGACATCGAGTTCGAACTGAAGCAATTCCACTTTCACGTGCCGAGTGAAAATCTCATACATGGCGAGTCCTATCCCATGGAAGGGCATCTCGTACATGCCGACGAGGATGGCAACTTGGCAGTGGTAGCGGTCATGGTGACGGAGGGGCAAGCAAGCGATGCGCTTGAAAAAGCGTGGGCGCAAATGCCGGAAGAAGGTGAAACGCTAGCGCTGTCATCAGATATCTTCCCGCTGGAAATCTTGCCTTCAGATCGTGATTACTACCGCTTCAAAGGTTCATTGACGACACCGCCTTGCTCCGAGGGGGTGCGTTGGATAGTGATGAAGCAGCCGATTTCCGCAACCAAGGAACAGATTGATCAATTCTTGCAGGTGATGGGGCATCACAACAATCGCCCCGTGCAAGCAGTCAACGCACGCCCCGTACTGGAATGATCGGCATATCACCGGAACAAGCGGGGCCGTTGACAGCGGCCCCTTTACTTCGATGACCGGGCACCCACTGCCGGTCGACGCTGGCGGGAATCGGTCTGCCTCGACCTTTCCCGGGTGCCCTGGTTGCTGCTCGTGCAGCCGGTGAACGCCGCCTGTCACCGACCTCAACGACCATCCTCAGCTTTGCATCCAACGTTACACCTGCTTACTCTTGATCACTAAGGCCGCTGAAGGCGCCCGGTGGCATCGCAGTAAACAGTGGAGCGAAGGGACTATCGCATGCATGGCAGGGGTCATCGCGTCGTGCAGGGTAGGGCGGTAGCGTGCCCGGCTTGCTTGTAATCGCGCAGGCGCACGAATCCTGTATAGGATGCCGAACTATACTTAGTATTATTTGATATCAATGGGTTAGGTTCAGAACGGCGTGACTGATAACATTGTTGAACGTGCCGGCACGTTCATTCAATATCAGTGGTTTATTAGGGCTTAGAGGTATCAATGAACACTAGTATCAAGAGTTTATTTCAGTACTACCTATCCCAGTTGGATATTATAGTTTCCAAGATCCCACCTGAAATGTTTCCTTTGACCCTGGCTAACGGTATGTTCACTTTGGAGATGAATGCCAAGATCGCGGCCAATTTTGCATTGCGAGGTTATTGCCCATTGTTAAATCACAGTGTGGTTTCATTCTTCAGAGATGAATCAGGTAAGGAGGCTGTTCAAGAGCAGATTTCGGAAACAATAAATTACCTGAACGAATTGCCGGAAGTGATTCAGTTTGATGACAAAAAGTTGCTAAAGGATAAAGCGGGTTTTTCTGAAGTAGAACTATCACAGTCCGTGTTTATTTACCGTTATATTTTTCCAAATTTTTTATTTCACATAAGCATGGTGTATGCAATAGCGAAGGCAAATGGTGTCGAGTTAGGCAAGGGTGATTATGATGGTATTCATTCCTACCCTGAAGGTTTCAGCTTTGTAGCTTCGCCGTAACAATTTCAGGCACGGCGACGCCCTTTCCATTGCGACTTCGGCTCCATTCCAAGAGCGCATGCTGCAAGCGTTGAACAGCCTCAAGGGATCAGGATGGTGATACGTTACGCTCTCTCACTGTGTGCCCTGATCGTGTTGATGGCGCCTTCCGCTCGTGCGGAGCAGATCATCGCTGCCAGCTATGCCGAGCCGGTCGATCGGTACGGGCATTATGCCCTTGGTCGGCCGCATGAATATGCGCGTTTGGTGGCGACCACCGACGCTGGGCGAGAAGTGGTGCTGGGCTTGCCCATAGACGAGGTGTTCGAAGACCTTGCGCCGCGCCTCGTGCAAGTGACGGGTCAGGTGCCGACGGAATTGCTGGTTATCGTCAGTTCGCTGGACAGCGGGTCGCGGCTGGCGCTGGTCGGCCTCGGTGGAAATCGGCTGGAGATAGTGGCGCAGTCGGCCCCGATCGGTATGCCGAACCGTTGGCTCAACCCGGTCGGCGTCGCCGACCTGAGCGGAAACGGGGAGGCGGAGATAGCCGCGGTGACGACACCACACATTGGTGGCGTGCTGAGGGTCTACCGGCGCCGTGGTGAGCGCCTGGTGGAGATCGCCTCGCTGGGCGGCTTTTCCAATCATGTCTATGGCTCCCCGGAGATGGATCTGTCGAGGCCCTCGCTGATCGGTGGGCGCATGCAGCTATTGGTGCCCGATGGACGGCGGGCGAATGTGCGCGCCATCATGCTGAGTGACGAGGGGCTTGTCGAAACCGATCGCTGTGGGTTAAGCGAGCCGATCACGGGCCCGGAGGTGCTAGATGATTGCGAGCAACGTCTGAACCAGGCCGTCTCGATCGCGCCTCAGTCCACGATGTAATAGTACGTTATACGTTATATATAAAGGAGTAGACGGTGCTGAAGCCCGTAATACAGGAAGAAACCACAGGATGCGGAATTTCGTCAGTTGCCAATATTCTGGGTAAGACCTACTCGGAAATGAAGGGTACAGCAAATGCGATGGGTGTCCATGCTGAAGATGAATCGCTTTGGTCTGATACCCAGTATGTATGGAAGATGTTGTCTCATGCCGGAGTCGAGACGTCTGCCGATGAGATTCCTTTTGAATCATGGAGTACACTGCCCGATCTGGCGCTGCTATCGATCAAGCACTACCAGGAAGACGGTAAGGGTTTTTGGCACTGGGTCGTTTTCGAAAGAGTAGATGGCCGGCCTCTAGTGCTTGACTCGGCCAGCTATTTGCCGTCCAACATCAGAACAGACTTCGAGAATATGCACCCAAAATGGTTTATTGCGGTCAATATGCCTAGCACCTCGATGCATCCGTCCGCTGATGGGTCGGCTGATTGAGGCGTTAAGTCACCTACGCTTTAATCTCGATAATTCCAAAGCCCCCGAGTCAGTCTCCTGGCTCGGGGGCTTTGCGTTCTGGGGTACGGTTACTTGGCGGCGAGGGCGACGCCAACCTTGGAGCGGTTCGGCCGCTTGATGGTCTGGGTGATCCAGGTGCCGGTGGCGGCGAGCGCCTCGAGGTCGATGCCGGTCTCGATGCCGAGGCCGTTGAGCAGGTAGACCACGTCCTCGCTGGCGACGTTGCCGGAGGCGCCCTTGGCATAGGGGCAGCCACCGAGGCCGGCCACGGAACTGTCGACCACCGCGATGCCTTCTTCCAGCACGGCGTAGAGGTTGGCCAGCGCCTGGCCGTAGGTATCGTGGAAGTGGGCGGCGAGCTTCCCCATGGGGATGTCGCGTGCCACCGCTTCGAGCATGCGTTTGGCGGCAAGCGGTGTGCCGGTGCCGATGGTGTCGCCGAGGGAGACCTCGTAGCAGCCCATCTCATACAGGGCCTTGGAGACCTCGGCGACCTTGGCGGGGGCGATCTCGCCCTCGTAGGGGCAGCCGAGCACGCAGGAGACGTAGCCGCGTACGCGCACGTTGGCCTGCTTGGCCCGCTCCAGTACCGGGGCGAAGCGCTCCAGCGATTCGGCCACCGAGCAGTTGATGTTCTTCTGCGAGAAGGCCTCGGAGGCGGCGCCGAACACCGCCACTTCCTCCACGCCGCATTCCAGTGCGGCCTCCAGCCCCTTGAGGTTGGGGGTGAGCGCCGCATAGACCACGCCGTCGCGGCGGGCGAGGTTCTGCATCACCTCGCGGTGGTCGGCCATCTGCGGCACCCACTTGGGGGAGACGAAGCTGGCCGCCTCGATGTAGCGGATGCCGGCCGCGCCCAGGCGGTCGATCAGTTCGAGCTTGGTGCTGGTGGCGATCGGGTCGGGCTCGTTCTGCAGCCCGTCGCGGGGGCCGACCTCGACCAGGCGTATGTGTTGGGGGAAGGCCATTGGTGTTCTCCAATCCTGTTTTCGCTCGGCTGGGGTGTCCCGCTTTGGGGGCAGACTCCTTGGGTCGGTAGGCGTTACCCGCCTTCTTGGGTCAGACCCCAGCCGAGGCGCCAGCCTGTGGTTGTGTCTTGTCCGAGCGGTGCTGCCTCCGCCGGGGTCTGACCCGCAGGCTGCACGGCGCCGTGGATGTACCAGAGGGCGCCTGCGGCGCCCATTCGCCCGATAAATCGGGCTCCTACAGGGGCCTCGTCAAGCTTGTGGTGACTCGTCGGCGGCGAATTCGAGCAGTACGTCGCCTTGGCCGACGGTATCGCCACCCTGGAAATGGAAGTTTTCCACGTGGCCGTCGGCGGGGGCGGTCATGGTGTGCTCCATCTTCATGGCTTCCATGACCATCAGCGGCATGCCTTTCTCGACCCGTTGGCCGGGCTCCACCAGCAGCGCCACCACGGTGCCGTGCATGGGTGCGGTGAGGGTCGATTCGGCCTCGTGGTGGCCGTGGTCGATGGCGTCGATGCGGCGCCAGAACAGCCGGGCTTCGCCGCGCGGGTCGACCATCACCACCACATGGCCGTCGCGACGCGCCTGCAGGCGGCGGCGGTGGCCGTTGAGCGTGACCGCCACGGCGTCGCCTTCCAGGTGCTGCAAGCTGGCGGTGAGGGTGTCGCCGCCGATGGCCAGGTGCCAGGTGGTATCGGTGCCGCGCTCGCGCCGGCCCTCGACCACCACCACGGCCTCGGAATCGTCGGGATCCTGGGCATGCGCCGGATCGCACAGGGCGATGCGGATGGTGTGCGGGGCATTCAGGCGGAAGCCGTCGTGGCGGTCCCAGGGGGAGTCGCTCTCGCACTCGCGGGCGAGCTGGTTCAGGCCGATCAATGCGGCGCCGGCGTACTCCTCGATGCTGTACCGGCGTGGCGCGAACAGGGTCGCCTCGTGGCGCTCGATAAAGCGCGTATCCAGTTCGGCGTTCTTGAAACCGGGATGCGTCGCCAGCCGCTGCAGGAAGGCGCGGTTGGTGACCACGCCCTGCACGTCCAGCGCGGCCAGGGCCCGGTTGAGGGTGGCCAGTGCCTGGTCGCGGTCGCTACCATGCACGATCAGCTTGGCGAGCATCGGGTCGTAGTGCATCGAGACCACATCGCCGCTCTCCACGCCGCTGTCCAGGCGTACACGCTGGGGATCTAGCCCGGCGCCCTCCAGATCCATGGCGAAGCGGGTCAGGGTGCCGGTGGCGGGCAGGAAGTCCTGCTCGGGGTCCTCGGCGTAGAGCCGCGCCTCGAAGCTGTGGCCGGTGATGGTCAGCTCGTCCTGGGCCAGCGGCAGCGGTTCGCCCATGGCCACGCGCAGCTGCCACTCGACCAGGTCCTGGCCGGTGATCATCTCGGTGACCGGGTGCTCCACCTGCAGGCGGGTGTTCATCTCCATGAAGAAAAACGCGCCGTCCCGCTCTTGTGAAGAGCTTGATGAAAAGTCCAGCAGGAATTCGACGGTGCCGGCGCCCACGTAGCCGATCTCCTGGGCGGCGCGTACCGCGGCCTCGCCCATGTCGCGGCGCAGCTCGGCGGTCATGCCGGGGGCGGGGGCCTCTTCGAGCACCTTCTGGTGACGGCGCTGCACGCTGCAGTCGCGCTCGAACAGGTAGACGCCGTTGCCATGAGCATCGCAGAACACCTGGACCTCGACGTGGCGCGGCTGGGTCAGGTACTTCTCGATCAGCATGCGCTGGTCGCCGAAGGCGGCCTGGGATTCGCGGCGGCAGCCGTCGAGGGCGGCCTGGAAGCCGGCGTTGGACTCCACCACGCGCATGCCCTTGCCGCCGCCGCCGGCACTGGCCTTGAGCAGTACCGGGTAGCCGATCTTGTCGGCCTCGGCCTTGAGCAGGGCGTCGTCCTGGTCGTCACCGTGGTAACCGGGCACCAGCGGCACGCCGGCGTGGGCCATGCGCGCCTTGGCGGCGGACTTGTCGCCCATGGCGGCGATGGCCGAGGCGGGCGGGCCGACGAAGACGATGCCGGCCTGGTCGAGGGCCTCGACGAAGGCGCCGTTCTCGGAGAGGAAGCCGTAGCCGGGGTGGATGGCGCCGGCGCCGGTGCGCTGGGCGGCCTCGATCACCGCCGCGACGTTCAGGTAGCTCTCGCGAGCCGCGGCGGGGCCCAGGCGCACGGCCTCGTCGGCCTCACGCACGTGGCGGGCATTGGCGTCGGCGTCGGAGTAGACGGCGATGGTACGCAGGCCCATGGCGCGCGCCGTGCGCATCACCCGGCAGGCGATCTCGCCGCGGTTGGCGACCAGCAGGGTATCGAACTTGGTCATGAGTTGGGCTCCGAGGCAGGCTTGTCGGGGGCGTTCTGGTCAGGGGCCCAGGCGGGGCGGCGCTTCTCGAAGAAGCTGGCCAGGCCCTCCTGGCCCTCCCGGCTGACGCGCAGTTCAGCGATCACCCGGCAGGTGCGCTCGCGGGTGGCATCGGCATCGGGCTCGCGGGCGACCTCGGCGAGCAGCGCCTTGGTGGCGCGCTGGGCCTGGGGCGAGCCGGCCAACAGCGTCTCGATCATGGTCTCGACCTCGTCGTCCAGGTCGTCGTGGCCGACCACCTGGTGGACCAGGCCCAGCCCGAGGCCGGTCGCAGCGTCGAGCACCTCGGCGGAAAGCGCGTAGCGGCGCATCTGGCGGGGGCCGAGGGTGCGCTGCACATAGGGGCTGATCACCGCCGGCGACAGGCCGATCTTCACCTCGGAGAGGCAGAACCTGGCCATCTCGGAGGCGATCACGATGTCGCAGCAGGCGGCCAGGCCCACGGCGCCGCCGAAGGCGGCCCCCTGCACGCGACACACGGTGGGGCAGGGCAGGGTGTCCAGGCCGTGCATCAGCTGGGATAACTTGCGCGAGTCGGCCAGGTTGCCGTCGACGTCGTATTCCACCATGCGCTTCATCCAGCCCAGGTCGGCCCCGGCGGAGAAGCTCTTGCCCGCGGAGCCCAGCACCACCACGCGCACCTCGCCGCGGCCGGCGGCGGCGTGCAGGCGATCGAGGTGGGCGTTGAGCTCACTGATCAGGCTGTCGTCGAAGGCGTTGTGCACCTCGGGGCGGTTCAGCGTCAGCCGGGCGACGCCGCGGGCGTCGATTTCCAGGCTTGAGTAAGTTGTCTCTGACATAACGGTTCTCTCTGCGCTGTCCAGCTAGGCGCCCAGCGTTGTCGGGCGAAGGCCATCCTGGGAAGGACGGGGCGCCTGGCGGCGCCATTCGCGCAGAAAATCTGCGCTCCTACAGGGGCGTTGCCTACATCCGGAAGACACCAAACTTGGTCTCTTGAACTTCGGCGTTCATCGCCGCAGCGAGCGAGAGCCCCAGCACGTCGCGGGTCTGGGCCGGGTCGATCACGCCGTCGTCCCACAACCGGGCGCTGGCGTAGTAGGGGTGGCCCTGGTGATCGTACTGCTCGCGGGTCGGCTGCTTGAAGGCCTCTTCCTCTTCCTTCGACCACTCGCGGCCCTCGCGCTCGATCTGCTCGCGCTTGACCTGGGCCAGCACGCCGGCGGCCTGCTCGCCACCCATCACCGAGATGCGCGCGTTGGGCCACATAAACAGCAGGTTGGGCTCATAGGCGCGGCCGCACATGCCGTAGTTGCCGGCGCCGAAGCTGCCGCCGATCAGCACGGTGAACTTGGGCACCCGGGCGCAGGCCACCGCGGTGACCAGCTTGGCGCCGTGCTTGGCGATGCCCTCGTGCTCGTACTTCGAGCCGACCATGAAACCGGTGATGTTCTGCAGGAAGATCAGCGGGATCTTGCGCTGGGCGCAGAGCTCGATGAAGTGCGCGCCCTTGACCGCGGACTCGGAGAACAGCACGCCGTTGTTGGCGACGATGCCCACCGGGAAGCCGTGGATGTGGGCGAAGCCGGTGACCAGGGTGTCGCCGTAGTAGCGCTTGAACTCGTCGAAGTCGGAGTCGTCGACGATGCGCCCGATCACCTCGCGCACGTCATAGGGCTTCTTGAGGTCGGTGCCGACGATTCCGTAGAGCTCGCTAGGGTCCAGCCGCGGCGGTTTGGGGGCCTGCATGGCGAGCCGGCCGCGCTTCTGCCAGTTGAGCCGCGACACGCAGCCGCGCGCCAGCTGCAGGGCGTGGGCGTCGTTCTCGGCGTAGTGGTCGGCCACGCCGCTCTTCTTGGCGTGCACGTCGGCGCCGCCCAGGTCCTCGGCGCTGATCGATTCGCCGGTGGCGGCCTTCACCAGCGGCGGGCCGCCGAGGAAGATGGTGCCCTGCTGCTTGACGATGATCGACTCGTCGGCCATGGCCGGCACATAGGCGCCGCCGGCGGTGCAGGAGCCCATCACCACGGCGATCTGCGGGATGCCCTCGGCGGAGAGGGTGGCCTGGTTGTAGAAGATGCGCCCGAAGTGGTCGCGGTCGGGGAACACCTCGTCCTGGCGGGGCAGGAAGGCGCCGCCGGAGTCGACCAGGTAGAGGCAGGGCAGGCGGTGCTTGCGGGCGATCTCCTGGGCGCGCAGGTGCTTCTTCACGGTGAGCGGGTAGTAGGTGCCGCCCTTGACGGTGGCGTCGTTGGCGACGATGACGCACTCCACGCCCGAGACGCGGCCGATGCCGGTGACGATGCTGGCGGCGGGCACCGCATCGTCGTAGACCTCATGGGCGGCCAGCGCCGAGAACTCCAGGAAGGGCGAGCCCTCGTCGAGCAGGTGGTCGATGCGGTCGCGCACGAACAGCTTGCCGCGCGACTCGTGGCGGGCGCGGGCCTTCTCGCCGCCGCCCTGGCTGATCGCGGCGGTCAGCTCGCGCAGCTTCATGACCTCGTGGCGCATCGACGCCTCGTTGGCCTGGAAGCCCTCGCTGCGCGGATTGATTTGCGTATTCAGAATGGCCATTGCTTGGCTCCGACGGCACTTCACTTAAAAGTTCGTAGAATGAGCGAGCGATACTCAGACAAGGCAAAAATTGACGAAAGAGCGGAGTTTACTGTTGTAAATGAGCATCTTGAGTCAATTTTTAACGCAGTATGAGTGAGCGCAGCCATTCTTACGCAGATTCGTTGAAGATCTCGCGGCCGATCAACATCCGCCGGATCTCGCTGGTGCCGGCGCCGATCTCGTAGAGCTTGGCGTCGCGCAGCAGCCGCCCGGTAGGGTACTCGTTGATGTAGCCGTTGCCGCCGAGCAGCTGGATGGCGTCGAGCGCCACCTGGGTGGCCTTCTCGGAGCAGAAGAGGATCACCCCGGCGGCGTCCTTGCGCGAGGTCTGGCCGCGGTCGCAGCCGGCGGCCACCGCGTAGAGGTAGGCGCGGCAGGCGTTCAGGGTGGTGTACATGTCGGCGATCTTGCCCTGCACCAGTTGGAACTCGCCGATGGGGGTGTCGAACTGCTTGCGCTCGTGGACATAGGGCACCACCACGTCCAGTGCCGCCTGCATGATGCCGATGGGGCCGGCGGCGAGCACGGTGCGCTCGAAGTCCAGCCCGCTCATCAGCACCTTGGCGCCACGGTTCACCTCGCCGAGCACGTTCTCGGCCGGCACCTCGCAGTCCTGGAACACCAGCTCGCAGGTGTTGGAGCCGCGCATGCCGAGCTTGTCGAGCTTCTGGGCGGTGGAGAAGCCCTTGAACCCCTTCTCGATGATGAAGGCGGTGATGCCCTTGGAGCCGGCGTCCGGGTCGGTCTTGGCGTAGACCACCAGCACGTCGGCATCGGGGCCGTTGGTGATCCACATCTTGTTGCCGTTGAGCACGTAGTGGTCGCCGTCCTTGCGCGCCCGCAGCTTCATGGAGACCACGTCGGAACCGGCGCCCGGCTCGGACATGGCCAAGGCGCCGACATGTTCGCCACTGATCAGCTTGGGCAGGTACCGGGCCTTCTGGGAGGCCGAAGCGTTGATCTTGAGCTGGTTGACGCACAGGTTGGAGTGCGCGCCGTAGGAGAGGCCCACCGAGGCGCTGGCCCGGGAGATCTCCTCCATGGCGATGCAGTGGGCCAGGTAGCCCATGCCGCTGCCGCCGTCCTCGTCCGACACGGTGATGCCGAGCAGGCCCATGTCGCCGAACTTTCGCCACAGGTCGTTGGGGAACTCGTTCTTCTCGTCGATCTCGGCGGCGCGCGGGGCGATCTCGTCGCGGGCGAAGGCGTTGACCTGGTCGCGCAGCATGTTGAGCTCGTCGTCGAGGCCGAAGTCGAGGGGCTTGTAAGGGCTGTACATGGTGGGCTCCGTTCCTGTCAGGGGATGCGTCCGGCGCCATGGGAGGCGACGCAACCGGCGATCTCACGTCTTGTAGCGTGGCAGATGGCACAAGACTAGGCGAGGTTTACGTTAACGTAAAGTGCAGCCTTGGGCGTCTGTGACGAAAGTCGTATAGGTCCGGACGCAGGAAGGCAGTGAGACAAGGGAACGGCGACCGGGGAGGTCGCCGTTTCCATTTCAGCCGGCCAGCCATTGGATCAACTGGTGGTAGAGCGGGATGCCGACGATCACGTTGAGCGGGAAGGTCAGGCCCAGGGCGGCGAGCATCGCCAGGCCGATGTTGGCCTCGGGGATAGCGGTGCGCATGGCGGCGGGCGCGGCGATATAGGAGGCGCTGGCGGCCAGCGCCGTGAGGATCAGCAGCGACCCGGTGGGCAGGCCCAGCGCCAGGCTCGTCGCCAGCCCCGCCAGGGCGAGCAGCGGCGGGGCGACCAGGGCGAAGGTGAGCAGCCGCCAGAGGCGCCAGGGCAGGGGGCGCAGGGTCTCGGCGGCGGTCAGGCCCATCTCCAGCAGGAAGATCGCCAGCACGGCATGGAAGGCGCCGGTCAGCAGGTCGGTGACGTTGGCGCCCTCCATGGGGCCGTACATGGCGCCGATTACCACGCCGCCGGCGAGCAGGATGACGCCGCGGTTGGTCAGGGTCTCGTGCCACAGGCCCTGCATGGCGGCCGCGGCCTCGGCACCCCGGTAGCGGCGGTAGAGGGCGATGGCCACCATGATCGCCGGCAATTCCATCATCACCAGATAGAGGGTGACCTCGGCGCCGATGGGCAGGCCGTGGCCCTCNCCTCGGCGTAGGCGAGGGCCACGGCGAAGGTACCGGCGCTCACCGAGCCGTAGTGGGCGGCGAGGCTCGCGCTGTCGGCCGCCGAGAGGCGCACCAGTCGGCGCAGCACCGGCATCAGGGCCAGCGGAATCACGGCCCCCAGCGCCGCCACCGCGGCCAGCTCCGGCACGATGGACCAGCCCAGGTTGCCGTAGAGCGCCATGCCGCCCTTGAGGCCGATGGTCAGCATCAGCAGCAGGCTCAGGGTGTCGTAGGCGGCCTTGGGGATGGTCAGGTCGGACTTCACCAGCCCGGCCAGCAGGCCGAGCAGGAAGAACATCACCACGATATCGGGCATGACGGGTCTCGTGTGGTCAGGGGCGGGGGAGTACCAGGAAACGCTGCGGATTGTGCGGATAATGGAATATTGATACCAATAACACTTTGCATCGCTATGGATTGATGATCATCAATGAACATCCGGCATCTGACCTTCCGCCTGCTGCAGGTCTATGTGGCGGTGGTGCGCTGTGGCTCGGTGAGCGAGGCGGCCCGCCGGCTCCACCTGACCCAGCCGACGGTCTCCCAGCAGCTCAAGCGACTGGGCGAGGCGGTGGGCGAGCCGCTGCTGGCGAACCGTCAGGGGCGGCTGGTGCCCACCGAGGCGGGCCATGAGCTCTATCGGGCCAGCCGCGAGGTGCTGGGGCGCTTCGCCGATTTCGACGACTATCTCGTGGCACTGCGCGGCGGCGAGCGCGGTCGTTTCAGCATCGCCCTGGTCAATACCGCCCAGTACGTGCTGCCGCGGCTGCTCGGTCCCTACAGCCGCGCCTTTCCCGAGGTCGACGTCACCGTGCACATCGGCAACCGCCGCCAGATGCTGACCCGCTTCGAGCGCCAGGACGACGACCTCTACGTGTTCAGTCATCCGCCCTCGCTGGCCCACGCCGTGGCCGGGCGCTTCCTGCACAACCCGCTGGTGGTGGTGGCCCCCCAGGACCATCGCCTCGCCGGGCACGAGGGGGTGGCCATGGAGGAGTTGCTGACGGAGCGCTTCCTGCTGCGCGAGCCGGGCTCCGCCACCCGCATGCTGTTCGAGAGCTGGCTGCAGGAGCAGGGGCTGTCGCTCGGCCCGACCCTGCAGATGGCCAGCAACGAGGCGATCCGCGTCGGCGTGGCATCGAACATGGGGCTCGCCGTGCTCTCGGAACACGTGCTGCCCCCGGAACACCCCGACCTGGTGATCCTGCCGGTGGCGGGGCTGCCCATCGAGAGCCACTGGCAGTTCATCGTGCGCCGCGATCGGCGCCTGCCCCATGCTGCCATGGGCTTCCTGCGCTTCGCCGCTGGGCATATCGACGAGTGCGTGGAACCGCGCTTCGTGGCTAATGAGCTGGAGGAGATGCTGGGGCGTCTGGGGGACCTCTCGTAGATGTCTCAGGCACCTTGACCCTGCGACTGGCGCCGACCACGCAGCGTTTTCCAGAGCTGGGAAAGCAGGACCGCCGCAAGGAGAGCGATGATGCCCAGGGAGATGGGGCGGGTGAACAGGACCGTCCAGTCGTTCTGGGAGATCAGCATGGACAGGCGCAGGTTCTGCTCGGCCATGGGGCCCAACAGTACTCCTAGCACCACGGGCGCCAACGGGAAGGCGAGACGATTGAGCAGGTAACCGACCAGGCCGAAGGCCAGCATGACATAGAGATCCATCACGTTGCCGTTCACGGTGTAGATTCCTATGGCCATCAGCACCATGGTAGTAGGTACCAGCAATGCGGTGGGCATGCGCAGGATCTGAGCGAACAGTCGAGTGGCGACCATGCCACCGAGCAGCAGGAGCAGCATGGCCGTCAGCAGCAGTTGCCACATGAATCCGAAGACCACATCGGGCGAACGGGTGAACAGCTGCGGCCCGGGCTGAAGTCCGTGAATCATCAGGGCACCCAATACCAGGGCAGCTATCAGGTTGCCGGGAATGCCCAGCGTCAGGGAGGGAATCATGGCCGAGGCATTGTCGGCACTATTGCCGGATTCGGCTGCGGCGACGCCGATCGGGTTGCCAGTGCCGAAAGTCTCGGGATCGGGGGCTTTTCGCTTGGCCTCGTTGTAGCTGAGCAGTGCAGCAAGGTTACCGCCAGCACCAGGCAGGATGCCCACACAGACGCCGATCATGGATGAGCGGGTCCAGGTCCGCCAGTAGCGCCGCACCAGGCCAAGGATGCCGTCACTGGCCGTGACGCGAAAGCTGTCGGCATTGAAGTAGGATTCGTTGCGCTTTTCCGCCATCTCCAGCACAGGAGGAACGGCATAAAGCCCGATCAGGACGATGAGCAGCTCGAAGCCGCCCACCAGGTAGAGAGTGCCGAAGGTATAGCGCTCTTCGCCGCTGATGGCATCGACGCCCACGAGACCGATGACGACGCCGAGCAGGGCGCTGAGCATGCCTTTGCTGATGTCCTTGCCGACCAGCACGGCAATGCTGACGAGGCCGAAGATGGCCACCCAGAAATATTCCGAGGGACCGAAGGCCAGGGTCACCTTGGCGAGCATGGGTGCCAGCGTCATCAGAGCCAGGGCGCTGACGATACCGCCGATGGCGGATGACCAGCATGCAGTCTTGAGGGCGAGTCCACCTTGCCCCTTGCGTGTCATCGGATAGCCATCGAAGGTGGTAGCGATGGCGGCCGGCGTACCTGGAATATTGAGCAGAATGGCCGGTATGGAGCCACCGTACATGGAGCCGTTATAGATGCCGGCCACCAGCCCCAGGGCGATGATGGGGTCGAAGCCGTAGGTCAGCGGCAGCATTAGTGCGATGGCCATGACCGGGTTGAGGCCCGGCAGGGCGCCAATCAGGATACCGATCAGAGTGCCAACGACCAGGCTGATCAGCGACCCGAGCTGCAGCGCCACTGGGAGCGCATTCAACAGTGATTCGAACATTGGGACACCCTTTCTACGAAGCGAGGAAGAACTCGACGGGCAAGGGACGCTTGAGCACTACGGCAAACAGGCCATACAACAGGGTGATGAAACCCAGGGTGATGCCCAGCACTACCACGGGTCGTCGCTCTCCCAGCACCGGAGCCAGCAGAATGATGAACAGGGCGCTGGTGGTATAGAAGCCTACGGTCGGCAGGGCCACGTAATAGACCAGGCAGCAGCCCAGGGTGGCCAAGAAGCGCCCCGAATGATCCACCAGGGCCATGGCGGGCTGGCTGCTGGGTCGTCTGGCCAAGAGGCTCCGCGAACTTCGCCAGATCAGTGGAAGCGAGAACAGCCCCATCAGGGTTCCTGCCCCGATGGGGATGTAGGCGGCGTCGGCAAAGAAGTCCTTCCCCATCCAGGCCGTGGTCGTGCCGATGATGAGGAAGGCGATGCCAGAGAAGAGATCTCTGTAATTCATGGACATGATGGCTCCCTGTGCAGGCACAGGTTAGTGTTGCTTGAGGCCGAGGCTTTCCAGGGTTTCGCCAATGGCTTCCGTCTCCAGGCGCAGCCGCTCGCGCAGTTCTTCCCCACGTACCAGGTTGAGGGTTTCGCCCTGGGCGGCGAGGAAGTCCTGGAACTCGGTTTGTTCCACAGCACGGGCCACGGCGTCGGCAATGACCTCGGTGCGTTCTTCGTCCATGCCTTCCGGGCCCAGCATCATGCGCCAGAGCACGGTCTCCAGCTCCGGGTGGCCCAGGGCCGCGAGCCCGGATGCCTGGGGCAGGGCTTCGTTATCATCGGCAGAGGTCACGAGCAGGCACTTGGCCTGGCCGTCCTCGACATAGGGCAGCACCGGCGTGATAGAGCCGCCGTAGATGTCGACGTGGCCACCGAGAAAGTTCTGCAGGGTTTCGCCGGCGCCGCCGAAGGGAATGGGGCGAGCGGTGATGTCGAAGGCGTCGAAGATTCGCTCGGCAGCGAGGCGCATGGTGCCGCCGACGCCATCGTTGCCATAGGTGTATTGGCCGGGGTTAGCCTGAAGCTCGGCAAGAAACTCCTCGGCGTTTTCAGCCGGGAAATCAGGCGATACGCAAAGGGTATAGGCACTCTGCGAGGTGCTGATAATGGGAGTCAGCGTCTCGTAGGAATACTGCACGCGCTGCATGTGCGGCACCGTAGTGATGGGGCTGTTCCAGGTGGAGAGCAGGGTATAGCCATCGGGACGCGACCGAGCAAATTGGTTGACCCCGATGGCGCCACCGCCACCGGCGACGTTGAGCACGGCGGCGGGTTGGCCCAGCTCCTGCTCGAGGTACTGGTTGAGCATCCGGGCGACGTTGTCCGTGCCGCCACCGGCAGGCGCCGGCACGATGATCTCGATGGGGCGGTCGGGGTAGTCGCTTGCCATGACGGGAGTGAAGGCAGCGGATGACATGGCGGCGGCGGTGAAGAGCAGCGTGGCTTTCATTTGTTGTACCTGTCGGTTCGAATCAGCGGGGGATGTGGGCACTGTGCAATCGCATCAGGTGGGTTGTTCGCCGAGGGTGACGCGATAACGGAACCGCTCGGGGCGGCCGTGTACGCGGCGATACTCGATGACACGACCCACCGGGTTGCGTGCAACACGCTCGATGATGGCAACCGGTGAATCGGCAGGTAGCGCCAGGTGTTTGGCGCTGGCCGAGGTGGTGGTGCCGAACGAAAGCTCATCCGTCGCAGACGAGATGAGGATTCCGAATTTCTGCAGGAATACCGGATAGAGCAGGGGCCCCATCTCCTTGGGATCGAGTGACATCAGTCCATCGAAATCGGGCAGGCGCAGGTAGATCTCCTCGAATAGCAAGGGATCTCCGGCCCAGAGACGCACGCGTTCCAACTTGAGGCAGCGTGCTCCAGCGTCGTCGCCGAAGGCTCGCTTGACCTCGGGGGGCAAGTCGACTTCCTGGCGTGTGAGGACTCGGCTTTCGGGAATCACCGGGCCGTCTGGATCTTCTACATCGTGAATGTGGAAGAAGCGGAACAGGTCGGCGCGAAATGCCGGTTGCTTGACGAAGGTGCCGGTTCCGCGACGGCGTTCCAGCAAGCCTTCGTCCACGAGCTGCTTGAGCCCCATGCGCATGGTGGCCAGCGCGACGCCATACTCCTCGGCGAGGCGGTTCTCGGACGGGATCATGTCGCCGGGTGACCACTCGCCATTGGCGATCCGGGACGCCAACTGATCGCGCAACCGGGCGTACAGCGGGAGTCGTCCATCGGCACGGGGCATGTTCAGTGCGCTCATATGTGGGTTCTCCAAGCGGGATTCCGCTGTCTGGTTGCTGTCACTAAAGACCAGTGTATACTTCTAGTCAAGCAGTTCTCTAGAGAACTAGACTTAAGTCTAGTCGGAAAGCCGGGTGGGGCATGTCCCTGCACGGTGACCAGACCGAGAGGAAACGAGAGTGAAGCGAGGATTCGACTGCCATGCCCATGTCTACGCCCGGGTGGATGAGGCCAAGGGGTCCAACTACCGACCGTCGCGGCCGGCACCGCTCGACGAGTGGCAGGGTCACCTGGATGACCGCAGGCTCCGCGGCGGGGTACTCGTGCAGCCTAGTTTCCTGGGCGACGATAACTGCGAGCTGCTGGAGATCCTGGACAAGCTCGATGAGCACTACAGGGGGGTGGTGCAACTGCCCAAGGGTACAAGCCTGGCGGAGATGCGTGAGCTGGATGCCGCCGGCATCGTCGGTGTGCGCTGGAATCTCATCGAACGGCGCTGTGAGCTGCCCGACCTGGACGATTCCCGATGGATCGACTTCCTGGATCGCCTCAAGGCACTGAACTGGCACCTCGAGCTGCACCTGGAGGGAAGCCGCCTCCCGGAACTCTTTCCGGCGCTGCACCAGCACGGAGTCACGCTGGTCATCGATCATCTAGGGCTACCCGTCGAGGCCAATCCCTTTGCCGACGGCGGCTTTCGTCTGCTGCTGGAGGCAGGACGAGCCGGACGCACCTGGGTCAAGTTGTCGGCCCCTTATCGCTCCCCGGTGCACGACCTGAGGTCGCATGTAAGGGCATTGCTGGAGCATCTCGGCCGAGAGCGGCTGGTATGGGGCAGCGACTGGCCCTGGACCCGCCATGAAGGCAGGCACACCTACCGGGATACCTTCGACTGGCTGACCGGCTGGGTCAGCGATGCCGACGATCGCCGGTACATCCTGGAGGAGGCCCCGCGGGAGCTGTTCCGACTCGGCTGAATGACCGCCAGACGAGGATATCCTCACCCCAGGCGGCACTGACGCGAAGTTATTCGGCGCTGGGAAAGAACAGCTGCTCGCCGTCGACCCGGAAGTCGGCGATGGCCTGTTGGCCGGCCTCGGAGAGCAGCCACTCGTGCCACTGCGCGGCGAGGTCATGCTTGAGGTGGGGGTGGCGCTCGGGGGAGATCCGCACGCTGCCGTACTGGTTGAACAGCGCCTCGTCGCCCTCGAACAGCAGCGCGAGCCCCTGGCGGTTGTCGAAGGCGACCCAGGTGGCGCGATCGGTCATGGCGTAGGCGTCCATGGCGGCGGCGGTGTTGAGGGTGGCGCCCATGCCGCTGCCGAGCTCGCGGTACCAGGGGGAAGCGGGGGCGATCCCTGCGGCTTCCCAGAGGCGCTGTTCGGCACGGTGGGTGCCGCTGTCGTCACCGCGGGAGGCGAAGGGCGCCTCGGCGGCGGCGATCAGCGCGAAGGCTTCGGCTGCGGTTTGCGCATCGGCGATGGCGGCCGGATCGCCGTCCGGGCCGACGAGTACGTAGTCGTTATACATGACGTCGGCGCGTTCGGTGCCATGGCCGTCGGCGACGAAGCGCGTTTCGCCTTCGGTGTCGTGCACCAGCAGGCTGTCGGCATCGCCGCGGCGGGCGATCTCGAAGGCCTGACCGGTGCCCACCGCCACCACCCGCACCGCGATGCCGGTGGACTCGGTGAACGCAGGGATGATGGCATCGAAGAGCCCCGAGTTCTCGGTGGAGGTGGTGGAGGCCAGGGTGATATGGCCGATGTTCTGGGCGGCGGCGTTAAGCGACGGCCCCATCAGGGCGAGTGCGGCGAGGATGAGTCCGGTTTTCGGCATCTCGTCTTCCTTCTGTGGTTGTCATCCGCGCTACCAGACCAGGTCGCCGTCGATGAAGGCGCGGGTGGTCGGGGAGGCCGGTGTGGTGAAGAAGCGCTCGGCGTCGCTGTGTTCGATCAGGCGCCCCTCGTGGAGCAGCACGACGTCGTCCGCCAGCCGTTTCGCCTGGTTCAGGTCGTGGGTGGTCATCAGGATGCGCGTGCCCCGGGCATGGAAGTCGAGGACCGCCGCTTCCACGGCGCGCATCGAGGCCGGGTCCAGGGCGGCGGTGGGTTCGTCGAGGAACAGCACCTCCGGGGCGAGCAGCCAGGCGCGGGCCAGGGCCAAGCGTTGCTGCTCGCCGCCGGAGAGGACCCGTGCCGGGCGTCTTTCCAGGGGCCCCAGGCCGAAGCGCGCCAGTGCCTCGCGGGCCAGCGGCTTGCGTGCCCGCCACGGCGTGCCGCCGACGGCCAGGGCGTAGGTGAGATTGTCCAGGGCGGAACGCTTGAGCAGTACGGGGCGCTGGAAGACCATCGCCTGGCGCGGTGGCTTGCCCCCCCAGTACACCCGTCCGGTGCTGGGGAGCAGCAGGCCGTGGGCCAGGCGCATCAGCAGGCTCTTGCCGGCCCCGTTGGGCCCCATCACCAGGGTGCGCCGGCAGCCGTCGAGGGTGAGGCTCAGCGGCTGGAGCAGCGTCTGGCCGCGGTGGACCATGCTCGCACCCTCGAAGCGCAGAGCGGGGATCGCCACCTCGGGCAACTGGTGGGCCACGTGGGTCATCCCAGTCGCCTCCTGGCCGTCTCGCCCACCAGATAGGCGGCGCCGTTGATCAGCGTGACCAGGGCGAGCAGCACCAGGCCGAGCCCCAGGGCCAGCGGCAGGTTGCCCTTGCTGGTCTCCAGCACGATCGCCGTGGTCATGACCCGGGTGACGCCGTCGATGTTGCCGCCCACGATCATCACAGCGCCCACCTCGGCACTGGCGCGACCGAAGCCGGCCAGTATCACCGTCATCAGGCCGAAGCGGGCATCCCACAGCAGGGTGGGGATCCGGCGCAGCCGTGACAGCCCGAGCGACTGCAGCTGCTCGCGGTACTCGGCGTGCAGCTCCTCCACCTGCTGGCGGGTCAGGGCGGCGATGATCGGCAGGATCAGCAGGACCTGGGCGACCACCATGGCGCTGGGCGTGAAGAGCAGGCCGAACTGCCCCAGCGGGCCGGCGCGGGAGAGCAGCAGGTAGACCGCGAGCCCCGCCACCACCGGCGGCAGCCCCATCAGGGCATTGAGCACCACCACGACCGCGCCGCGCCCCGGGAAGCGCCACAGCGCCAGGGCGGCGCCCAGTGGCAGGGCGACGAGCGCGGCGAGGGCCACCGCGGACAGCGAGATCTGCAGCGACAGGGCGACGATCTCCCGCAGGGCCGGGTCGAGGTGCAGCACCAGGCCCAGGGCGGTGGCGAAGGCGTTGTCGGCGGTCGGCATGGTGCTCCCTCGTGGCTTCCTTGCATCATCTGCATTGCAAGACGTCGATGCATCCTATGCTGAAATTCATGCAGGATAATGCAGTGATACGACGAGAGACGATCCGATGGCGACACCCTACACCTACCTCACGACCGCCGAGGCGGCCGACTACCTTCGGCTCAAGGAGCGCAAGGTCTACGATCTGGTCGCCCAGGGGGTGATTCCCTGCACCCGGGTCACCGGCAAGCTGCTCTTCCCGCGCCATAGCCTCGATCTCTGGTTGATGCACCATCTGGAGGGAGACCAGGCCAGTCGACGACCGGCGCCGCCGGTGCTGGCCGGTAGCCAGGATCCGCTGCTGGAGTGGGCGGTGCGCGAGAGCGGCTGCGACCTGGCGCTGCTCTGTCACGGCAGTGGCGACGGAGTGCGCCGCCTGGCGCAAGGCGAGACGATGCTCGCCGCGGTGCACCTGATCGACCCGGAGAGCGGTGACTACAATGCCCCGCGGCGTCTCGGCCTGGGCGGCATGCGTGACCTGGTGGGGGTGCGTTGGGCGCGGCGCTGCCAGGGGCTGCTGCTCGCGCCGGGCAACCCCCGAGGGCTCACCGGCCTGGCCGATCTCGACCGGCCGGGGCTGGTGATGGCGCGCCGGCAGCCGGATGCCGGGGCGGAGCGGCTGCTGCGCCACATGGTGACCCGGGAGGGTATGAACCTCCAGGCGTTGACCTTCGCCCCCCATCCGGCGCTGAGCGAGGACGACCTGGCTCTGGCGATCCGCCAGGGGGAGGCGGACGTGGGGCTCGGGGTCGAGGCGGCGGCGCGCCGCCAGGGTGTCGACTTCCTGCCACTGCATTGGGAGCCCTTCGATCTCTTGCTGCGGCGGCGCGACTATTTCGAGGCGCCGGTGCAGCGCCTGCTGGCCTTCGCCCGCGAGCCGCGCTTCGCCGAACGAGCGGTGGCGCTCGGCGGCTATGACCTCGGCGAGCAGGGGAAGGTGGTCTATAACGCCTGAGGCGGGCGACTTGACGCCTCGCGCCTGTGGGCGATACTGCTGATTAGACCGGTCGGTCTGACGGGATGACGTATGACGCATATGACGAAGGAGCGCTTGCTCGAGGCGGGACTCACCATGCTGCTGGAGCACGGCTACAACGACCTGGGAATTCAGGCGCTGCTGGAGGCGACGGGGACGCCGAAGGGGTCCTTCTATCATCACTTCCGCAGCAAGGAGGATTTCGCCCTGCAGGTCATCGACCGCTACATGGAGGAGGTCCACCTTGGGCTGGATCTGAGCCTGGGCAACGCCAGTCTACCGCCCCTGGAGCGGGTGCGACGGTTCTTCGAGCTGTCGCAGGAGAAGTACCGCCAGGAAGGCTACCTGGGCTGCCTGCTTGGCGGGGTCGGCCAGGAGCTGTCGGGGATCAGCGAGACGTTCCGGCGCAAGATCGAGACCTGCTTCGCCGGTATCGCCGAGCGGGTCGCCGACTGCCTGGAGGAGGCACGGCAGCAGGGTGACCTGCCGCCGGACAGCGATCCTCGCCAGATGGCGGACCTGCTGGTGGACTGCTGGGAGGGCGCGGCCTTGCGTAGCCGGTTGCGCCGCGACCCAGGCCCACTCGGGGCCATGCTCGACTTCTACTTCTCGGTCGCCACGAAGTGAGCCTCGCGGGGCGCCGCGAGCGGCTAGTCGTCGGGCGACGCTTGTACCGACTGGTCTGTTCCGGACGGCTTGAGGTCGTCCACCACCAGTGGTGAGGGTCGGCTATGCGGCCGACCCGGGAGGTGTCGAATGACAAGTACCAACCTCTACGAACGCCTGGGCGGAGAGCGGGGCATCGCCTCGCTGGTCGACGACATCGTCGAGTCCCATATGCAGAACCCGCGGATCCGGGCGCGCTTCCTGCCCTATCGCGAGGACCCCGATCACCTGGAGGTGGTCAAGGGGCACCTGCGAGACTTCCTCGCCGCCGGGAGCGGCGGCCCCGTGGAGTACCGGGGACGCAGCATGCCCGAGGCGCATCGCGGCATGAATATCAACGAGGCGGAGTACATGGCCGCCATCGACGATATCCTGGGCGTCCTCGACCGGCATGGCATCGATCCCCAGACGCGTCAGGAGGTGCTCGGCATCGCCTACTCGCTGAAGGGGGAGATCATGCACGTCTGAGGCGTCCTGGCCGGCCCGGCCTCTCGACCGCTCGGGGCTCTCCCCGGGCGGTCTCATTGCGGTGGCTGCTGGTTGGGCGGCACGATGCCCATGCGCTTCATGCGCCGGTAGATGGTGGGTCGCGACAGCCCGAGTTCGCGGGCCACGGCACTGATGTTCCACTGGTGACGACACAGCGAGCGATGGAGCAGGTCCTGCTCGGGGCCTCGGCGAGCCGCCGCGGACGTCATGCCGGTCGTGTCCTGGGCAGCCAGGCCGGGGCTGGCCCCGGGGTGGGCCAGCTGGCCGTGGGTGCACTCCTCGGGCAGGTCGTTCACCACGATTTCATCGCCCTCGCAGGTGGCCAGGGCATAGTGCAGGGCGTTGTGCAGTTCGCGGATGTTGCCGGGCCAGGGGTAGGCGAGCAGGGCGCTCATGGCATCGCCGCGCAGGCGCACCCGGGCGTCGCGCTGCTGGTTGAGCTCGTCGAAGATGCGGCGGATCAGGTAACCCTTGTCGGCCCGCTCGCGCAGCGGCGGCAGGCGCAGGCTGGCGCCGTTGAGGCGGTAGAACAGGTCCTCGCGAAAACGCCCCTCACCGATCAGCCCACGCAGGTCGCGGTGGGTGGCGGCCACCACCCGCAGGTCCACCTTGATGGGGCGGCTGGCGCCGATCGGTAGCACCTCCTGCTCGGCGAGTACCCGCAGCAGCCGGGTCTGCAGCTGTAGCGGCATGTCGCCGATCTCGTCGAGGAAGAGGGTGCCGCCGTCGGCCTGGGCGATCAACCCCTTCATGCCCTTGCTGCGGGCACCGGTGAAACTCCCCGGCTCATGGCCGAACAGCTCGCTCTCGATCAGCGATTCGGGCATCGCCGCGCAGTTGATGGCCACGAACGGCTTGTCGCGGCGTCGGCTCGACTCGTGCAGGGCGCGGGCCATGCGCTCCTTGCCGGTGCCGGTCTCGCCGATCACCAGGATGTTGATCGGCTCGTTGCGCAGTCGCGCGGCCCGGGTGAGGGTGTCGCGCATCGCCGGGTCGTCGTCGGCCAGGGTCTCCAGTGGCGCCAGGCTCGAGTCGCGCCGCGCGCCGGTGCCGGTCACCGCGCTGGCTCGCCGGGGCGGCTCGATTAGGGTCGCGAAGTGGAGTTCGCGATGGCGGTGGGTGCGGAAGGCGCGCACCCGGTCGTCGCTGTGCTGGGGAATGGCCAGCACCTCGTCGACCCCGGCGTCGAGCAGGTCCTGGATGTTCCAGGCCCGGAACGGGCGTGCCTCGCCGGCCTCCGGCAGCGGGAGCTCGTGGTGGCGCAGCAACTTGCGCCCGGCGGTGTTGGCCGCCACCAGGCTGCCGTCCGGTTCCATGGCCAGCAGGTAGCGGCGGTTGATCTGCACGAACTCCCGCGAGCGGTCCAGGCAGACGATGGGATGATCGGCGTAGCGCTGCAGGAAGTAGGCGTCCTCGATCATCTTGGCGGTGTACTTGACCAGCTGCAGGGCGAAGGTCTGGGAGTGCTTGGACTCCGGCGAGTGGTAGGCGGAGATGTCGAGCACCGCCAGCAGCTGGCCGTGGGGGTCGAAGACCGGTGCCGCGGTACAGGTCAGTTGGATATGGTGGGCGCTGAAGTGGTCGCTGTGGTGGCAGGTGAGGGCGCTGCGTTCATGGATGCAGGTGCCCACCGCGCAGGTGCCGGCACGGGATTCGCTCCAGTCGGCGCCCAGGTAGAGGCCGGTGCGCTGATGCTCGCGCTGGTCGCGCTTGGCGCCGAGAAACTGCACGGCGATGCCGCGGGCATCGGTGAGCAACACCACATAGCCCAGCGAGGCGACCTGGCGGTAGAGCTGCTCGACCCCGGCCCGTGCCACCTGGAGCAGCGCATCGGCCTGGTCCTGGTGCTCGCGCAGGGTGGCCCCGGGCACGTAGCGCGGCGGCGTCGGGCGCGCCGGGTCGAGGCCGTAGCGGTCAATGCAGCGCCGCCAGGAGCGCTCGATCATCGCCGCCTCGCCCTCGGCACTGGGGCTGGCCAGCGACTGGAGGATGGTCTCGATATGCTGGCGTTGGCTCAGGGTGGTGGTCATGGCGTGTCTCTGCCGATCGCGGTCTTGTCGTTGTCATTTCTTCAAGGTAAGGGCTGGGGTCCCGCCCCGAGATACGACCTTCGTCGCCCCCGGTTACAGGTGTAACGAGCGGTGTAAAGCGTGCTGTCACGCCGAGTGTCACGCCTGTGGCCTGGCCGGACACCGCCCGGTGCCCGGTAAGAAGTTATTTTCCCTTTGCAAATAACTGGTTACTGGAATCTTCGGCCAACCTGGCATGAATTCCGCCATGGGAAGGGCGTGGCCGCCGTCTTCCGACCTGCGGCCCTCGAACAAGAAGAGATCGAGGAGTCACGCCATGACCGACGCTTCCCGGGCGATGCTCAGCCGTCGCCGTTTCCTCACCCTCACCGGCGCCCTGACCGCCGGCAGCCTGGCGCTGGGCGCCACCGGCCTGTGGCCGCGCTGGGCCCTGGCCGAGCCCGAGCTGGCCAATCGCCTGTTGCGCCTGGGGCGCGACATCTATCCCCACGAGGCGATCGAGGACCGCTACTACCTGGAGCCGCTCACCCCGCTGCTCGAAGAGCAACGCGACATGATCGCCGCCGGCCTCGACGACCTGGACCGGCGTGCCCGGGCCGCCCATGGCCACGCCTACGCCGGGATCGACAGCGGTGCCGAGCGCGAGGCGCTGCTGCGCCAGATCCAGAACGGCGACTTCTTCCAGGCCGTACGCAACACCCTGGTGGTGGGGCTCTACAACGACTCGGAGCTGTGGGAGCCGCACTTCGGCTACCAGGGCTCCTCCTGGGAGCAGGGCGGCTATATCAACCGTGGCTTCGACGACCTGGTGATCGACTGGCTGTGATGGGCCCCGAATACAGCATCCGCGACCAATAACAACCGCCAACGAGTGAACGAGAGGAGACACACCATGAGTACCCGATTCGCCCATGACGATGATGGGGTAGTGGTGATCATCGGCTCCGGGGCCGGCGGCGGCACCCTGGCCCACGCCCTGGCCCGCAAGGGCATCAGCAGCGTGGTGCTGGAGGCCGGCAAGCGCCACGCCCTGGAGGACATCGAGAACGACGAGTGGGCCATGTTCGAGAAGCTCTCCTGGCTCGACGAGCGCATCACCGCCGGCCCCCGCCAGCTCACCGAGACCTTCCCCAACCTGCCGGCCTGGATCGTCAAGGGGGTGGGTGGCAGCACCATCCACTGGGCCGGCGTGGCGCTGCGTTTCCAGCCCCACGAGTTTCGCCTGCGCAGCGAGGTCGGCGACATCGCCGGCGCCAACCTGCTGGATTGGCCGATCTCCTATGAGGAACTCGAGCCCTACTACGTGAAGGCCGAGCGCCACATGGGGGTGACCGGCGAGTCCACCGGCATGCCGCTGCACGACTGGAACAACAACTTCAAGGTACTGGCCGAGGGGGCCAGGCGGATCGGCTACGAAAAGCTGCGTGCCGGGCCCATGGCCATCAACACCCGGCCCTATGACGAGCGGCCCCCCTGCCTGCACGCCGGCTTCTGCATGCAGGGCTGCCGCTTCGGCGCCAAGTGGTCGACGATGTACACCGACATTCCCCGCGCCGAGGCCACCGGGCACTGCGAGGTGCGACCCCATGCCATGGCGCTCACGATCGAGCACGACAGCGATGGGCGGGCCACGGGGGTGGTCTATGCCGACGGCGACGGCAACCTGCAGCGTCAGCGGGCCCGCGCGGTCTGCGTGGCGGGCAACTCCATCGAGTCGCCGCGGCTGCTGCTCAACTCCCATTCGTCGCTGTTCCCCGAGGGGCTCGCCAACTCCTCCGGCCAGGTGGGGCGCAACTACATGACCCACGCCACCGCCTGCGTGTTCGCCGAGATGCCGAAACCGGTGAACATGCACCGCGGCACCACCTTCGCCGGGATCATTTCCGACGAGGCGCGCCTCGATCGTTCGCGCGGCTTCGTCGGCGGCTACACCCTGGAGGTGATGTCGCTGGGCATTCCCTTCTTCGCCAAGTTCATGGACCCGGCCAACGGCGGCTGGGGGCGCGACTATGCCGCCATCCTCGAGAAGTACGACCACCTCTCCGGGGTGTGGATCTGCGGCGAGGATCTGCCGGTCGAGCGCAACGGCATCACCCTGCACGACTCCCGGAAGGACCGGTACGGCCTGCCGGTGCCGATCGTCTACAAGGGCGACCACCCCAACGACGAGCGCCTGCGCCGCCACGGCCAGCAGCAGGCCGCCAAGTGCTACGAGGCGGTGGGCGCGGTGCGCGTCTTCGACGTGCCGGACTTTCCCACCAGCCACAACGTCGGCACCAACCGCATGAGCGCCCGGCCCGTCGACGGCGTGGTGAACCAGTGGGGCCAGACCCACGACATCGACAACCTGTTCGTCTCCGACGGCAGCCAGTTCACCACCAGCGGCGCCGAGAACCCGACCCTGACCATCGTCGCCCTGGCCCTGCGCCAGGCCGATCACATCGCCGAGCGCATGTCGCGCGGCGAGCTCTGAGAGGAGGACCCCCTATGCAACCGACAGCCGACCAGCGGCGCTGGATGTACCGCAACATGGTGCTCAGCCGCTACCTCGAGGAGCGCATCGAGGCGCTCTACATGGAGGGCAAGACCCCGGTGTTCAACATGGCCAAGGGGCCGATCCCCGGCGAGATGCACCTCTCCAACGGCCAGGAACCCTGTGCGGTGGGGGTCTGTGCCCACCTCGGGGCCGGCGACATCGTCACCGCCACCCACCGGCCCCACCATATCGCCGTGGCCAAGGGGGTCGACCTCGACGCCATGGTGGCCGAGATCTTCGGCAAGGCCACGGGCCTCGCCGGCGGTCGCGGCGGCCATATGCACCTGTTCGACGAGGCCGTGAACTTCTCCTGCTCGGGGATCATCGGCGAGGGCCTGGGCCCGGCGGTGGGCGCGGCACTGTCGAGGAAGCTGCAGGGAAAACCTGGAGTCGCCGTGGCCTTTATGGGCGAAGGCGCCGCCAACCAGGGGGCCTTCCACGAGGCGCTGAACCTGGCGTCGGTGTGGCAACTGCCGGTGGTCTTCGTGATCGAGGACAACGCCTGGGGCATCTCGGTGGCCAAGCAGGCTTCCACCGCGGTGCCGCGCAACGACCAGCGCGCCAGCGCCTACGGCATGCCCGGCCATCACGTGGCCGACAACGACGTGGAGGGCGTATTCGCCGCCGCCGGCACCGCCATCGCCCGCGCCCGGGAGGGGGCGGGACCGAGCCTGATCGAGATCGAGACCGTGCGGCTCGCCGGCCACTTCATGGGCGACGGCGAGGACTACCGGCCCAAGGGCGAGAAGGAGGGGCTCACGGATCCGATCCCGCGCTATCGCCGGGCGCTGCTCGACGCGGGGGTGTTCGACGAGACCGGCGACGCCGACTTGGTCGCCGAGGCCCACGAGCGGGTCGAGACGGCCATCCGCTTCGCCCAGCAGAGCGAGTTCCTGCCGCCCGAGGCGGCGCTGGAAACCGTCTTCGTCTGATCGCCGATCGACAACAACAAACAGGAGACAACGCCATGAGCACCATGCAAGCGGCGGTCTGGTATCGCGCCAGGGACCTGCGCGTGGAAACGGTCGAGGTCCCGACCCTTCGGGATCCTCACCAGGTCAAGGTGAAGGTCGCCGCCTGCGGTATTTGCGGCAGTGACCTTCACGAATACAGTGCCGGCCCCATCTTCATCCCGGTCGATGCGCCGCATCCGCTCAGCCAGCAGCGGGCTCCCATCATCATGGGCCACGAGTTCGCCGGCGAAGTCGTGGAGGTGGGGGAGCGCGTCACCCGGGTCAAGCCCGGGGACCGCGTGGCCATCGAGCCGATCCTCTCGCCCAACCAGGATGGCCACTACCTGATGGAGCGCTACAACCTGACCCCCCTGCTGGGGTTCCACGGGCTCTCGGGCGGCGGCGGCGGCTTCTCGGAGTACACCCTGGTGGGCGAGCACATGGTCCACCCCCTGCCCGATGATCTCTCCTATGAGCAGGGTGCCCTGATCGAACCGGCCGCCGTGGGCCTGCATGCCGTGCGGCAGAGCGCCCTGAAGGCCGGCGACAGCGCCGTCGTCTTCGGGGCGGGCCCCATCGGCCTGATGATCATTGAGGCGCTCAAGGCCGCCGGTGCCGCCAGGATCGTGGCCGTGGAGCCGTCGGACTCGCGTCGGCGCAAGGCGACCGAGCTGGGCGCCCGGGCCGTGGACCCCCGGGAGCAGGACGCGGTGGCCCAGGTCCATGCCTTGACGCAGGGCGGTGCCGACTTCGCCTTCGAGGTGACCGGCCTACCCGCCGTGCTGGACCAGGCCATCAACGCCACCCATGCCGGCGGCGAGACCGTGATCGTCAGCATCTGGGAGACCGAGGCCGCCTTCCAGCCCAACGACCTGGTGATCAAGGAACGCACCCTGAAGGGCATCATCGCCTACCGGCATATCTACCCCGCCGTGATGGCCCTGATGCAGCAGGGCTACTTCCGGGCCGAGGACCTGATCACCGCGCGTATCGCGCTGGACGACGTGGTCGAGGAGGGGTTCGAGGTCCTGCTCAACGACAAGTCGCATATCAAGATCATCGTACGGCCCGGCGAGCCGCTGGGCGAAGGAGTCACGCCATGAGTACTACCACCGCCAGCCGCAAGCTGACCATCGCCCGGGCCATGGCCGAGGCCACCGCCCAGGAGATGCGTGCCGACCCCCGGGTCTTCGTGATGGGCGAGGACATCGGCCCCCTGGGCGGGGTCTTCGGCAACACCCGGGGCCTGTATGACGAGTTCGGTGCGGAACGCGTCCGGGATACGCCGATTTCCGAAACCGCCTTTATCGGTGCCGCCGTGGGGGCCGCCTCCGACGGCATGCGGCCCATCGTCGAGCTGATGTTCGTCGACTTCTTCGGGGTGTGCATGGACGCCATCTACAACCTGATGGCCAAGAACAGCTACTTCTCCGGCGGCCGGGTCAAGGTGCCCATGGTGCTGATGACCTCCACCGGCGGCGGCTACTCCGATGCCGGCCAGCACTCCCAGTGCCTCTACGGCACCTTCGCCCACCTGCCGGGCATGAAGGTGGTGGTGCCGAGCAACGCCCATGACGCCAAGGGGCTGATGACCGCGGCGATCCGCGACGACAACCCGGTGGTGTTCATGTACCACAAGGCGCTGCAGGGCATGGGCTGGCTGGGCACCGAGAAGGGCGCCACCGTGGCGGTGCCCGAGGAACCCTATACCGTGGAGATCGGCAAGGCCGCGGTGGTGCGCGAGGGCCATGACCTGACGCTGGTCAGCCTCGGCGCCGGCGTGCACCACTGCCTGCGCGCCGCCAGGGCGCTGGAGGAGGAGGGGTTCTCCGCCGAGGTGGTCGACCTGCGCAGCCTGGTGCCGCTGGACCGCGACACCGTGCGCGCCTCGGTGGCCAGGACCGGCCGGCTGATCGTGGTCGACGAGGACTACCACAGCTACGGGGTCAGCGGCGAGATCATCGCCAGCGTGGCCGAGCACGCCGCCACCCGGCTCAAGGCCGCGCCCAAGCGGGTGGCCTATCCGGACATTCCGATTCCCTTCGCGCCGACCATGGAGCAGTGGGCGCTGCCCAGTGCCGACAAGATCGTCGCCGCCTTTCACCAGATGCTGAACGAGAGTTGAGGAGAGACCCATATGACGACCGAGATCACCGTACCCGAGGACCTCTGGGAGGGCGACACCGAGGGCGTGATCACCGCCTGGCTGGTGGACGATGGCGCCGAGGTAGTCCAGGGCGACCTGGTCGCCGAGGTAATGGTGGAAAAGGCCCAGTACGAGATCGAGGCGCCGGTTTCGGGGAAGCTGAGCATCGCCAAGGCCGAGGACGACGTGGTGACCAAGGGTACAACTATCGCCCGCCTCGAGGCTTGAGGAGACAAACCATGAAACTGGAAACCCATGATACTGCCCCGCCCGCCCCCGAGGGGGCGGGCCCCGAAGCCTCAAGGGCGCCGCCTGCGAGAGTGGAGCCGCTGCGCGGGATGCGCGGCATGATCGCCTCGAAGATGCTGCAGAGCCTGCAGTCGTCGGCCCAGCTCACCCACCACGCCAGCGCACGACTCGATGCCCTGCAGGCGCTGCGGGAGCGCTGCATGGCGGCCGGCCGGGCCACGCCCTCGGTGCAGGATCTGCTGCTGCGCCTGGTGGTGCAGACCCTGGCCGACTTCCCGGCGCTCAACGCCACCCTGGAGGAGAACCGCATCACCGAGCACCAGGCGGTGCACCTGGGGCTGGCGATCCCGCTGCCCGGCGACCTGCTGGTGGCCCCGGCGCTGTTCGATGCCCAGGCACTGGCCCTGGGCGAACTGCCCGAGGCGCGCCGCGCCCTGGTGGCCAGGGCCCAGGCCGGCAAGCTGAGCGTCGGCGAGCTCACCGGCGCGACCTTCACGGTCTCGAACCTGGGGCGCTCCCGGGTGCACCACTTCACGCCGATCCTCAACGTCCCCCAGGTGGCGATCCTCGGCATCGGTGGTGTCGAGACCCGGGCCGTGCCAGTATCGGATGGCTGGCGGGCGGCCGATGTCATCGGCCTGTCGCTGACCTTCGATCACCGCGCGGTCAACGGTGCTCCGGCGGCGGCCTTCCTCGATACGCTGTGCGAGCGTATCGAGACCCTGGCGCCGCCGGCGTTCGATCACGAACTGGCCGTAGCGGCCGTATAGGGGAGGGGGCATGAGCGTGTCACTGGCTATCGACGAGGCGAGCCTGCTGCTGCAGCGGCCCACCGTGGGTGAAGGCCTGGCGGCGGAGGAGGCGCTGCTGGAGTCGATCTGCCAGGGCGAGGGCCACCTGGGGCTGTTCGCCTGGTCGCCAACGGATCGGGCCCTGGTGATGCCGCGGCGCCATGAGCGTCTCGAGGGCTTCCCCGCGGCGCGCCGGGCGCTGCGCGAGCGGGGCTGGCCGATCCTGTTCCGCTCCACCGGCGGCACGCCGGTGCCCCAATCCCCGGCGGTGGTCAACGTGGCGCTGGCGCTGCGCTGCCGGGTCGGTAGCTCCGCGGCCCACCTGGAGTGGGGCTATCGTCGGCTCGGCGACCCCTGGTGCGACTGGCTCGCCTCGTTCGGCGTGCAGGATGCCGACCTCGGCTCGGCCCCCGGCGCATACTGCGACGGCCGCTTCAACGTGCGCGTCAAGGGTCGCAAGCTGGTGGGCACCGCCCAGCGCTGGCGTCGGGTACGCGGCTGTCGCGACATGGCGATGTTGGTGCACGGCGCCATGCAGGTGGGGGAGACCCCCGAGGCGCTGGTCGAGCTGGTCAACGCCTTCCAGGCCGCCATCGACGACCCACAGCGTTTCCAGGCCGCCAGCCATGTCGCGCTTGCCCAGGCGCTGCCCACCCTCGACCTCGATACGGCGCTGCCGGGGCTGCTCGAACGCTTGGAAGTGGCGAGCTGAGCTCGTTGCTGATCAGTCCGGTTTCTGGAAACGGCAGTAGAGATACATCTGCTCCACGCCGCCCGGCGTGACGTGCAGTGCCTGGTGGTGCTCGTGGAGGATGAGCGAGGCGCCGAGTTCCCGGTGGAGGCCTTCCGGGGTGTAGCGGACCACCTCGAGGCCACTGCAGGTCGGCGGCGCCTCGGGGGCAAAGGTGGCGATCACGATATGCCCACCCGCGGTCAGCGCTCGCCACAACCGGTCGACGTAGCGGGTCCGGTCCGCGGCGTCGGTCAGGAAATGGAAGACCGCCCGGTCGTGCCAGATCGCGTAGTGGTCGTCGGGGAGTATTACGTCGGTGACGTCCCCCTCGATCCAGCGCACCCGATCGGCACGCTCGCCGAGCCTCGCTCGCGCCTGTGCCAGGGCGGCCGCGGCGATGTCGAGGACGGTGAGATCCTCGAAGCCGGCCTCCAGGAGGTCGTCCACCAGGGTGGCCGCGCCGCCTCCCACGTCGATGATCGGTGCCGTCCGGGAGGCCCCGGTGCGCCGTATCAGGGTCAGGGACGTCTGCAGGCTGGGCTCGTACCAACCGAGCCGATGCGACGGCTTCGTCGCATAGAGGCGTTCCCAATGCGGTTTGATGGTCATGGCACACTCTCCACCTCGGCGGCTTCGCAGGATGATCCTGGGCCCGCGGGCATGGTGACGCCGGGATTCCCCGTCGCCTGATTGTCGCCGGTCGAGCGCGTGCTCGCCAGGGCCCCCGGCGCCTGCCGTGAGGGCGGCACCGACCGGCTGATGCCTCCCCCGGGCCGGTGTGGCTTGCCTCCGAGCCACGCCGGGCCGACGATCGGCGTCAGGCGGTGCGACAATGGTGGGCAAGTCCAGGTCACGGGATCGAGGGGAAGGAGGCATGAGCGACTACACGGAGTACCTGCAGGATGTCTTCGAACTGTTCGGGCCGATCACGGCGCGCAGGATGTTCGGGGGCCACGGCATCTACCACGATGGCGTGATGTTCGCCCTGGTGGCGGACGAGACCCTCTACCTGAAGGCGGATGCGCAGACTGTCGGCGACTTCGAGCGGGAGGGGCTGGGCCCGTTCGAGTACGACAAGGGCGGCAGGGTGGTCCGGATGTCCTACTACCAGGCCCCGGAAGTGCTCTTCGAGGATCGCGAGCTGGCCGCCGACTGGGCCCGGCGCTCGCTGGAGGCCGCCTGGCGGGCCAAGGCCAGGCCCTGAACCTACCCATGTCGAGAACGGTGCGCAGGCGACACCGGGCGGTGCCGCCGCGCACCGCAGGCTAGTGGCGCGGATCCCAGAGCCGGCTGGCGGTGTCGGCCTCGTAGCCCATGCCATGGGGGGAGCTGACCAGTTCCAGCTGCATGCCCCAGGGGGCCATGAAGTAGACCCAGGTCAGCCCCTCCATGGGGCCTTCGGTGAAGGTCTTGGGCTCGCCGAGCACCTCCACGTCGTGCTGCTCGAGATAGGCCACCGCGCTGTCCATGTCGTCCACGTAGAAGGCGATATGGTGCCCGCCGATGTCGCTGTTGCGCGGCTGCTCGGTGCGCTGGTCGGGGGCGGTGTACTCGAAGATCTCCAGGTTGGTGCCATTGCCGCAGCGCACCAGGTGGGCGGCGGGAATGGTGGCCTCGGGGTGGACGTCGAGGTTCACGCCCATCCAGTCATCATCGAAGGGCCCGAAGGGGCCGATGGTGAAGAAGGCCTCGCAGCCGATCACCTCGACGAAGAAATCCACCGCCGCCTGGCGGTCGGGCACGGTGAAGCCGAAGTGCTGGGTTCCACGCATTCCCGGCAGATCCGCCTGGGCGGCCTGGCCGGCCAGCAACAGGGCCAGGGAAAGGGGGGCCGAGAGGGTGGCGCGCTTGAGGGTATCGAACATGGCATATCTCCATCGTTGTGCATTGTTGTCGGTGACGGTTGTCAGTGACAGGTGTCGGTGGCGGTGGCCACCGGAACGAAGGAGCAATGCCCATGCCAGCCGCGGGGCATGTGGAAAGCTTCGGTAAGCCCATGTTTTTCATGAGCTAGCTGGGCCAGGGGGGAGGTGACAGGTGTCAAGGGCGATACAGCGATGTAACGGTTGTCACGTTACAGGGGAGGGATGCGGCGCCGCTCAGAACGAACCCACCAGGGTGCCCACGGCGATCAGCAGCACCAGCGAAACAAGGGGCGCCACGACGGCGACCATGGCGATATCGAGGTAGGCCTGGCGGTGCGTCAACCCGCAGATGGAGAGTAACGTGATCACCGCGCCGTTATGCGGCAGCGCATCCAGCCCGCCGGTGGCCACCGCCGTGACCCGGTGCATCAACTCGGGCGCTATGCCGGCGGCCTGGCCCATGGCCAGGTAGGCGTCTCCTAGTGTCGCCAGGGCGATGCTCATGCCGCCCGAGGCTGACCCGGTCATGCCCGCCAGCAGGTTGACCGCGATGGCGAGCGAGATCAGCGGGTTGTCTCCCCCCACCGAGGTTACCCAGGTGCTGATCGTGTCGAAGGCCGCGAGCGACGCGATCACCGAGCCGAAGCCGACCAGGCTGGCGGTGTTGAAGATCGGCAGCAGCGAGGCATTGGCGCCGCTGTCGAGGGTGGTGGTGAGGGCCTCGAGACGGCGCAGGTTGGTGACGATGATGATCCCGATGGCGATCACCAGGGCAGCGATCACCGACCAGACCCCGCGCACCGCCTCGAGGCTGGTCGCGCCATACAGCGGCTCGGCCAGGTATCCCGTCTCCATGGCCGGGATCACCACCGCGGTGAACAGCAGGTTCAACGCGATCACCAGCACGATCGGCAGCAGCGCCAGCATCAAGGGGGGCAGATCGCGAACCGGCTGTGCAGTGACCTCGGCCAGATCGAAGCCTTCGCCCGCTGCGTGTTCGCGCAGGTGAATGGCCGGTGGTGCCTTCTCCTGATGGTTGCCGTAGCCTTCGCCGGACGCTCGCGCCTGGCGCGCCCGGTGGTTCAGCCAGGCCTGTCCCAGCCCCAGCATGACCAGGCCGGTGAGGATGCCGAGCCCCGGCGCGGCAAACGGCGTGGTGCCGAAATAGGGCATGGGGATGGCATTCTGGATGGCCGGCGTGCCCGGCAGCGCCGTCATGGTGAAGGTGAAGGCTCCCAGGGCGATGGTGCCGGGGATCAGCCGCTTGGGCAGGCGGGCCTGGCGAAACAGGGCTGCGGCGATCGGGTAGACCGCGAAGGCCACCACGAACAGCGAGACGCCGCCATAGGTCATTACCGCGCAGGAGAGCACCACCGCCAGGATGGCGCGCGAGTCACCCAGGCGCTCGACGATCGCGCTCGCCAGTACCTCGGCACTGCCCGAATCCTCCATCAGCTTACCGAACACCGCCCCCAGCAGGAACAGCGGGAAGTAACGGACGATGAAATCACCCGCGGCGCCCATGAAGACCTGGGTGTAGCTGGCCAGCAGCGGGGTGTCGACCAAGACCAGGGCCACCAGCGCGGCCAGGGTCGGCGCCAGGATCAACAGGCTGAGGCCGCGATAGGCGAGATACATCAACAGCATCAACGCAACGGCGATCGTCAGGATGCCGATCATCCGCGCTCTTCTCCGCCATGCCTGGCGGGGGGTGCGTCTGCTGTCGAGACCGGACGAAACGTGTCCGCGAAGACCGCATTCAGGTCGAAGGTCGAGCGTTCGCCAAGGGCGTCGAAGTGCTCATCCAGCCACCGGCCGGCCCAGGCGCGACCCTGGGCATGCAGGCGGGAGAGGAAGCCCCACTCGGCATTCATCTTGCTGGAGGCGCTCAGGGCTTCGACGTCGTGCTCGGCATGGATCAGGTGCAGGCGCATCGAACGGTAACTCTCGAGCTCCAGCCCCTCCGCCTCGATCAACTGGTGCAACAGGTGAATGCTGCGCAGCTCCTTGATCAGGCTCGAGTTGAAGGTGATTTCATTGATCCGGTTGATGATCTCCCGGGAGCTGTCGGGCAGCTTGTGGCGCACGAGGGGATTGACCTGGACCACCACCAGATCACGGCAGCCCTGGTCGTCGACCAGCGGATAGAGTGCCGGGTTGCCGCTGTAGCCGCCGTCCCAGTAGGCCTCGCCATCGATCTCCACCGCCGGGAACATGAAGGGCAGGCAGGCCGACGCCATCACGGTATCGACCGTCAGCTCGGGTTGGCGAAATATCTTCGCCCGCCCGGTGCGCACATTGGTGGCGGTGACGAACAGCTTGACCTTGCGGCAGGCATTGACCCGTTCGAAGTCGACCAGCCTGATCACCAGGTCGCGCAGCGGGTTGATGGCGAGGGGGTTGAGCTTGGCCGGGGCGATCAGCTGCGTGAGGCTCTCGAAGAGCAGATAGCTCGGCGAATGGTCGAGGCTGTCGTTACCCATCAGCCGGTCCCAGGGGCCGCGCTGAATGGGCGAAAAGCGTGCCGCATCGCTGACCGCCTTCCAGAAGGCATGCAGTGCCGCACGGGCGCCTTCGCGGCCACCCTCGTGCAGCCCATCGGCCAGCACCACGGCATTCATGGCGCCCGCGCTGGTGCCGCTGATCCCGTCGATTTCCAGCCGGTCCTCTTCCAGCAGGCGATCCAGAACGCCCCAGGTCAAGGCCCCGTGCGAGCCACCGCCCTGCAACGCCAGGTCGATGCGCTTCCTGTCGCCCTTCGCCATGCCTTCCCCCGCTCACACATGAATGCTGCGACGCAGTGTAGGCCTCCTGCCGGTGCCTGTCTGCCCCTGTCGCTAGTGTGACGCATCGCCGAGTGGCCGGTAGAAGAAGAACTCGCCGACCTCGATCGTCTTGATGTAGTCCGCGGCCCAGGGGGGCGCCACCGTCCGCTGGTGGAAGTAGAGGGCCCCATCGGTGCGGTCCGGCAATTGCTGGTTGAGGGCTTGCCGAGCGATCTCCTTGGCGATCTCGTAGCGGTCCTCCTCCATGACCTCGTCCGGGCGGCCATCACACCACCACGAGAACTGGCAGGCGCCCTGCTCGGAGCCTTGGGTGACGACGTCACAGACCGTATCGGGGAAGCCCTCGTGGCCCAGCCGGTTCATGATGACATTGGCGACCGCCTCCATGTCGGTGACGGCTTGGCCCTTGGCTTCCCAATAGATGCTGCGGGCGAGGCAGGTAATCGCATCGTCCAGCGGGGCTTCGCCCGCGGGGTCGACCGCCTGGGCTTCGGGCCTGGTGATGGTCTCGGCGGGAGCCGCGGGCGCCTGACTGCCCTCGGGCGCGGCGATCTGTTCGAGATCTTCCGCCTTGCTCCGGGCGGCTTCCGCCTGCTCCGACCGATCGGCCGCGACGGCCTGGCCCGTGAACAGGAGGATGGCCACCCAGGTCGCTATCCATATCCGGCGCATCGGTTGCCCCTCTCGGCTGAAGCTTGCCTGGCCCACGCCCGCACGAGGTGTCCGCCGGGCACGAGAACCCGGCCGGGCCGACTGGCGGCAGCGGCCGGCGTGCTCGATGGACGGCTTCGCCCTCAGGGCATCGATATCGTCTCGGTGTCGCGCCTGCCAGCCAGTGGCTGGAATGCTCGCCGAGAGCCGCTCAGCGAAGTGGGCGCCCGATTCCGCTTGTCGAGATAGACGGCCAGGTGGGCGCCGAGTTCCCGGGCGTCGTCGTCGACCCCGTGGATGAAACTCGACTTGCGCCGGCGCATGAACGGCAAGCCCAGCACGTAGAGCCCCGGGGCGTCGACCACGCCGCCGTGATGCCTGAGCTGCCCCTTGCGGTCGAGCACCGGCACCTGCAGCCACGAATAGTCGGGCCGGAAGCCGGTCGCCCAGACGACGGTGCGGATCTCGCCGCTGGCGAGGTCGAGGCCGAGGCGTGGCGAGTCCGGCACCCGAGTCGGCGGCAGGCGCTCCGGCGGCCCCACCTCGTGATCCAGGCCGCTGTCCCTTGCCCAGCCGTCGATGGTGTCGAGCAGCCGCCCCAGCTTGAGGTCCGCCGCGGCGCAACGGGCCGGTAGCGAACCGGAGAACTGCAGCCTGCCATCGCTCAGGCCGGCCAGGCGCCCGACCAACCGGACGCCGCGGTCGGTCAGCGCATTCAGGTCCAGGGTCGTCGGGGCCGCGCTGCCGGCCAGCTGCGGAGAGGGCACGCGCCGGGCACGGTCGATGTCGTCCACCTCATCGAAGCGCTGGTCGAGGATGCCGGCCGCTTCCATCCACCACTGGATGTCCCGGCCCCGGTAGTGCCGGGGCATGCGGACGTGTTCGCCCACGGCCAGCGTCACCGGTCGTCCGGAGCGGTGGATCTCGTCGGCGAGCTGCAGGCCGGTCGCGGAGGCGCCGACCACCAGTACGCCGCCGTCTTCCAACTGGCCCGGGTTGCGGTAGTCCCGGGCGGTCACGCTGGCGATGGCCGGCGGCAACTCGGCGGCCAGGGCGGGGAACTGCGGCAGGTTGAAGGCGCCGCTGGCGATCACCGCCGCCCGGCAGCGCCAGTCGCCCCGGTCGGTGATCACCCGATAGCCGTCGTCTGCCTGCCGGACCGACAGCACCGTGGTGCCGGTCTGCACCGGGGCCGACAGCCGCCTCGCGTACGCGCGCAGGAAGGCGACGACCTCCGGCATCGTCATGAAGCCATCGGGGTCGGGCCCCGCATAGCGGAGCCCGGGCAGCCGACATTGCCAGTTGGGGGTCAGCAGACGCAGCGAATCCCAGCGCTCGTGCCGCCATGAATGGGCCACCTCGCCGCGCTCCAGGAGCACGTGGTCGATGCCGCGTCGGCCGAGGTGGTGGCTCATGGCGAGCCCGGCCTGACCCGCGCCGATGACCACGACGGTCACGGCGCGGGCGGGACCGCGTTGTCGATGGCGAAGGCCGTCGCTCATTGCACGCGTACCGCGACGTTGGTGGGGTTGGTGAGGGCGTCGTAGACCGCCGATCGCTTCTGGGACTGGGCGACCAGCGCCTCGATCTCCTCCCGGGTGGCGTCGGCGTCGATCTCGAAGGTGACCCTGATGGCATCGAAGCCGTTGCGCACGTCGCCGTCCATGCCCAGGATGCCCTGGATGTCCATGTCGCCCTCCAGGGTGGCCGTCACCGAGCGCAGCTGGATTTGGCGATTCTGGGCGACGGCGGCGATGCCGGCGGTCAGGCAGCCGGCGAGGCCGACCAGCACGTACTCCACCGGGGTCGGGCCATGGTCCTCCGAGGCGAACACCTCGGGGTGGTCGGCATCGAAGGTGAAGCGGGTCTTGTGCCGCTGCTCCTCACCGAGGCCGTGGTAGCCCTCGATGGTGGCCCGGCTGTGGGTGCCGTTGACCCAGTCGCAACTGGCGCGCCAGGTGAAGCGGGCGGCCGCGGGGGCCTGTGCCAGGGCTTCGCGGGCGCCGAGCAGGGCGGTGACGTTGACGCCGTTGTCGACGGGGCGGGTAACGGTCTGCATGGTGATCTCTCCTCAGGATGTTGTCGTTGTCTGACCGGTGAGTGATCGGTCAGACACGAGATTGCGCCGGGGCCGTGGGACCCAGCGTGGGAGAGGGCGTGGTTTTTCACGGGGCGGGCGTGGAAGCGCTGCCGTTCGCGGGGGAGACGAGCTGGAAGGCCCAGACGCGATCCATCGGCATGCCGGCCTGATGCTGGGCCAGGCGCACCGACTCGGCGTCGGGGGCACGGTAGAGGCAGATCATCCGCTTGCCGTTGAGCGAGAAGAAGGTGCGCACGAAGCGCACGCGGTGGTTCTGCAGGCAGGCCGAGCCGGCGTCCTCGAGCGCCTGGATCGCCTCGACGGTGACCGGCTCGGCGAAGGAGCGCTCCACCAGCACGTTGGCGCCGGCCTGGTCCGCGGAGGCGGGGCCCGGGGCATCGTGTACCGTGCCGGCCCACAGCCCGCTGACGTCCGCCCCCGCCTGGCGCAGCCCGGTCCGTGCCGCTTCCGCATCCGGGGCGTGGAAGTGGCAGAACAGCCGGTGGCCGTCCTTCGCCAGCAGGCTGCCCTGCCAGGCGATCCGGTGCAGGTCGAAGCACGCCTGTGCCCCCAGGGTCAGTGTCATCACGAGTTCCGCCCCGAGCGGTTTCTCGAAGTACCGCTCGACCAGGACGTCGATCATGTCTCCCCCTCCGCTTCCCTGTCGGCCAGCAGCTCGGCGACCCGGTGGCGGGCCCAGTGGGCGACCGGGCCCTGCTCGAGCTTCGCCACCGCGGCCGCATGACGCCGCCGGGCGACCGTGTCGCCGGCGGCACGATGGGCCTCGGCGAGCACGTAGTGGGCCAGTAGCTGCTCGGTGGCCCGCTCCAGGGTCTGGGCATGGGCAAGCGCTTCCTCGGCGCGGGACCTGGCGGCGGCCGGACGCCCGCGCGCCAGGTCCAGCAGGGCGGCCTGGGTCAGCAGGTACGAGAGCCGGTGCTTGGCGTCGGCGTGTCGCAACGCCGGAAGCGACTCCTCGAGCGGCGATGCATCGTCGTCGAGGGCGTAGCGGCAGAACGCCTGCGCGGCTCGGGCGAACGGGGCCTCGCTGCCGTCGCGAAGCCGCTCGCCGATCTCCATGAGGGTGGCGCAGCGTGACCGTGCCGCGGCGAAGCGGGAGCTCTCGACATCGATCATCATCAGATATTCGTTGGCCTGGAACTCGCCCAGGCGGTCCCCGGTGGCCTTGCACAGGGTGCGTGCGTTCTTGAAATGCTCATCGGCCTCGGCGAGCCGGCTGTCGTGCCATGCCAGCAGGCCGAGGGCCATGGGGATGGCGGGGTGGCTGATCCGGCGCTGTGTGGCCAACGCCCGGGCCTGGGCCAGCATGGCGGCCGCCTGGTCCAGGTCGCGCTCCAGCATGGCCAGGCACTTCGCCGTCTCCGCCATGGCGACGACCTGGTCGTGGTCGTCGGCGCTACGGGTCACCCGCTCGGCCTGCAGCGCCTCTTCGTGTGCCCCCGTCCACTGCCCATGAGCCCAGCGGACCTGGCTCGCCAGCTGGTAGCCGAGACGGGCGTGGGCGAGGGCGCCGTGCTCCAGCGCCCGTTCGGCAAGGGCCACCAGATCCCGGGCGGTGGTCTCCCAGTCTTCCAGTGGCGCGGCACTGAGCATCACGTCACGCAGTTCCAGCATGAGGCAGACGCGCCGGGCGCCGGAAAGCTGCTCGGTCAGGGCGAGGCCCTGGCGGGCGAGTCTCATCGCCTCGTCGTTGGCGAAGAAGCGCAGGCACAACCGCCCGGCGGTGACCATGGCCTCGGCCGCCAGCCCCGGGTCTCCGCTCGACTGGGCGTGACGCACCAGGTCGGCGGCGTGCTCGAGGTCGAGGGCGGCGTTCTGCCCCAGGAGGTCGGCGACCTGCCGGTGCATGACCTGGCGCCGTGATGGGGTAATCCCCGTGTACACATCGCGCGCCACCCGCTCGTGGGAAAAACACAGCCCACGCTCGGTGGCCTCGAGGAGCCGTAGTCGCTCGGCCGCCCCGAGGGCCTCGCCGATACGGTTGGCATTCAGTCCGGTGACCCGGCCAAGCATCGCCGGGTCGAGGCAGGGCGCCAGCACCGCGGCCCAGCGCAGCACCTCCCGGGCTTCCGGATCGAGGCTGGCCAGCGCGGCGTCCACTTCCCCGACTCCGCCATTGCCGGCATGCGACGATACGGGGGGGGACGGTTCCCCGATGGGGGCGGCGGTCTGGTCGCTGGCGTGAGGGCCCGGCGATGGGACGGCAGCGCGCCCGGCCGTGCCCCGTCGGGCCCGCAGCAGGGCACCGCTGGTGGGGATGCCCGCCTCCTTGAGCAGGCGCATGCCCAACTGGAAGTGCTGCTCGGCCTCCCGGGGACGGCTGAGGATCAGCAGCAGGCGGATCAGCCCGGCGCGGGCGTCTTCGTCGAAAGGGGCCAGCCGGACCAGCACCTGGGCGTGGGCGAGCGCGCGCTCGGGTGTCTCCGCCAGACGCTCGACCAGCGCCGACAGGATCGCCGTCTGGGCGCGCATGGCGCGTTCGCGCTCGGCCAGGCACCAGCTGTGGAAATCGTGGAACCGCGACAGGTCCAGGCCCTCCAGGAAGGGCCCCCGGTAGCGCATGGCCACGGCCTCGAGCATATCGATGGGGGCCTGGTGCGGGCCCTGCTCGAAGGCCTCGTGCAGGGCGCTGACGTCGAGGTCGATATCGGAGGTATCGAGCCCCACGCAGAGACGGTCGGCGATGATGCGGGGGCGCTCGGGATCGTCCGCCAGCCGGCGTAGCTTCGACAGGCTCCAGCGCAGCGACCCGCGGGGATCGTCCGGCAGTTCCCAGAGCAGATCGCAGAGGTGCTCGCGACTGAAGGTTCGGGGGTGCAGGGCGAGGTAGGCGAGTAGCGCCCGGGTCTTCTTCGATGGGGGGAGTGGCAACGGCTGGCCCTCTCGAAGCACTTCGAGATCACCGAGCAAGTTGAGGGTCAGCGCGTTCATATCGCCCGCCACCGGGTGGGATAACCCTTCCAGTATAGCGCGGCCGTCCATGCCGCCCTTGGCCCGATATCGCCCGGACGCCCCGCTGCCGCTCTGGTGCACCGCCACGCCCGGAGCGGCGACTTCCACGCCGGCCGCTGGAAAAACCACGCTGGCTACCACGATCACTTCCTCGGGCCCGCCCGATACTCCTGGCAGTGGCAGACACCACCGGTTCCCCGAGGAGGCTTGGCATGGCCCGTTACGACAGCATCCTGGATACCATCGGCCGTACGCCGCTGGTCCGGCTCGACACGTTCGCCCCCCCAGGGGTGAACCTCTACGCCAAGGTCGAGGCGTTCAACCCCATGGGCTCCGTGAAGGACCGCATGGCGCTTGCGATCATCGAGCAGGCCGAGCGCAGCGGCGAGCTGCGCCCCGGCCAGACGGTGATCGAGGCCACCAGCGGCAATACCGGGATCGGGCTCGCCATGGTGTGTGCCCGCAAGGGCTATCCGCTGGTGGTGACCATGGCCGAGAGCTTCAGCGTTGAGCGGCGCAAGCTGCTGCGCTACCTGGGCGCCCGGGTGGTGCTGACCCCGGCCTCGGAGAAGGGCACCGGCATGCTCGCCAAGGCCATCGAACTGGCCGAGACGCATGGCTACTTCCTGTGCCGCCAGTTCGAGAACGAGGCCAACGCCGAGGTACATTCGCGGACCACGGCCCGGGAGATCCTCGCCGACTTCCCGGGCGAGGTGCTGGACTGCTGGGTCTCCGGCTTCGGCACCGGTGGCACCCTCAAGGGGGTGGCCCGCGCCCTGAAGCAGGCGGACCCGGCGACCCGTGTCGTCGTCGCCGAGCCCGACAATGCCCGGCTGCTGGGCAGCGGCCTGGCTCAGCCACGTCAGGCCGGTGGCGTCCCCGCCAGCCACCCGAGCTTTCGCCCCCACCTGATGCAGGGGTGGAGCCCGGACTTCATCTCCCGGCTCACCGAAGAGGCGCTGGCGGCCGGGCTCGTCGACGAACTGGTACCGGTGGCGGGGAGCGAGGCCCTGCGGCTCGCCCGCGAGCTCGCCCGCCAGGAGGGCATCTTCGTCGGCACCTCCAGCGGCGCCACCCTGGCCGCCGCCCTGGACGTGGCCCGGCGCTCGCCCGCGGGCAGCAACATCGTCTGCATGCTGCCGGACACCGGCGAGCGCTACCTCTCCACCCCGCTGTTCGACGGCATCGGCGAGCAGATGAACGACGAGGAGCTGGCCCTGTCGCGTTCCACGCCGGGCTATCGCTTCGATGCGGCGCCGGGAGGTGGGGGAGTACGGCGGCCGGCGCCTGAGCGGGAGAAGGTACCGCTGGACGCCGAGGCGGTGGGCTTCGTCGACGGGATCGTGGCGGCCGAACCGGTGGTGCTGTTCGCCCTGGAGTGGTGCGAGTTCTGCTGGTCGGTACGCAAGCTCTTCGCGCGGCTGGGCATCGACTATCGCAGCGTCGACCTCGACTCGGTGTCCTACCAGGCGGACGACCTGGGGGGCAGGATCCGCGCCGTGCTGGCCGAGCGCACCGGGGCCAGGACCATTCCGCAGGTCTTCATCGGCGGCGAGCATGTCGGCGGCTGCAGCGAGCTGTTCGACGCCTGGCGCGACGGTTCGCTGCGCGGGTGGCTGGAGGCCCGGGGGATCGCCTACGACCGCGATGTCGAGGTCGATCCCGACGACCTGCTGCCCGGCTGGCTGCACCCCCGGGCGTCGATCGTCTAGGCCTGCCGCTCATCCAACCAGGGAGTCAGTGTCATGTCCTTTATCCAGACCGTGGCACCCGAGCAGGCCTCGGGCGAGGTGCTGGCGATGTACCGGCGCCAGCAGGCCCACTTCGGCTACCTGCCCAACTATGCCCGGGCGTTCAGTCACCGCCCCGAGGTGATGGCGAGCTGGGCGACGCTGCTGGCGACCATTCGCCGCCATGTCGAGCCCCGGCGGTTCGAGCTGGTGACCCTGGCCGCCGCCCAGGCGCTGGGGAATACCTACTGCTCGCTGGCCCATGGCAAGATGCTGGCGGAACTGCTCGGGGAGGACGAGGCACGGGCGATTGCCGCGGCCGACGGGCGGGACGCGCTGACCGAGGCGGAGCGGGCGATGATGGCCTTTGCCCGGCAGGTGGCGCGGGACGCGAGCAGCGTGTGCCAGGGCGACGTCGACCGGTTGCTGGCACTCGGCTTCGCCGACGAGGAGATCTTCGACATCGTCACCGTGGCCGCGGCACGGGCCTTCTTCACCAAGGTGCTGGATGGCCTCGGCACCGAGGCGGACGTCGCCTATCGGGAGATGGCGCCCGCGTTGCGCGAGGCGCTTACCGTGGGGCGGGCCATCGCGGCGGCCGAGTCCGACCGGCGGCTAACGGAACATCCATGAGGCCACCAGGGGCATGAACAGATAGGTCACCAGGGTCACGATGGTGGCGGCGACGTCCTGCTGGGTAAAGCGGGCAACCCTGCAGAAGTCGAAATCATGGAATGCGGAGCGAAAGTTCTCGCGCTTGACGAGGATGGTGCGCCAGCTCAGGCCAGACTGGAAGCTCTCCAGGCTCAGCTTTTCGAATAAGTGACGATCATCGCTGACCGGAAACCCCCACTCGGTGTCATGATAGGCGAGAAACTCTGGTGCCGCCCCACACCATTGGCAGCGTGGCTTGCCATCGGGGCCCGTTATTGTCTTTTCCATTTCCTCGTGTTGAGAGCATGGGCTCAGAGACGGGTTAGTCGATCAGGAAGTCTAGCCGCCTGTCTGCCCGCGACGGTGTCATCTCGATGATCCTCGCGTTGACAATGCCTTCCGAGACGAACGGGTCATCATTAACTCTGTCATGAAGCGCTTCCAGAGAGACGTCATGAGCCAGGATGCCGCCACCCAGATTGGATTGCAGGCTGCCGGCCATCAGGAAGATACCATCTTCAAAGCCACTCTCAAGCCACTGTTTATGGCCTTCCATGAACATGCTGGCTTGGCCCTTGTTGCGAGAGAATTCAAGCAGGATGATGAACATTCGGTTGACCTCCTTGTTTTGATAGTGAATCCAGCCATGCACACATTCGTTGCACTTCTTGCCTGACGAATCTCTCGTCCTTGAAAGCGCTTGCCAGCGCGGCAACTCCCTGACTGAAGGCCAGGACTTGCATTGCCAGCGTATCGGCATCCTCCGCATGGCCTAGCTGTATGAATTGTTCTCTCAGCCAGGTACGAAAGAGGGTGAATACCTTGCTGGCCTCGTCTAGTGAGGCATGGTTCAGCTTGGCAAGCTCGGCAGTCAGTGTCCCAACTGGGCAGCCGTAATACTCTATCTTTGACCAGTTCGTGATCAGGATGCGGATAAAGCACCGGATGCGCTCTTCCGGTCGCTCGCCTTCATTCTCCCATTGTTCCAGCATACTCTTGGTATTGGTCATCCTCAGGTTGATGACGGCGTCAAGAATTTCATCCTTGGACTTGAAGTGGTAGTAAAAATTTCCTCGAGAGATTCCGACGGTTTTTGCGATCTCCGAGAAGGAGGTGTGTTCGTAGCCTTGCTGATAGAACAGCCCGTCAGCGGCTTCGATGATCTGTTCTCGAGTCGTTTGATGGCGCATGGAGGGAGTGCTCCTGAAGTTCGACAGTCGTCATTCGAATAGCCTCTCTCGAGGGGCTTGTGGAACCGGGTGAAAAGACGTGATGCCATCTTGGTAGTCCACGAAGGTAGGACGACTGTCCTACAGAAGGCAAGTTAGGACGCATGTCCTACTCTGTCAAGGAATCAGCGTGAGTCACAGGGCTTGCATCATCATCGAGATGATGTCGGCCCGCTGGTGCAGGTAGGCGAGTGAAGGCTCGGTGCATTCAGCACAGCCGGCTGCCGAGCAGCAACAGGCCGGCATCCAGGCTGTGCCAGCCCCACCAGACCAGCGCCAGGGCGCCGGCGGCGGTGAGCGCGGCAAAGAGGACCAGGAGCCGATGCCGGTGTGTCATGCCTGGACCTCGCTGGGCGTGGGGCGATCGATGGGCTGTTCGCCGATGAACCAGTGCAGGGTGGCGGCCACCACCGAGAGCAGGATGGCGAGCTGCCACACCACGTCGTAGTGGCCGGTGAGGTCGTAGAGGTAGCCACCGAGCCAGACGCCCATGAAGGAGCCGAGCTGGTGGAAGAGGAAGACGATGCCGCCGAGCATCGACAGGTGACGCACGCCGAACACCGTGGCCACGATGCCGTTGGTGAGCGGCACGGTGGAGAGCCACAGCAGGCCCATGGCGATGCCGAACAGATAGGCGCTGGCGGGGCTCAACGGGAAGACGATGAAGGCGGTGATCACCACGCCGCGGATGAGGTAGAGCCAGGTCAGCAGCCGCGGCTTGGAGAAGTGGCCGCCGAGCCAGCCGGCGGTGTAGGTGCCGAGGATGTTGAACAGCCCCACCAGGGCCAGCACGGTACTGCCCACGTGCACGGCGATGCCATTGTCGAACAGGTAGCCTGGCAGGTGCACACCGATGAACACCACTTGGAAGCCGCAGACGAAGAAGCCCAGGCAGAGCAGCCAGAAACCACGGTGGCCGGCGGCCTCGTCCAGTGCCGCGCCGAGGCTGATATCGCTGCCCTGGCGGGGTGAGGGGTGGTCCCTGAGCATGCCACCCAGGGGCACCATCAGCGCCGCCAGGGCGCCCATCACCAGCAGCGCTGCGGACCAGCCGAGCCACTCCAGTAGCCCGAGGGTGCCCGGCAGCATGGCGAACTGGCCGAACGAGCCTGCCGCGCTGACGATGCCCATGGCCATGCTGCGTTTCTCCGGCGCCACGGCACGGCCCACGGCGCCGAGAATCACCGAGAAGGTGGTGCCGGAGAGCCCCAGGCCGATCAGCACCCCGGCCGACAGCGACATGCCCAGCGCGGACTCCGAGAGCCCCATGAACGTCAGCCCCAGGGCATAGAGGAGCCCGCCGATCGCCACCACCCGGGCGGCGCCGAAGCGGTCGGCCAGGGCGCCGGTGAAGGGCTGCGAGAGCCCCCAGATCAGGTTCTGCAGCGCCAGGGCGAAGGCGAAGACTCCGCGTCCCCAGCCCAGGTCGCTGCTCATCGGCTCCAGGAAGAGGCCGAAGCCATGACGCAGCCCCATGGCCACGGAGATGACCAGGCTGCCGAGCAGGACCAGCAGCAGGGTATGGCGGCGAAGGGCGTCCATGTCGAGGCACCTGTTTGCAGACTAATGAGTTGGCACTATCGCGCGTCCCGGCCCCCTCTGGCCATAGTCGCTTTGTAGCGACAGCAATGTCGCCCGAATGCCACATGGGTGATGTGGCCGCTCTTCGCTAGAATGAGGTCCCCTACACAAGGAGATTTCCATGTCCCGGCGCTTGTTGACCCTGTGCATCGTACTGCTTTCCACCCTGCTGGTGGCCGGCTGCAGCTACCAGCCTGCGCGTATCAAGTCTGAGCCACTGATCGTCATCGATGACGGCCACGGCCACGGCCACTCCCACGGCGGCGGCTTCTGCCCGCCAGGCCAGGCCAAGAAGGGGCGCTGCTGACCTTGCACGATCTTTCCTTGCTCGGGGCTTGGCGTGACCCGGGTGGCGGATATACTGATTGAAAACAGCGTTCTTTTTAGCAGTGCCCGAGTCGCCCCGCCCGCAGAGGCAGCCACGGTCGAAGCCCGTGTCGATAGGCGTACCGGGCCGGGAACGAAGGGAGCCCATCACCCGTTCATTGCCTTGCGAGGTATTCGCCATGATGACTCCCATGCGCCTGCTGATGCTCGCCGTGGTGGCCGGCACCCTGACCCTGGCCGGTTGCAGCTATACCCCGGCGCGCGTGCAGTCCCGGCCGCTGATCGAGATCGACGGCTACAGTGGGCATCGTCACTATCGTGGTGACGACCGCCGCTACTATGACCGCCGCTACTCCGACCGCCATCGCCATCGTCGCGTGGAGCGACACTACTACTACGACGACGATCGTCGTCGTGGCGGCTTCTGCCCGCCGGGGTTGAGGATGCAGGGCCGCTGTTGAGGAGGGTGGTTGCTTTTCGTGCCGCCGGGGTTATGGCAAAACGCCCATCCCCGGCGGCGCGGACGGCCCGAGTTCCCGATGTCGTTTCTCGACCTTCGTACCCGTACCCGTGCCCTGAGTCTGGGTCATATCGCCTACCTGGTGGGTTTTCGCGACCAGGGCAGCTTTTCCCGCGTCTATCGTCGCCGGTTCCAGGTGGCGCCCTCCCTCGATCGTCGTTCCCGCTGAGCCTCATCTGACGAGCCCCGGGCAAGTCTCTCTCAGTCGAAGGCAAGCAGGCTCGTCGTCGGCGTTCTAGGCTCAGGGTGAGCAAGTCGCCAATCGACCGGCCAGTTCCGGCCCACGGCGATGCCCCGCGAACCACAAGAACGACAAAGAGGTGAGGGATGATGAACAAGACGATGCTGCCCGCCATGGTAGCGCTGGCGGCGCTTCCGCTGGTCGTTGCCAGCACCCAGGCTCAGGCGCAGTCCCACGAGATGGTGATCGCCACGCTGATCCCCGAGAGCATGACCAACAACGAGATCTATCCGGCGCTGGTGCACTTCAAGAACCTCGTCGAGGCGCGCACCGACGGCGACCTCGAGGTCAGCATCTTCGGCGGGGGCCAGCTCGGCTCCGAGGTGGAGACCGGCTCGGAGGTGCAGGGCGGGCGGACGCTGCAGTCCACCATCATGTCGACCGGCGCCATGTCCTCGTTCTACGAGGACTACCAGCTGGTCACCGCCCCCTTCCTGTTCACCAACTGGCGTCAGGCCTGGGCCTTCTACGACAGCGAATGGTTCGCCGACTTCATGTCCGGCACCATCGAGGCGGCCAACATGCGCTACCTGGGAACCTTCGACGACGGCGGCGGCTTCGTGGCCTTCACCAACAACGTGCGGCCGATCGAGACCGTCGAGGACCTCGAGGGGCTCAACATTCGCACCGAGGAGAATCCGGCGCATGTGGCGGTCATGCGGGCGCTGGGCGCCTCCGCCACGCCGCTGCCCTGGGGGGAACTGATCACCGCGCTCGAGACCGGCCTCGCCGACGGCCAGTTCAATGCCCCCGTCATCAACACCGCCTTCAACCTGGACGCGGTCACCGACCACACCACCCTGACCGGGCATGTCTACAACAGCGCCCCCTGGATGATCAGCGAGGCCTGGTACCAGGAGCTACCCGAGGAGTACCAGCAGGTCGTCATCACCTCGGCGCGGGAGGCCATCGAAGTGAGCCACGGCATGTCCGGTGCCCTGGCCACCGCCAGCTGGGTGGAGTCCTGCGAGCGCTTCGAGACCTGCTACCTGATGCCCGAAGCGGAGCGTCAGCGCATGGCCGAGATCGCGCGTCCGGCCTGGAAGGAATGGATCGTCGATGACTTCGGCATGGACGCCGAGCGGGTCGAGGCGCTGCTCGCCGAGGTGGAGCGTGTCGGCAACGAGGTGGCCGACGAGGACTTCCGCATCTACGGTCAGTGAAACGAGCGGGGCAGGGGGATGATGGCTCCCTCCGCTCCGTTCCCGCGCGGCCGAGCCGGGGCTCGGCCGAGAACCAGCCGTGACGGGTGCCTTTCATGAGTCCGCTTGTTCCCCTGCGTCGCTTCAGCGATGGCGTCAATCAGGTCGCCATCGTGCTCTGCGTGGTGTGTATCCTGGCCATGCTGGGCATTTCGTTCACCGCCTTCGTCTACAAGCTGTTCACCGGCAGTGCGCTGAGCTGGACCTACTCCCTGGCCCGGCTCTTCCTGCCCTGGATCGGCTTTCTCTCCATGACCATCTCGCTGCGCTACGGCGAGCACGTGGCCATGACCCTGCTGGTGCGCAGCCTTCCGCGGGTGCTGCTGCAGGTAGCGGCCGGCCTCTGCCTGGCGGTGATCGCGATCTTCGCGGCGCTACTGGTGTGGTACGGCTGGGGCTACTTCCTCAACGCCACCCAGGTCTACATGGTCTCCGACCAGATCCAGGTTCACAGCAAGTTCACCGCCATCGTGGTGCCGCTTTCCGGGGTGATCATCCTGCTGCACCTGGTGCAGGGCTTCGCGCTGCTCGAGCACTTCATCGATGACGAGACGATGATCGACGAACTCATCGAGACCACCGACCTGGAGGAGCGCCCATGACGCCTGCGATCATCGCCTTCGTCGTCCTGCTGCTGATCGGCGCTCCGGTCGCCGTGGTCATGGCCATGTCCGGCCTGGTGGGGGGCTATACCCTGGGGGGCGAGCGCATGCTCGGCATCATCGCCGACCGCATGTTCTCGGGCGTATCGGGCTTTTTGCTGATCGCCGTGCCCTACTTCATCTTCACCGCCGAGCTGATGAACCAGGGCGGGCTGACCCACAAGCTTATCGCCTTCAACAATGCCCTGTTCGGCCGCGTCCGCGGCGCCCTGTCCCACGTCAACATCTCGGTGTCGGTGTTCTTCGCCGGCCTCACCGGTGCCGCCATCACCGATACCGTGGCCATCGGCAAGATCATGATTCCGGAGATGAAGAAGCAGGGCTACGACGCCGAGTATGCGGCGGCCATCACCGCCTGCTCGTCGATCATCGGCCCGATCATCCCGCCCAGCGTGGTGATGGTGGTCTATGCGACCCTGCTGCGGGACATCTCGGTGATCGACCTCTTCGCCGGCGGCATCATCCCCGGGTTGCTGATGGCCGGTGCACTGCTGGCGGTGAGCTTCTTCCTGGCCTGGAAGCGTGGCTATCCCAAGCAGGCGCCGACCCCGTTCAAGGTGGCGATCTTCGCCTTCCTGGCGGCGCTGCCGGCGATGTTCGTGCCCCTGATCATTCTCGGCGGTATCCTCTCGGGGCTCACCACCATCACCGAGGCGTCCGGGTTCGCCGCCGTCTATGCCCTGGCGATCGGCGCGTTCTTCTATCGCAGCCTGAGCTGGCACAAGGTGTGGCAGGCGCTGGTGGTGACGGTGCGTTTCTCCGGGGTGGTGTTCTTCCTGCTGGCGACCTCGGCGGTGCTCGGCTGGTTCGTCACCCGTTCCGGCATCGCCCGCGACGCCGCGGGCCTGATCACCACCGCCAGCGACTCCGCCTTCCTGCAGCTGATGCTGGTCTGCGTGCTGCTGATCCTGATCGGCACGGTGATGGACGTGCTGCCGGCCCTGGTGGTGATCGCACCGGTGCTGGTGCCGGCCATGATCCAGCTGGGCTTCGACCCGCTGCACTTCGCCATCCTGATGATCGTGGTGCTCAACATCGCCAACGTCACGCCACCGGTGGGGATGACGCTGATGACGGCGGCACGCATCGCCGAGGTGCCCTACGAGCGGGCGATCCTCGCCTCGCTGCCGTTCTACTTCGCCTATGTGGCGGTGGTCGTGCTGCTGGCCCTCTTTCCGATACTCTCCACCTGGATCCCCTCGCTGCTGCACTGAGGCGAGGTCGAACAAGGACGCGATGCGATGAAGCTCTTCTATCACCCCGACCAGGAACGCCATGCGCCGCCCTCCTTCCTGCTGCGCGGCCGGTCGGTGGCCTCCCCGGAGGGGCCGCTCCGCGCCGAACTGCTGGCCGATGGCCTGGCCCGCGCGGGGCTCTCGCTGACCCCACCGACCGATGCCGACAGCCCGACCCTGCGGGCCCGGCTGGCGCGGATCCACACGCCGCGCTACCTCGACTTCCTCGAGACCATTCATGCCCGCTGGCGTGAGCTGCCGGATGCCGCCGAGATCGTCGCCCCCAATGTCCACCCCTGCGGTGGCGGGCACCACTACCCCCGGCACCCGGTAGGCCGGGTCGGCTGGCACATGCACGACATGGCCTGTCCCATGACCGCCGACAGCTTCACCGGTATCCTGGCCAGCGCCTCCTCGGCCGAGGCCGCCGCCGAGGCGGTGCTCGCCGGCGACCGCGCCACCTATGCGCTGTGCCGGCCACCGGGACACCACGCCGGGCCGGAGCGGGCCGGCGGCTTCTGCTTCCTCAACAATTCGGCGCTGGCCGCCACCGTGCTGCGTGAGCGCTTCTCCCGGGTGGCTATCCTCGATGTGGACCTGCATCACGGCAACGGCACCCAGGACATCTTCTACCATCGCGGTGACGTCTGGACCGGCTCGCTGCACGCCGACCCGGCCGATTTCTACCCGTTCTTCTGGGGCGGCGCCAACGAGGAGGGGCTGGGCGAGGGGCTCGGCGCCAACGTCAACCTGCCGCTGCCGCTGGGCAGCGACGGGGCGGTGTTCCTCGAGCATCTCGACCGCCTGATCGTGCGGCTGACCGACTTCCGCCCCGACGCCGTGGTCGTGGCCCTCGGCCTGGACGCCCACAAGGCCGACCCGCTGGCCGGCCTGGCGCTGGAGACCGACGACTTCACCCGGGTGGGCCGGCGGCTCGCCGACATCGGCCTGCCCACGGTGCTGGTGCAGGAGGGGGGCTACCCCACCGAGCACCTGAGCGAGAACCTGGCCGCCTTCATGGGCGGCTTCACCGGTGCCTGATGTGCACCCTCGATCCGCAACCCCTGCTTCGTAACGTCCATCCACTGCAAAGCGAGCAACGCCATGACCGTCAACTATCACGACAGCAACACCCGCATGAGCCAGGCCGCCGTTCACAACGGGACCGTCTATCTCGCCGGCCAGGTGCCGGACGATGCCTCGGCCGACATGCGCGGCCAGACCGAGCAGGTGCTGGCCAAGATCGACCGCCTGCTGGCGGCCGCCGGGAGTTCCAGGGAGCACCTGCTCTCGGCCCAGATCTGGGTGACCAGCATGACCGAGTTCGACCAGATGAATGCCGCCTGGGACGCCTGGGTGGTGCCGGGGCGTCCGCCGGTGCGCGCCGCGGTGGAAGCCAAGCTGGCCAAGCCGGAGTGGAGGGTGGAGATCATGGTGACGGCGGCGGTGCCGGAGGCCTGACATGCGCATCATCACGGCTGACCAGGTGGCCGCTTCGCTGCCCTGGACGGCGCTGGTGGAGCGGTTGGCCAAGACCTTCCGCGAGGGGGTGGAGTCGCCGCCGCGCCATCACCATGCCATGCATCGCCCCGATGGCGAGGCCACCATGCTGTTGATGCCGGCCTGGGAGCGGGCCGGCTATATCGGGGTGAAGATGGTCAACGTCTTCCCCCAGAACGCCGACCACGGCATTCCGGCCATCTCGGGCGTCTACCTGCTCAGCGAGGGCGCCCACGGGCGTCCCCTGGCCTGCCTCGACGGCAGCGAGCTGACCCGGCGGCGTACCGCGGCGGCGTCGGCGCTGGCGGCCCGTGAACTCGCCCGCGCCGACGCCGAGACCCTGCTGGTGGTGGGCACCGGCAAGCTGGCGCCCATGGTGATCGAGGCCCACGCCGCGGTGCGCCCGATCCGGCGCGTGCGCATCTGGGGACGCCATGCCGAGAAGGCCGAGCGGCTGGCCGCCGACTACGCCGATCGCTTCGACAGCGCCGCGGTAACCGACCTCGAGGCCGCCACCCGTGAGGCCGACCTGATCAGCTGCGTGACGCTCTCCAGCGCGCCGCTGATCCTCGGCGACTGGCTCGCCCCCGGCACGCACCTCGATCTGGTCGGCGCCTTCCGCCCGACCATGCGCGAGACCGACGCCGAGTGCCTGCGCCGCGGCGAGGTGTTCGTCGACACCTACGCCGGGGCGAAGGGCGAGGCGGGCGACATCCTGCAGGCCATCGACGAGGGGGCCTTCGCCTTCGACGAGATCCGCGGCGAGCTCGCCGAACTGCTGCGGGGCGCGCGACCGGGGCGATCGTCGCCCGAGGCGATCACGGTGTTCAAGTCGGTGGGCGCCTCGCTCGAGGACCTGGCCGCGGCCATCGAGGTCTGGGAGCAGTTGGAGGGGCGTCGGTGATGGCGCGCCGTCCCGGGGCACCGGCCGCCGGGTTCTTCTGGCATGAGCGCTGCTTTTGGCACGACCCCGGCGCCATCGGGGTCTTCTCGGCGCCGGGGGCGTACCTCCAGCCCCTGCCCGCCTCGGAGAGCCCCGCGAGCAAGCGGCGGTTGAAGAACCTGCTCGAGGTCTCGGGGCTGATCGACGAGCTCGAGGTGCGCAAGCCGCCCCCTGCCTCGCGCCGGGATCTCGAGCGTTTCCATACGGTGCGCTATCTCGATGCCCTCGAGGCCGGGGACCGGGGGCGCGGTGGCGACGGCGGCGACTGTGCCCCCTACACGCCGGGCAGTCTGGCGGCCGCACGGCACTCGGCGGGACTCGCCATCGCCGCGCTGGAGGCGGTGGCGACCGGCGAACTGGCCAATGCCTATGCCCTGTGTCGTCCGCCGGGCCACCACGCCGAAGCCGATCGGGGGCGCGGCTTCTGCCTGCTGGGCAACATCCCGGTGGCCGTGATGCGGGCGCGCGTCCTGGGCCAGGTCGGACGGGTGGCGATCCTCGACTGGGACGTCCACCACGGCAACGGCCAGCAGGCGGCCTTCTACGACGATCCCGAGGTGTTCACGGTGTCGATCCACCAGGCCGGCAACTACCCGCTGGACACCGGCGCCTTCGATGAGCAGGGCGAGGGGGCGGGCGAGGGCGCCAACCTCAACCTGCCGCTGCCGCCAGGCTGCGGCATTGGCGCCTATGACTACGCCATGACCGAGCTGGTGCTGCCGGCGATCGAGGCCTTCGCCCCTGAGCTGATCGTGGTCGCCTGCGGCTACGACGCCTGCGCCAAGGATCCGTTGGGCAAGATGCTGCTCAACAGCGCCGCCTTCGCTGCCATGACCGCCCGGGTCAAGGCGCTGGCCGAGCGGATCTGCCTTGGGCGGCTGGTGCTGGTCCATGAGGGCGGCTATTCGGAGGGCTATGCACCGCTGTGTGGCCATGCGGCGATCCAGGTGCTGGCCGAGAGCCGGATCGAGGTGCCCGATCCGCAGAACGACGAGATCGCCGCCTGGGCCTACCAGGACCTGCAGCCCCACCAGCGCCTGCTGATCGACGGCTGGCGCGATGGCTACATGAGGACACGAGCATGACGCCGCTCTACGATCGCGACGGCTGGCTGTGGCACGACGGCGAATGGCTGGCGTGGCGCGACGCCCGCACCCACCTGCTGACCCACACCCTGCACTACGGCATGGGCTGCTTCGAGGGGGTGCGCGCCTATCACGGCGAATGGGGCACCCACCTGTTCCGGGTGGCCGAGCATACCCGGCGGTTGGCCGACAGCGCCCACGCCCTGGACATGCCCCTCGACTTCAGCGAGGCCGAGCTGATCGAGGCCCAGCGGCTGTGCCTGGAGAAGAATGGCCTGGCCAACGCCTACCTCAAGCCCACGGTGTACTTCGGCGCCGAGGGGCTGGGGCTACGGGCCAAGGGCCTGACCGTGCACGTGATGGTCGCGGCCTGGGACCTGGGCGACTACATCTCCCCCGAGGCGGCGTCGATCGGCCTGCGGGCGCTGACCTCGTCCTGGTCGCGGCACCACGTCAACATCAGCCTGTGCCGGGCCAAGACCAACGGCCACTACGTCAACTCCATGCTGGCGCTCAATACGGCGCTGAAGGCGGGCTTCGACGAGGCGCTGATGCTCGACCCCGAGGGCTACGTGGCCGAGGCCTCGGCGGCCAATGTATTCCTGCTGCGCGATGGGGTACTGCATACGCCGGAGGTCACCTCCTGCCTGCAGGGGATCACCCGCGACAGCGTGATCCGCCTGGCCCGGGACGCGCTCGGGCTGGAGGTGCGCGAGCGCCGCATCACCCGCGACGAGCTCTACACCGCCGACGAGGCCTTCGTCACCGGCACGGCGGCCGAGATCCTGCCGCTGCGCGAGCTCGACGGCCGCCATATCGGGGCCCGGGCCGGGGCCCCGCCGCCGGGTCGCCCCATCGCCGAGGGCTCGGTGACCGCACGACTCCAGCGCCTCTACCGGCGCGTGACCCGCGGCGACCCGGGTGACGATCTCGTGGCGTTCCGGAACTGGCTGACGCCCGCCTGAGGCCAAGCCTCGCCTCCCCGATGCATGACCGACAGCTTCGTTGACCGCGTCGACGCCCCGGGCGTGGTAGCCTGCTCGCGATCCGGGACGAAAGGGCAACGATGATCATTGCATTCATGGACGGCCTGCTGCGCCTGGCGTTGCTGCTCTGCACCGCCTGGGGAGCGCTGGCATTGGGTCATCGGCTGCCGCTGCCTGCGGTCGGTCGGAGGCTGGTGGTCGCGGGCTGGGTGACGGCAGGCGGCATCTGGCTGCTGCTGGCCTGGAAGGGAGCGAGACTGGCCCCGCTGGTCGGGATGGTCGTGCAGATGGCCGCGCTGTTCGTCTGGTGGCGCGGCCTGCGGCCGGCGAAGGACCTCGACTGGGCAGAGGACGTGGCCCATCTGGCCACCGGCGAGCTCGAGGGCAACCGGCTGACGCTGCACCATGTCCGCCACTTCACCTGGCTGAGCGCGGACGAGGCCGTGGCGAAGTGGGAGAGCCGGCAGTACGACCTGGACCGGCTCGCGTCGGTGGATCTCTTCATCTCCAGTTGGGGACGTCCCGGCATCGCCCATGTACTGATCAGTTTCGGCTTCCTGGACGAGGAGGGCGGTGACGGCGACTTCGTCGCCTTCTCGGTGGAGGTGCGCCGCGAGCGACACGAGCGGTTCTCGGAGATCGGCGGCTTCTTCAAGCAGTACGAGCTGGCGATCATCGCCGCCGACGAGCGCGATGCGGTGCGCCTGCGCAGTAACGTGCGCGACGAACGGGTCACCCTCTACCGTGTCTCCCTCTCGCCCGAGGACCGGCGCGAGCTGCTGCTGGCGCTGGTCAAGGAGGCCGGCCGGCTCGAGCACGAACCGCGCTTCTATCACACCATCACCGCCAACTGCACCACCCTGGTGTTCGCCATGATGCGCCGCATCATCGAGGGGCTGTCCATGGACCATCGCCTGTTGCTGACCGGGTTGCTGCCCGGCTATGTCTTCGATCACGGCGGGCTCGTCGAGGGCTATACCCTGGCCGAGCTGCGCCGGCTCGGCGATATCACCGATCGGGCTCGCCGGGCCCATGAGGCCGCGGACTTCTCGCGATGCATCCGCCAGGGCGTGCCGGGTTGGGAGTCGTTCGCTCACCGCGAATAAAAACGCCACGACGGCGAGCGTCGTGGCGGCATGCGGCTCCTCCCTGGGCATCGTCCCGATGCTTCGACCCAGGCCTTCCAGCCCCGGGTCTCCCTCGAGTGCTCCCTGCACCCTCGCATCCCTGGCGTGGGGTGGCAGTGTCCCTTGCCTCTCCCGCCTGGCGGGCATCTCCTTTATCGCGCATCAGGATGACAGTCCGATCACCGGCGGATGACATTCCGATGACCGTCAGGTTTGGACGATTCCCAACAGTTGACCGAGCATTCTGGTAGAATCCGCCGCTTTCGTGCGCTCATAACCCTATTTTCGATGGAATTCTTGCCATGAATGCGGTGATTCTAGCGGTTCTGGTGATGGTCGGGCTGTCGCTGGCCCGGGTGTCGGTGGTCCTGGCCCTGGTGGTGGGCGCCCTGGTCGGGGGGCTGGCCGGTGGACTCTCGGTGGAAGCGACCCTCGCCGCCTTCAACGACGGCGTGGGGGGCGGCGCCAAGGTGGCGCTGGCCTATGCCACCCTGGGGGCCTTTGCGGTGGCGATCTCGCGTTCCGGCCTGCCGGACCTGCTGGCGAGGCGTTTGATCGCCCTGCTGGGCCAGGAGGCCTCGGCGAAACGCCAGGCCGCCGTGAAGATGCTGCTGCTGGCGGCCGTGCTGCTGGTGGCGATCTCGTCACAGAACCTGATCCCGGTGCATATCGCCTTCATCCCCATCCTGATCCCACCGCTGCTCAAGGTCATGAACCAGCTGCGTCTGGACCGTCGCGCGGTCGCCTGTGCCCTGACCTTCGGCCTCACCGCCCCCTACATGCTGTTGCCGGTGGGGTTCGGTGCCATCTTCCTCAACGATATCCTGCTGGCCAACATCAACCGTGCCGGCGAGGCGCTGGGCCTGGAGATCGGCCGCGGCCTGGTACCGCTGGCCATGGGCGTGCCGGTGGCCGGCATGGCGCTGGGCCTGCTGGTGGCGCTCTTCGTCAGCTATCGCCGGCCGAGGGACTACGAGGCGCTGGAGGTGATCACCAGCAACGTGCCGCACCACCACCCCAATCGACACCTCGAGCCGCATGCCCTGGGGCTGGTCATGTCCGGCCTGGCCATCGTCGCCGCCCTGGGCATCCAGCTCTATACCGGTTCGATGGTGCTGGGCGGCCTGGTGGGCTTCGCGCTGCTGTCGCTGGGCGGCATCTTCAAGTGGCGCGAGGCCGACGACCTCTTCACCAGCGGCATGCGCATGATGGCGCTGATCGGCTTCATCATGATCTCGGCCTCGGGGTTCGCCGCGGTGATGACCGCCACCGGGCAGATCGAGACCCTGGTGGCCTCCAGCGTCGAGGTGATCGGCGACAACCGCGGCCTGGCGGCCCTGCTGATGCTGCTGGTGGGCTTGTTCATCACCCTGGGGATCGGCTCGTCATTCTCGACCATCCCGATCATCGCGGCGATCTTCGTGCCCCTGGCGGTGCAGTTCGGCTTCTCGCCGCTGGCCACGGTGGCGCTGGTGGGGACCGCCGCGGCGCTGGGTGATGCCGGCTCGCCGGCATCGGACTCGACCCTCGGCCCGACCTCGGGGTTGAACGTCGACCGCCAGCACGACCATATCTGGGACAGCGTGGTGCCCACCTTCCTGCACTACAACATCCCGTTGATCGGTTTCGGCTGGCTGGCGGCGATGCTGCTGTGACCCGCATCGACGTGACGAGGTGAGATCGGCGGCCCGGGTGGCCGCCGTTTTTATTTATCCGGCAGGTGGCGCTCCAGCGAGCCGAGCAGGCCGCGCAGCAGCGAGAGCTCCTTGCGACTGGGGCGGGCGCGGGCGAACAGCGCCTGGAGCTGGGCCTCGGTGCGGGCGTGGGGCTGGGTGAGAAAGCCGCTCGCCTGCATCACCCGGCCCAGATGGTCGTGGAAGTGGCCGAGCTGCTCGCGGGTGGGCTGCCGCTCCCCGGCGGGACGGGCCGGCCGGTAGTCGCTCTCCGGGCGACGACGCCAGGCCTTGAATGCCTCGTAGGCGAGCACCTGCACCGCCTGGGCCAGGTTGAGGATGCCGTAGTCGGGGTTGGCGGGAATGCTCACCTGGTGACTGCAGCAACGGATCTCGTCGTTGGTCAGGCCGAAGCGCTCACGCCCGAACACCAGCGCCACCGGGTCATGGACGGCATGCTCCACCAGCTCGCCGGCCATCGCGTCGGGTTCGTCGAAGTGGGGCAGCGGCAGGCTGCGCAGCCGTGCGCTGGCCCCCACCACCTGCACGCAGTCGGCCACGGCCTCCTCGAGGGAGGCCACCACCCGGGCCTGGTCGACCAGGTCCTCGGCCCCGGCGGCCAGGCGCGAGGCCTCGGGGTCGGGGTAGCGGCGCGGATTGACCAGCACCAGGTCCGTCAGGCCCATGGTCTTCATGGCCCGGGCCGAGGCGCCGATGTTGCCGGGGTGGTAGGTCTGGACGAGGACGATACGGATATTGGAGAGCATCTGGGGTCTTGCGCTTTCGTGTCGAGAGGGCACAAGGCGACAGTGTACGTGAGCTACGAGATACGAGCTACGAGGCGGGCTATCGTCCGCTCGAGGCCAGTGGCTCGAATCAGGCGTCGACCGAGAGCTTGCAGGGAATGGCCTGGGCGAGGAAGTCGATCAGCGCCCTCACGCCGGGGACGAGGCCCTTGCGAGAGGCGAAGACCGCCTGGATCGTGCCGTAAGGTGAGCGCCAGTCCGGGAGGATATGGACCAGATCTCTCTTGGCGAAACTCGTGCGGCAAATATGAATGGGCAGCAGCGCCACGCCGAGCCCCTGGCACGCTGCCGCAAGCAACATGTCGAAGTTGCTGCACATCAGGCGGGGCCGCAGGGTAATCACGCGCATTTCGTCATTCGGCCCCGTCAGTTCCCAGCGGACCTCATCCGTGTCTCCCCCCATCGACAGTGTCGGCACCTGTGGGAGTTCGTCGATGGTGAGTCCCCGCTGGCAGGCGGCATGCACGGCTGGGCTTACCGCCATCACCAGATGGTTCTGCCCGAGCGGGCGCATGATCAGCGAGGCGTCGGCCATGTCCGGCCTGCTGCGAACGCGTATGGCGATGTCGAGTCGATCCTCGATCAGATCGGCACGGCGGTCAAAGACCTGCATGTGTACGCGGACCTTGGGGTAGGTCTTCATGAAGGCCGGCAAGACTTCCTCGATGAGGTTCTGGATCAGACCCTGCGGACAGCTGAGTCGCACGATGCCGTTGGGCTCAGCGTAGGCCTGCGCCGCCACCGTTTCAGCCGCTTCGGCTCCGGCGAGTACGGTCTGGCAGTGTTCGTAGAACGCCTGGCCCACGTCGGTCGTGCGGATCCTGCGGGTCGACCGCTCCAGCAGGCGAACCCGGAGCCGCTCCTCGAGCCGTGCGATGCGCTTGCTGAGCGTTCCCTTGGGCACGCCGATGTGGCGGGAGGCGGCGGAGAAGCCCTGGTAAGTTACCACGGCATGGAAGTAGTAGAGGTCGTTGAGGTCGTTCATCGCGGCGCTACGGGGTGGGAGTCAGCCGTACATTAATCGTTTCCCCAGGGAAACGCAAAGTTCGAATGGTGCGATCTAGTCAGTGGATTGGTGTCCTATAGAATACAAATATCGGGTCGGCACCAGAGACGGCATCCATCGAGAGGTGCGGACCTACTCCCTGAAACGAATCGAGAGAGAAACGATGAAAACTCAGAAAACCGCCCTGTTCCTTGCACTTGCCCTTGCTTCCGGTGTCGCCCTTGCCGAAAGGGGCGCCGCGGACCTGCAGATACCGCTGGCCACCTCGACCGGTACCTCCGACCAGAACAGCTTCGAGAAGCTGGACCTCGATAACGATAGCCGCCTCTCCCACGACGAGGCCGAAGCAGGCACCTTGCCGAGGATCTTCCTGTTCATGGACCGCAACCATGACGGCGTGCTTAGCAGGCAGGAGTTCAACTACCGCGAGCGCTAATCGCGAGGCCAAGCGCTACCGGTGAGTTGGAATTCGCACCTGAACTGGAAGGAGGGAGGCGTATGCCTCCCTCCTTCATTTCCTTCGTGGAAGACGCTGGGCCAGGCTGACCACTCATCGCCTTCGATTCCATTGGCGCGGATCGATGCGACCCTCATACATCGGCAGCTCCAGCACTGGGTCGTCTTCGCGGAACTGGGACCATACCCGGTTCAAGCCCGCAGTGCCGAAGGTGCGTGCACGCTCCACCTAATCCAGGTTCAGGACATCGGTGAGGATACCGGAGGTCGCCCCCGGCATTCGCGTGCGGACGTGGCCTTCAGGGGCGACGACCAGGCGGTGGCCAACGCCGGATTCGCGGGCCTGGAGCTTTCCTGATTCTGCAATAAAAAACCCCGCCGGTGTCCCGGCGGGGGTCGATCAGGCGGGTGCCTGGTGGGTCAGGGGGCTGGTTACATCATGCCGCCCATGCCACCCATGCCGCCCATGCCGCCCATGTCCGGAGCAGCATCCTTCTCTTCCGGATCGTCGGCGATCATGCACTCGGTGGTGATCATCAGACCTGCCACGGAGCCGGCGGACTGCAGCGCAGAGCGGGTCACCTTGGCCGGGTCCAGCACACCCATCTCGAACAGGTCGCCGAACTCGCCGGTCTGGGCGTTGTAGCCGAAGTTGCCTTCACCCGCCTTGACCTCGTTGAGGATCACGGAGGCTTCCTGGCCGGCGTTGGTGACGATCTGACGCAGCGGTGACTCCATGGCGCGCAGCGCAATGGCGATACCGTGGGTCTGGTCCTCGTTGTCGCCCTTGAGGTCCTTGATCTTGGTCAGCACGCGGACCAGGGCGGTACCACCGCCAGGCACCACGCCTTCCTCGACGGCGGCGCGAGTGGAGTGCAGGGCGTCCTCGACGCGAGCCTTCTTCTCTTTCATCTCCACTTCGGTGGCGGCACCGACGCGGATCACGGCGACACCGCCGGCCAGCTTGGCGACACGCTCCTGGAGCTTCTCGCGATCGTAGTCGGAGGAGGTCTCCTCGATCTGGGCGCGGATCTGGTTGACGCGGGCCTCGATGTCACCCTCGCCACCGGCACCATCGATGATGGTGGTGTTTTCCTTGGACATGGTGATGCGCTTGGCGCTACCCAGGTGATCCAGGGTGGCCTGCTCGAGGGTCAGACCCACTTCCTCGGAGATCACGGTGCCGTTGGTCAGGATGGCGATATCCTGCAGCATCGCCTTGCGACGATCACCGAAGCCGGGCGCCTTGGCGGCGGCGACCTTGACGATGCCGCGCATGGTGTTGACCACCAGCGTCGCCAGGGCTTCGCCCTCGATGTCCTCGGCGATGATCGCCAGCGGCTTGCCGGCCTTGGCGACGGATTCCAGCACCGGCAGCAGTTCGCGGATGTTGGAGATCTTCTTGTCGACCAGCAGCAGGTAGGGGTCTTCCAGCTCGACCGCCATGGTGTCCTGGTTGGTCACGAAGTAGGGCGACAGGTAGCCGCGGTCGAACTGCATGCCTTCGACCACTTCCAGCTCGTCTTCCAGGCCACGGCCTTCGTCGACGGTGATGACGCCTTCCTTGCCGACCTTCTCCATGGCCTCGGCGATGATCTCGCCGATAGGCGCGTCGCCGTTGGCGGAGATGGTACCGACCTGGGCGATGGACTTGCGCTCGGTGCAGGGCACGGCCAGGTTCTGGATCTCCTTGACCGCGGCGACGACGGCCTGGTCGATGCCGCGCTTGAGGTCCATCGGGTTCATGCCTGCGGTCACGCCCTTCATGCCTTCGGTGACGATGGACTGGGCCAGCACGGTGGCGGTGGTGGTGCCGTCACCGGCGACGTCGGAGGTCTTGGAAGCGACTTCCTTGACCATCTGGGCACCCATGTTCTCGAACTTGTCCTTGAGTTCGATCTCCTTGGCGACGGAGACGCCGTCCTTGGTCACGGTCGGGGCGCCGAAGGACTTCTCGAGCACCACGTTGCGGCCCTTCGGCCCCAGGGTGGCCTTCACGGCGTTGGCCAGGATGTCGACACCACGGGCCATGCGCTTGCGGGCGTCGTCGGAGAACTTGACTTGTTTTGCTGCCATTTTCGAAGTCTTCCTATGAGTTCGTGAACGTCAGATTTGAGCGGTATGCGTGCGAGTCTCGGCGTTGCGGAAGGCCGTTCAGCCTTCGACCACGGCCAGGATGTCGGACTCGCTCATGATCAGGACTTCCTCGCCGTCGATCTTCTGCTTCTCGACGCCGAAGCCCTCCTTGAAGATCACGGTGTCACCGGTCTTCACATCCAGCGGACGGACATCGCCGTTGTCGAGAATCCGGCCATTACCGACGGCGAGTACCTCGCCACGAGTCGGTTTTTCCTGGGCGTTACCCGGGAGCACGATGCCGCCAGCGGTTTTCTGTTCTTCTTCCACGCGACGGACGACGACGCGATCGTGCAAGGGACGGATGTTCATTGCTCACGTTCTCCTGATGGTTTGCTGTGCCATGACGTCACTGCCATGGCGGTTCATCATCACCCTCGCGGACGGGCCGCGAGGTGGAGGCGACGAATCGCCTTCCCTGTCGATGGCCCGGGGCTGACCCCGTGCCGAAGCCTGTTGCTGAGCGAGAAGTGGGGGCTGGGTAGGGGCTTTCAAGGGCGCCGAAGAAAAAAAATTCCTGCCCGGCTCTCGCTCAACGGCGCCGCTCGTCGCGGCCGATGAAATCGCCTTCCAGCGGTGCCTCCTGGGAGCCGCTGCTGGACGTTGCCTGCTCCTGTCGTGGGGCGTCGTCTCCCCGGCCGGCCTGTTGCCAGTCGGCATCGGGGCCCTGGTCGGGGCGAGTGCCATGGCCGTGCACCGTGCGGTGCTGCAGGCGGATGCCGAGCCACCCCAGCAGACGGCCGAGCAGGCGGCGGGCGTTGGGGAGCAGGCAGATGAACCCCAGGGCGTCGGAAAGGAAGCCAGGGGCCATCAGCAGCGCGCCGCCGAAGATCAGTGCCGCCCCGGTGAGCAGTTCGCCGGAGGGTACCTCGCCCCGCGCCATGCGCTCCTGGGCCCGGGCGAAGGTCGCGACCCCCTCGCGGCGTATCAGGTGCAGGCCGATGAAGCCGGTGGCCAGTACCAGGGCCAGGGTCGTCAGCAGGCCGATCTGGCTGCCGACGGAGAACAGGATGACGAAATCGAGCAGGGCGAAGAGAGTGAAGACAAGCAGAAAGGGCATGACGACTCCGCGGATGACAGTTTCGCAGAGGATGGGGGCGGCAGGAAAAAAATCAAGCGACGCGCCGTCCGACCGATCCTGCTTTGGCGAAGGTGGAATAGGCTTCCATATCTCGATATGGTAATGATGCAGTGCACAACGTTAGTTACATGAACGTTGGTTACATGAACGTTGGTTGCATGAACGTTGGTTGCATGAACGATGGTTGCATGAACGATGGTTGCATAGTGGTTGCATAATAACAGGATGAGTGCTCCGCAGGCTCGAGCCGCTGCCATGAGCCTGCGCAGGCGGCATGACCCTTTCCCCTGGAGAAGCGCATATGAAGCTCGCAAGTTCCATTGTCGCCATCACCGGCGGCGCCCGCGGCCTCGGCCTCGCCATGGCCCATCTGCTGGGGAGCCGTGGGGCGACCCCGGCTCTGCTCGACGTGGATGCCGCCTCCCTCGACCGGGCAGTCTCCAGCCTTCACGGCGCCGGCATCGAGGCGCGCGGTTTCGTGGTCAACGTGGCCGACGAGGCATCGGTCAAGCAGGCCTTCGGCGACATCGCGGCCTCCCTGGGCCCGGTCAACGGCCTGGTCAACAATGCCGGTATCCTGCGCGATGGCCTGCTGGTCAAGGCGAAGGAGGGGCGGGTCGAGAAGACCCTGTCGCTGGAGCAGTGGCAGCAGGTGATCGACGTCAACCTCACCGGGGTCTTCCTGTGCGGACGCGAGGCAGCCGCCCAGATGATCGAGGCGGAGTGCCAGGGCGTGATCGTCAATATCTCCAGCATCTCGCGGGCCGGCAACATGGGACAGAGCAACTATGCCGCGGCCAAGGCCGGGGTGGTGGCGTTGACTACGACCTGGGCGAGGGAGCTGGCGCGCTACGGCATTCGCGTGGGGGCGGTGGCGCCGGGCTTCATCGAGACCGACATGACCGCCTCGATGCGCCAGGACATGCTCGACAAGCTCGCTGCCGGGGTGCCGCTGGGCCGACTGGGGCAGCCGGCGGACATCGCCGAGAGCGTGGCCTTCATCATGGAGAACGACTACTTCAGTGGCCGGGTCATCGAGTGCGATGGTGGCTTGCGCCTATGAGGCGGTGTCGCGAAGGGCGGGCCAGTGCTGGCCCGCCCGGAGTGGCTAGAACTCCACCTGCTCCTGCAATCCCTCGACGGTGCTGGCGCCGATGCCGCTGACATTCGCCAGGTCGTCGGCACTCTCGAAGGGACCATTCGACTCGCGATACTCGATGATGGCCTCTGCCCGGCTGGGCCCGACCCCCGGGAGCTCGGTGAGCAGTTCGGCGTCGGCGGTGTTGACGTTGATGGGGGCTACCTCCTGGGCCAGTGCCGCCATGGACGATAGGCCCAGCAGCAGCCCGAGCAGCATCGCGGCGACGATCCCTCTGGTCCATTGTGTCATGTCGATTCTCCCTTTCAGTTCCTCTTGGCGTTAGACACCCCGCGGGTGCCCCTATCAAGCTAGCGCGAGCTTCCCGGTTGCAGGGTCGGCCATCGCCGCCAGTGGCTGTCGGCCGGTTGCCATGATCGTTGCAGGTTTTCTCCCACATCGGCCGTCCGCCAGGGCTGATATACTGGCGGCTGCGTGTTATCTGCCCAATGCCCACCTGCCTGGAGACCGGTCCGTGTCCACCGATTCGCCGCTGATCATTGCCCTCGACTACCCCTCCCTGGATGCCGCCCTGTGCATGGCCGACCAGCTGGACCCCGCGCGCTGCCGGGTCAAGGTGGGCAAGGAGCTGTTCACCCGCAGCGGGCCCGACGTGCTGGATGCCTTGCATGGGCGCGGTTTCGAAGTGTTCCTGGATCTCAAGTTCCACGACATCCCCAATACGGTGGCCGGTGCGGTGCAGGCCGCCGCCGAGCAGGGGACGTGGATGGTCAATGTTCATGCCGGCGGCGGGCGGCGCATGATGGAGGCCGCCCGGGAACGGCTCGACCGACATGGCCTTTCGACCCAACTGATCGCGGTCACGGTGCTGACCAGCATGGAGGCGGGGGACCTTGCCGAGGTGGGGGTCGCCGCGAGTCCCGCCGAGCAGGTCGAGCGCCTGGCGCTGCTGGCCCGCGACAGCGGCATGGACGGCGTGGTCTGCTCGGCCAGGGAGTCGGCCCGGCTGCGTACGCTGTGTGGCGATGATTTTCTGAAGGTGACGCCGGGCATTCGCCCGAGCTTCGCGGCTGCCGGCGATCAGCGGCGCATCATGGCGCCGAGCGACGCCCTGGCGGCCGGCAGTACCCATCTGGTGGTGGGGCGTCCGGTGACCCAGGCGGAGGACCCCATGGCGGCGCTTTCCGCCATCGAGGCGGAGCTGGCCGGGGAGTGATCGCTACTCGCCCTCGATACCGGTGATCGGCTTGGTGGTGCCCCAGCTGCGACAGCTGGGGCACTGCCAGTGCAGCTGCTCGCCGGCGAAGCCGCAGCGCCGGCAGCGGTGGCGGGGCAGGGCCTGGAGCAGGGTGCGGGTGTGGCGCTGGAGCAGCAGGATACGTTCGGCGGGTTGGCCCTGGCCGTCGTGTCGGTAGAGGTCCATCAGGTAGTCCACCGCGCCCAGGCTCGGCTCCCGGTCGAGTTGCTCGCCGACCAGGTCGAGGGCCGCCTGGAGCCCCTCGCGCTGGCGCAGCGTCTCGGCGAGCAGGATGATCACGCTGGTGTAGGGCGCGCGTTCGAGCAGCTCTCGCAGGCACTGGATCAGGCCCTCCTCGTCGTCCATCAGGCGATAGGCCCGGCCCAGTGGCTCGAGGATGGTGGGGGCGAAGGCCGGGTCCTGGTCGGGGATGCGCCTGAGGAGGCGGATCTCCTGCTTGTAGTGACCGGTGTCGTGCTCCATGCCGGCCAGCAGCAGGTTGGCGCGCACGCAGCGCTCGTCGGTGGCCAGCGCCTGGCGCAGGTGGCGCCGTGCCAGCGCCGGGCTCGAGGTGTGCCGCTCCTGCTCGGCCAGCTCGCAGAGCCAGTGGGCGGCGGCGCGGCGGATATCGTCGTGCTGGCGCACCATATGGGGCAGCGCCACGTCGAGAGCCGCCCTCCATTCGCCTTCACGCTCCAGCAGGTCGACCAGCAGTCGCTTGGCCGCCTGGCGGATCTCCTCGTCCGGGGTGTCGCGCACCAGGCTCTGCAGCAACCGTTCGGCGCGATCGAGCAGCCCCAGCTTGAGGAAGTCGCGTGACAGCTCGAGCTGTACGCGGTCGCTTTGCAGGGCGGTGAGGGTCGGGCGGGCGAGCAGGTTCTGGTGGATCTTCACGGCGCGGTCGGCCTCTCCGCGAGTGCGAAAGAGGTTGCCCAGGGTGATGTGGGTCTCGATGGTCTCGCTGTTGACCTCGAGGGCCGCGACGAAGGTCTCGATGGCCCGATCCTGCTGGTCATTGAGCAGATAGTTGAGGCCCACGAAATAATCCCGTGCAAGGGGCGTCGACGGCGCGGGATCGTGGTGTTTTCTGCGTTCGCGGCGGCCTAGCCACCAGCCGATGGCCACCGCTGCCAACAACAGCGCCAGCAGCAGAACATCGGGCATTTAGGGGAGTTCCTTCATCTCCTGGATGCGCAGGCGGTCGAGCTCCTTGCGCTGCTGCTGATTGTGGCGCTGGGCGCGGGTCAGCAGGGTGCGCAGGCGGAGATAGACGCCACTCATGGCCAGCATGCCGAGGAACACGCCGCAGGCCAGGGCCGCCAGCAACCATACCGACAGCGAGGCCGCGGGAAGCTCGATCCAGATCAGGTTGAGGGGCAGCGCCTGCTGGTTGTTGACGGCGAACAGGATGCCGATGAGCAGAACCGCCAGCAGGATGATGGCCAGGATCAGGCCTTTGAGCCAACGCATGAATGTGTCCCCTGTGATGTCAGTCGGTATGGCAATGGAAATCGGAACCCGATAGATGGTGTGGACCTCAGTAGCCCAGGGCGCGACTGGCATCCACCTGCTCGCGCAGCTCCTTGCCGGGCTTGAAGTGTGGCACGAACTTGCCGCTCAGCGCGACCGGTTCGCCGGTCTTGGGGTTGCGGCCGACCCGGGGCTCGCGATAGTGCAGCGAGAAGCTGCCGAAGCCACGGATCTCCACGCGTCCCCCTTCGGCCAGGGTGTCGGTGATGTCGTCGAGGATCAGGCGCACCGCCGCTTCGACTTCCTTGACCGACAGCTCGGGCTGCCGCATCGCAATCTGCTCGATCAACTCTGACTTGGTCATCGGCTCTCTCCATGCATTCGTGCCTGGGGCCTGTCTGTTCCCAGCGTTGTTGTTTTGTCAAAGCATACTGCGCAAAGCGTGATAAAACAACGAACTACGACTATTGAGGTTGGAACGGTCCCGTGCGGGCCGGTGCATGCTGCTGCCTGGAGGGGGCTCGGGTATACTGGCGCCACATTCATCCGCACTGTCGAGGTCGACGTTGAGCGAACAATCGTCCACGGACGCTGCCCTGCGCAAGCGGCTCTACTGGCACTCCCGCCGTGGCATGTGGGAGCTGGACCTGCTGCTGATTCCCTTCCTCGAACAGCGCTACGACGCCCTGGGCGAGACGGACCAGGCCGCCTACCGAGCGCTGATCGACGAGGAGGACCAGGACCTCTTCGCCTGGCTGATGCGTCGCGAGTGGCCGGAGGAGCCGCTGCGCCGCCGCATCGTGCAGATGATCGTCGAGCATGCCGAACACCCCGATAGCGCTGCGCATCGTCCCGTCTAGGCTGGCCCTGGCCGTCCATCTGCTGCTGGTTCTGGTCGTGAGCGGGCTGGCGCTGTGGTTCGCCCCGGCATGGGTCGCCTCGCTCGCCATCGTGAGCCTGGCCGGCGTGCTGGTGATCGAGGGGCGTCGCCGGTCGCGGGGGGAGCTTCGCGGGTCGCCGCGGCCCGCCGGCGAGACGAGCTGGCGCTGGCGAGAGGGTGCCGCCGCGCCGTGGCGGCCGGTGGCCCTGCGGTGCGACTACCTGGGGCCCTGGCTGATCGGCCTGCGCCTCGACGGGCGCCGACTCTGGCTCTGGCCCGACAGCAGCGATGCCGCCTCGCTACACGCGCTTCGGCGTGCGCTGGTCGCCTTGCCCTGACGGCCTGCCGGGTGCGGAGGGCGCGACGCGTCGTCGGCCCGTCACGCCTCGTCCAGATCGCTCAGCCGGATTCGCGATGGCCGCGGTGTCGGGTCGCCGTGGGCCGGGCAGTCGGGGTTGTAGTGCAGGCCGCGGGATTCGCGGCGTGCCCGGGCGCTGGCCACCGTTAGCCGTGCCAGGCGCAGGGCGTGCCAGAGGCTCGCCAGTTCGGCATCGGCTGCCGCCCGGCTCATCCGCGGGGCCAGCTCGGCCTGCAGGCGGGCCAGGCGGTCGGCAGCCTCGGCGAGGCCGGCGTCGCGGCGCACGATGGCGACCCGGGCGCTCATCACGCCGCGCATTACCTCGAACGCCTCGGCGACCGTCGCCGCGGGTAGCCGGTCGCTGCCGTGCGGCCCGGGCAGCAGGGGGGCGGTGGAGGCCGGTGCGGCGTGACACAGGCGTCGGGCGCAGCTGCGGGCGAATACCAGGCACTCCAGCAGCGAGTTGCTGGCCATGCGGTTGGCCCCGTGCAGGCCGGTGCAGGCGACCTCGCCGATGGCATGCAGTCGTGGCACCGTCGTGGCGCCGTCCAGGTCGGTGGCGACCCCGCCACAGCTGTAGTGGGCCGCCGGTACCACCGGGATCGGCGCCTGGGTGATATCGAGCCCGCGGCTCGCGCAATGGGCGTGGATGGTGGGGAAGTGGTGGCGGATCGCGGCCTCGCCCAGGTGGCGGATGTCGAGGAAGACATGGTCGCGGCCGGTACGCTGCATCTCGGCGTCGATGGCCCGGGCGACGATGTCGCGCGGGGCCAGCTCGGCCCGCGGGTCCAGCGCCGGCATGAAGCGCTCGCCCGCGGCGTTGAGCAGCAGCCCCCCCTCGCCGCGCACCGCCTCGCTGATCAGGAAGGGCGGGCCGTCCGGGTCGTAGAGACAGGTGGGGTGAAACTGCTGGAACTCCAGGTTCATCAGCTCGGCGCCGAGTTCGGCGGCCATCATCATGCCCTCGCCGCTGGCCGGGCGCGGGCTGGTGGTGTGGCGGTAGAGCCCGCTGGCGCCGCCGGTGGCGAGCACGGTGTCCTCGGCCGACAGGTCGTGCCGATCCCCCCCGGCGTCGAGGCAGCGAACCCCGCGGCAGTGACCGTCGACGTCGCCGATCAGGCCGATGGCGGTGAGGTCGTCGCGCAGGGCGATGTTCGGATGCGCCAGGGCGTGGGCCATCAGGGTGTCGACCACGGCCCGGCCGGTGGCGTCGTCGGCGTGGATGATGCGTCGCGCGCCGTGTCCGCCTTCACGCGTCAGGTGGTAGGGGTAGGCGGCCTCGGGGCTGGGGTCCGGGGTGAAGGGCACGCCCAGCGAGAGCAGCCACTCGATGGCCGCCGGGCCCTGCTCCACGGTGAAGCGTACGGCACGCTCGTCGCACAGGCCATCGCCGGCCACCAGGGTGTCGGCGACATGGGCGTCGAAATCGTCCAGCGGCGAGAGCACGGCGGCGATCCCGCCCTGGGCCCAGCGGCTGGCCCCCTGGTCGTCGCTGGCCGGGCGCAGCAGGGTGACCCGGCGCCGGTCGGCGACCTCCAGGGCCAGCACCAGGCCGGCGACGCCACCGCCGATGATCAGTACGTCATGCTTGCCGTCAGTCATCTCGCTTTCCTTTTTCGAGCTGGGCCGGCCGCTCGGTGGCGCCGGCACGGTGCGAGGCACTGCGCAGGCGCCTGCTGGGCAGGCGCGTCAGGCTGCCGAGGCGTTCCACCAGCGCGTCGGTCAGGCGCGCCAGCTCGCGGTTGAGCCATAGATAGCCGCTGGGGCTGAAGAGCGCCCGGCCGTTGTCGGTGCGGGCATTGCAGGCCAGCTCGGCATGACGTTGCAGGTCGAACTGACTGACCCGGACCTCGATGGGCTGGCCGGTGCGCACCTGGAAGGCCAGGCTGCCGAGGTCCCGGGCCAGGCGGTGCTGTTCGTCGCGCAGCCCGCTCATGGCATCGATACGATCATGTCCGGCGCGGGTCGTCCAGTGGGTCTCGAGCAGCAGTTCGACGGTCGAGAGCATGCGGCGCTGCAGGGAGATGATGTCGTCGAGCTCGTCGCGGCGCAGCCGGCGCTCCCGGTGGATGGCGTCGACCAGGCCCCGCTGCTTGACCAGCAGGGCGCTGGTGGCCTTGAGCAGTGCCCGGGTGTCGACATCCGCCGACGAGGTGGCCGAGGTGTGGGCGTGGTAGAGCCGCGCCAGGCGATCCAGGTTCTCGGCGAGCATGAAGCGCATCATGTCGGTGGCCTTCTGGGGCAGCACCAGGACCGTGACGGCGATGCCCACCAGGGTGCCGAGCAGCACGTCGAAGGACCGCCACAGGCCGAGGCCGAGGTCATGGCTGCCGTCGCCGATCACCAGCAGCAGGCTGATGGCGAACATCAGGCCGCTGTAGCCGTGGCGTTTGCCGAAGGTGATCCAGGTGGCCACCCCGATGCCGGCCAGGGCGCCGGCCGGTACCAGCTGATGCACGGGCAGCGGCAGCAGGATCAGCGTGAGCCCCCAGCCCGCCCCGAGCAGGGTGCCGAGCAGGCGCTGCCGCCCCTTGTCGAGCACGCCGCCGATGTGCGGCAGGTTGCCCATCACCATGACGGTGCTGACCAGCGCCCAGCTGGAGTGGGGGATGGTGAACACATTGATGACGGCGTAGGTGATCGTGAGTGCCAGCAGTACACGCAGCACGTGCAGCTTTCGGCGGTGCCGATAGTTGAAGTGGGGGTCGCGCAAACGCGGCAGGATCATGAAGCGATGCCCCGCTCGTAGCCTGGAAGCGGAAGGGTCCAGAGTCGAAGCCAGGAGGCTGGTGCCCGGAGCCGGGCTCGAACCGGCACGGTGTCGCCACCGAGGGATTTTAAGTCCCTTGCGTCTACCAATTTCGCCATCCGGGCGGCATGGGTTCGGGCGAAAAGTCGGGGGAAGATGGAGGCTGGAGTCGGAATCGAACCGGCGTACACGGAGTTGCAGTCCGCTGCATAACCACTCTGCCATCCAGCCTCATCGAGCCGTTCCCTGTCGAGAAGCTCTCGACGGAGAGAATGGAGCGGGAAACGAGATTCGAACTCGCGACCCTCGCCTTGGCAAGGCGATGCTCTACCACTGAGCTATTCCCGCTCGACTCGAGAGCGAATTATACGGATAAGTCGGTGACTGTCAAACGCTTTTCACTGCCCGTCGTCACATCGAGCGACTCAGGTGAGGCCAGGCGGCGCGCAGGTAGAGGATCATCGACCACAGGGTCAGCACGGCGGCCAGGTAGAGAGTGGCGACGCCGATATTGGCCAGCGACGAGCCGGGGGCGAAGGCCAGCAGCACCAGCAGGGCGATCATCTGCAGGCTGGTCTTGACCTTGCCGATCCAGGAGACCGCCACCTGGCCGCGCTTGCCCATCTCGGCCATCCATTCGCGCAGCGCCGAGATGACGATCTCGCGACCGATGATCACCAGCGCCGGCAGGGTCAGCCAGAGGGCCTCGTAGCGCTCGATCAGCAGGGCCAGGGCCACCACCACCATGAGCTTGTCGGCCACCGGGTCGAGGAAGGCGCCGAAGGGGGTCGACTGGTCCCAGAGGCGCGCCAGGTAGCCGTCGAGCCAGTCGGTGAGCGAGGCCAGACCGAAGAGCCCGGCGGCCACCGGCATGCTCCAGGCGAAGGGCAGATAGAACAGCACCACCAGCAACGGGATGAAGATGATACGAGCCAGGGTCAGAATGTTGGGTATGTTCATCGGGTGATGCTGTCCTTGCCGGTAGGGTGGGGCCAAGAGGCCACTCATTCTATCCAGCTTGGGCGCCGTCATCCATGCAGGGCGCGATGAATCGTCTCGGCGAGGGTGGCGCTGATGCCCGGAACCCGCGCCAGCTCCTCGCGGCTGGCCTGCTTCACGCCCTGCAGCCCGCCGAAGAAGCGCAGCAGCTCGCGTCGACGGCGCGGCCCCACGCCGGGGATCTCCTGCAGGGTCGAGGTGCGTCGGGCCTTGTCGCGCCGGGCCCGGTGCCCGGCGATGGCGAAGCGGTGAGATTCGTCGCGGATATGCTGGATCAGGTGCAGGGCGGGGGAGGCGCCATCGAGGTCGAGGCTGCGCTCGACGGTCTCGACGAACAGCGTCTCGAGCCCCGCCTTGCGGGTGGTGCCCTTGGCCACCCCGAGCAGCATCACGCCTTCGACGCCGAGTTCGGCGAACACCTCGCGCGCCATGTTGAGCTGGCCCTTGCCGCCGTCGACGATCAGGATGTCGGGCCGTTCGCCCTCGCCCTCCTTGAGCCGCCGGAAGCGACGGGTCAGGACCTGGCGCATGGCGGCGTAGTCGTCGCCGGCGGCCACGCCCTCGATGTTGAAGCGGCGGTAATCGGACTTGCGCGGCCCGTTCGCGTCGAACACCACGCAGGACGCCACCGTGGCCTCGCCGTGGCTATGGCTGATGTCGTAGCACTCCAGGCGCCGCGGCACTGCCTCGAGGTGCAGGGCCTCGCGCAGGGCCTCGAAGCGATGGGACAGCTGGGCCTGGCCGGCGAGCTGGCTGGCGAGCTGCTGCTCGGCGTTGGTCCGGGCAAGCTCCCGCCACTGGGCGCGGTGGCCGCGCACCTGGTCGGCCAGCCGCACGCGCCGGCCGGCGCGCTCGGCCAGCGCCCGGGCGATCAGGTCGGCGTCCGGCACCCGGTGGCTGGTGATCACCTCCTGGGGGATCTCCCGGGCCTGGCCCAGATAGAACTGGCTGACGAAATCGCCGAGCAGGGCCTCGGGGCCCAGGTCCAGGCCGTTGCTCGGGGCGTGGTGGCGGGCGCCCAGCAACCGGCCCTGGCGCACCGTCAGCACCGAGATGCACAGCGCCCCGGGGCGGCTCGCCAGGGCGAACACATCGGCATCGCCAGCGGCGGTGTCGACGAACTGGCGTTGCTGGAGCTGGCGCAGGTGCTGGATCTGATCGCGCAGCCGGGCCGCCTCCTCGAAGTCCAGGTCGCGGCTGGCGGCTTCCATGTCGCGGGTCAGCTCGCGAGTGACCTGCTCGCTCTTGCCCTCCAGGCACTGCACGGCGTGCTCGAGATCGCGGCGGTAGTCGGCCTCGTCGATGTAGCCGACGCAGGGCGCGCTGCAGCGCTGGATCTGGTGCTGCAGGCAGGGACGGGTGCGGTGGGCGAAGACGCTGTCCTCGCAGTTGCGGATGCGGAAGATCTTCTGCATCAGCGACAGGCTCTCGCGTACCGCGCCGCTGCTCGGGTAGGGGCCCAGGTAGCGGCCGTCGTCGCGCCGGGTGCGGGCGCGCTTGTACTCCAGTGCCGGGAAGGGGTGGCGATCGGTGACGAAGACGAAGGGATAGGATTTGTCGTCGCGCAGCAGGATGTTGTAGGGCGGACGCAGCTCCTTGATCAGCGTCTGTTCCAGCAGCAGCGCCTCGGTCTCGCTGTTGGTCACCGTGACCTGAATATCGCCGATGCGGGCGACCAGGGCCTGGGTCTTGGTGTTCAGCGCCCCGCGGAAGTAGCTCGCCAGCCGTGCCTTGAGCCGGCGGGCCTTGCCCACGTAGAGGGTCTCGCCCTGATCGTCGAGCATGCGGTAGATGCCGGGGGACTCGCTGACGGTGTCGAGGAAGTGGCGGTGGTCGAAGCTCATGCGGGAAACGCGGCCGGGACGACGGGAGTGTCATCCTAGCAGATCGTTCGGGCGGGGGGGGACTCACTCCACGCTTGCGTAGCCGTCGACCAGACCGTGGCGCAGTCCCAGGTGCGTCAGTTCCACGTCGGAGTGGACGCCGAGTTTCTCGAAGATCCGGTAGCGGTAGGTGTTGACCGTCTTGGGGCTGAGGAAGAGCCGATCGGAGATATCGGCCACCTTCTGGCAGTTGACGATCATCATCGCCACCTGCAGTTCGCGCTGCGAGAGCTGGTCGAAGGGGTTATCCTGGGAGTCGATTCGCGACAGTACCAGGCGTTGGGCGATCTCGGGGCTGACGTAGCGCTGGCCGGCGAAGACGCTGCGAATGGCCCCGACCATCTCGTCGTGCTGCGAACCCTTGCTGATGAAGCCGTGAGCCCCGGCCTCCAGCAGGCGTTGGGCGAAGGTCTCCTCGAGAAAGGCGGTCAGCACCAGCACCCGGGTCTCGTCCATGCCCCGGGTGATCTTGCGGGTCGCTTCGAGGCCGCCGATGCCGGGCATGCGGATATCCATCAGCACGATGTCCGGACGCAGGGTGCGGACCTGGGTGATGGCATCCTCCCCGTCGGCGGCCTCGCCGACCACGCTGATGTCCTCCTCGGCATTCAGCAGGTGGGCAATGCTGGTCCTTACCAGGTGGTGATCATCGGCAACAAGAACCCGGATCAAGGCAGTGCCTCCTGAGCGAAATGGCGGATCATCGACTGCGACGACGGATGATGTCTCTGGTAGCGTAAGAGTGACACAACTTCATCCTAAGAGGAATTGGTGCGAGGGGGTGAATATTCTCGTTCACCCTTTTCTTTCGCCTCGGGGTTGACCCGGCCTGTCACCCTGCGTACTATATGCCTCGTTCTCGCACGGCGAGACGGTGTGGGGCCTTAGCTCAGCTGGGAGAGCGCAACACTGGCAGTGTTGAGGTCAGCGGTTCGATCCCGCTAGGCTCCACCAACAAGTTTAGAAGAATCAGCCGCTTGAAGCACTGCTTCAAGCGGCTTTTTCGTGTGCTGGTGTTCTTCGTGTGCCGATACAGTGCTGGCGAAGTGTCCCGCAAGCCTGGCGGGGCGGACCGTGGTGAGGGTGGGCGGCGAGAGAGGGCGTCGCCGATGCTGGAGGGCGGCGCCGTCGTGGGGTCGGTACGCAGGCGGCAGGGGGTCAGGCGCAGTCGGCGGCGCCTTCGCCGAACATGTCGAACAGCAGTTCGCGACCCAGGGCGGTGAGCACGAAGCGGTCCTGCTCGTTGTAGGCGGCGGCCTCGCTGCGCTCGAGGACGCGCAGGCAGGTGGACCAGTCGCCCGAGGCGGCGTGCAGGTCGCGCATCGCGTTGCGGTCGAGGCCGCGGTGGGGAACCGTTACCGACTCCAGGACGTGGCCGTGGTGATAGAGCAGGGCGGCCATGTGCGACAGGCACTGGCGCAGGCTGCGCTGCATGCCGGCCGTGGCGGAAGTGTCGGGTGTCATGCGCTGCATCTCCCTATGACTCCAGTGTGCTGCAGCGCACTATACCACGAGGGACGATATGCGACCAAAGTCTAGTCGGTGATCGGCCGGTGGCGGCTAGCCGTCGACTCGGCCGATCAGCAGGAACTCCAGCAGTGCCTTCTGGGCGTGCAGGCGGTTGCCGGCCTCCTGCCAGACCACGGCGCGGGGGTCGTCGAGCAGCGTTTCGCTGATCTCCTCGCCGCGATGGGCGGGCAGGCAGTGCAGGAACAGCACGTCGTCCCTGGCCAGGTCGAGCAGGGCCTCGCTGACCTGGAGGTCGGCGAAGGCCGCCTCGCGCTTGCTCTGCTCCTCCTCCTGACCCATGGAGGCCCACACATCGGTGGTCACCAGGTCGGCGCCGGTCACCGCCTCGCGCGGGTCGCGGAAGAGGGTAACGCGATCCCCGGCGGCGTCGAGGATGTCCCGGCGCGGCTCGTAACCCTCGGGGCAGCAGATGCGCAGCTGGAAGTCGAACTGGCGCGCGGCGTTGATCCACGAGTGGCACATGTTGTTGCCGTCGCCGATCCATACCGCGGTACGCCCCTTCACGCCCCCCCGCAGCTCGGTCCAGGTCATGATGTCGGCAAGCAACTGGCAGGGATGGTAGTCGTCGGTGAGCGCGTTGATCACCGGCACCGTGCTGGCGGCGGCGTAGGCCTCGAGCCCGGCGTGGGAGAAGGTGCGGATCATCACCGCATCGACCATCTCGGCGAGCACCCGGGCGGTGTCCTCGATGGGCTCGCCGCGGCCGAGCTGGGTATCGCGGGGCGACAGGAACAGCGCATGGCCACCGAACTGCGCCATGGCGGTCTCGAACGAGACCCGGGTGCGCGTCGACGACTTCTCGAAGATCATCGCCAGGGTGCGGTTGGCGAAGGGGGTGTAGGTCGGGCCGTGGGTCTTCAGGCCGTTCTTGATCGAGATGGCGCGTTGGATCAGGTAGCGCAGCTCTTCCGGGCTGAGGTCCAGCAGGGTCAGGAAGTGGCGGGTGGCCATGGGGTCGCTCCACGGGAAAAAACGACCATCCTAGCCAGCGCCGGGGGGATGCGCAATGCGCCCTGCATCAGTAGAATGGACACACTCAATGCCGACGACCGCACTCGGGTATTCCGGGGCGACGGTCCATCCCCGTTCCAGACTCCCACGTTTCAAGCTTCAGAAAGGACAGGCCCATGAGCACTACCGTCGAGAACATCCAGCGTCAGATCAGCGAGAACCCCATCCTGATCTACATGAAGGGCACCCCCCAGCTGCCCCAGTGCGGCTTCTCCGCCCAGACCGTCCAGGCGCTGATGGCCTGCGGCGAGCGCTTCGCCTTCGTCAACGTCCTGGACAACCCGGACATCCGCGCCGAGCTGCCCAAGGTGGCCAACTGGCCGACCTTCCCGCAGCTGTGGGTCGAGGGCGAGCTGGTCGGCGGCTGCGACATCGTGGTCGAGATGTACCAGAACGGCGAACTCGAGAAGCTGGTCAAGGAGGCCGCCGCGCGCGCCGAAGCCAGCGACAAGCCGGAAGCCTGAGCTGGGCTGCACGCCCCACTGTAGGAGCCCGGCTCTGCCGGGCGATGCGTCGCGAAGCGGCGCCGGCGGTGAGTCGAGCCGTTGGCGATCAGCACCTGGGCGCCTGCCGGCGCCAATCGCGCAGAAAATCTGCGCTCCCACAGGAGGGTAGCAGGCCATGGCAGCGGGCCCGTCGTGATCCGGCGGGCCCGCTTGCGTTAGCCGCTTACGGCTGCTCCTCGATGCCCTGCTCGTGCTGGGCCAGTGCCCAGCCACCCAGGTCCTTGTAGCGGTTGACCATGGCGCAGAACAGTTCGGCGGTGCGCTCGGTATCGTAGCGGGCCGAGTGGGCCGAGCTGTTGTCGAACTCGATGCCGGCCGCCCGGCAGGAGCGGGCCAGCACCGTCTGGCCGTAGATCAGGCCGGCCAGCGAGGCGGTGTCGAAGCTCGAGAAGGGGTGGAAGGGGTTGCGCTTGATGCCGCAGCGAGCCACGGCGGCGTTGAGGAAGCCGTGGTCGAAGGCGGCATTGTGTCCCACCAGCACGGCCCGGGTACAGCCGTGGGCCTTGATCGCCTTGCGTACCGGACGAAAGATCTCCCCCAGCGCCTCGGCTTCGGTGAGCGCCACCTGCTGGCGCAGCGGGTCGTCGAGCCTGATGCCCGTGAAGTCCAGCGCCGACTGCTCCACGTTGGCCCCGGTGAAGGGCTTGACGTGGAAGGCGTAGGTGGCATCGGGAATCAGGTTGCCCTCCGGGTCCATGGTCAGGGTCACGGCGGCGATCTCCAGAATCGCATCGCGTTCGGCATTGAATCCGCCGGTTTCCAGGTCCACCACCACCGGCAGGAAGCTGCGGAATCGCTGCGCCATCAGTTCGCGGGCGATCGCCTCGCTCATGCACCTCTCCTTGCGTCATTCCGGCTCGTCACGACCAATGCACCGTCATCCAGGAGCACGGTCGTGTCCCGGTCGGCATCGAATCGCGGCAGTCTAGCAGTTTGGCCTGGCTGCGTCCCGTGGCCGGTATTCGCTGGCGGGCTGCCGCGCTATAATCGATGCTCCATGACGTTCACCGCTGTCATTCATTTCAATTTCAGGAGCCCCTCAATGTCCGATGTCAAGAAGGTCGTTCTCGCCTATTCCGGCGGCCTGGACACATCCGTCATCGTCAAGTGGTTGCAGGAGACCTATGACTGTGAGGTCGTGACCTTCACCGCCGACATCGGCCAGGGCGAGGAAGTCGAGCCGGCACGGGCCAAGGCCCAGGCCCTGGGCGTCAAGGAGATCTACATCGAGGACCTGCGCGAGGAGTTCGTGCGCGACTACGTCTACCCGATGTTCCGCGCCAACACCATCTACGAGGGCGAGTACCTGCTCGGCACCTCCATCGCCCGCCCGCTGATCGCCAGGCGCCTGATCGAGATCGCCAACCAGACCGGCGCCGACGCCATCTCCCACGGCGCCACCGGCAAGGGCAACGACCAGGTGCGCTTCGAGATGGGCGCCTATGCGCTCAAGCCCGGCGTCAAGGTGATCGCCCCGTGGCGCGAGTGGGACCTGACCTCCCGCGAGAAGCTGATGGCCTACTGCCAGCAGCACGATATCCCGGTCGACTTCTCCTCGAGCAAGAAGAAGTCGCCGTACTCCATGGACGCCAACCTGCTGCACATCTCCTACGAGGGCGGCATCCTCGAGGACCCCTGGGCCGAGGCCGAGGAGGACATGTGGCGCTGGAGCGTCTCGCCGGAGACCGCCCCGGACCAGCCCACCTATGTGGAGCTGACCTATGAGCAGGGCGACATCGTCGCCATCGACGGCACCCCGATGCGTCCCCACGAGGTGCTCGAGACACTCAACAAGCTGGGCGGCGACAACGGCATCGGCCGCCTCGACATCGTCGAGAACCGCTACGTGGGCATGAAGTCCCGCGGCTGCTACGAGACGCCGGGGGGCACCATCATGCTGCGCGCCCACCGTGCCATCGAGTCGATCACCCTCGACCGCGAGGAGGCCCACCTCAAGGACGAGCTGATGCCCAAGTACGCCAAGGTGATCTACAACGGCTACTGGTGGAGCCCGGAGCGCCGCATGCTGCAGGCCGCCATCGACGAGACCCAGAAGAACGTCTCCGGCGTGGTGCGCATGAAGCTCTACAAGGGCAGCGCCACCGTGGTCGGCCGCAAGTCCGACCAGTCGCTGTTCGACGAGTCGATCGCCACCTTCGAGGACGATGCCGGCGCCTACGACCAGAAGGACGCCGAGGGTTTCATCAAGCTCAACGCCCTGCGCCTGCGCATCGCCGCCGGCAAGGGCCGCAAGCAGGACTGAGCCCGGCGCCCGCGCCCTCTTCGACGCCGGCTCGCCGCCGGCGTCGTCGTTTCGAGGCTTATCATTGGTGAGGACAGCACAATGTTCAAGAAACTGTTGTCGGGGCTGTTCGGCGGCGGTGACGAGAAGCCGAAGGATGCGGCCGCCGAGCCGGTGGAGTACAAGGGGTTCCAGATCGTCTCCGAGCCCGCCGAGCTGGGGGGGCTGTACCGCGTCAGCGGCTGGATCCGCAAGCCCGGCGCCGATGGCGAGCTCCTCGAGCACCGTTTCGAGCGCTCCGACATGGTGCCCGGGCGCGAGGCCTGCGATCAGCTGATGATCAGCAAGGCACAGCGCTTCATCGACGAGGTGGGCGACGAGATGTTCACTTAACCCTTCGCCCAAGTGCCCCGGCCGCCGCGCCTCGCTACACTTCGGGTATTCGTGAAGTGCGGTTCACGCTGACCCGGAGCCTCCATGCGCCTGCTGCATCGCGCCTCGCCCTGGCGGGACCTCTTCGCCGCCGACGCCCTGCCCGATCCCGCCCGGCTGCCATCGCTGGTCGCGCCGCTGCGCGATGCGCTGACCTCGCTGGGGCCGGCACCGAGTCTCGCCGTCGCCCACCGCTGGCAGGCCGAGCTGGTCGACGCGCTCGACCGCCTCGACCTGCCGGCCTGGCGCATCGCGCAGCTGGTCAGCGACCACAACGATTGGCTCTACCGCCGCGCCATCGACCTCTCCCTCAACGAGATGCAGGGGCAGGGCTGGGGCGCGCCCCCCACGGCCTGGTGCGTGCTGACCCTTGGCTCAGCGGCCCGCCACGAGAGCCTGCTGGCGCCGGACCAGGACAATGCCATGATCATCGCCGACTATCCCGATAGCCGGCACACCGAGATCGACGGCTATTTCCAGGCGCTCGGCGAACGCTTCACCACCCGTCTCGACGAGGCCGGCATCCCGCTGTGCAGCGGCCACGTCATGGCGCGCTGGCCGATGTGGCGCAAGCGGCTCTGCGAGTGGACGGAGCAACTGGCGATCTGGACCGCGGACCGGCGCGTCAAGCGGGTCCAGCAGGCCAATATCCTGCTCGACTTCTTTCCGGTGCGTGGCGAGGCGGCGTTGGCCGAGGCGCTGGCCGACCACGTCGCCAGGCTGATGCCTCGCTCCCCGCTGTTCCTCGACGAGATGGCCGCGCTGCTCGACGAACTGCCGGTGGCACTGGATCGCTTCGGGCGGCTCGCCGGCAGCCGCGAGGGGGCCCCCCACGACCGCGCCCTCAACCTCAAGCACCAGGGCGTGCTGCCGCTGGTCAATGCCGTCCGGCTGCTGGCGCTGCGCCATGGCGTGCGACCGCCGGAGACCCGCGCCCGGTTGACCGACCTGGTGGTGAAGGGGGGGCTGAGCGCCGAGCGGGCCCTGGCCCTGACCGCGGCACTCGAGCGCCTGCAGGGGCTGCTGCTGGCCGAGCAGCGCTTGAACCTCCAGGAGGGACGTCCGGTGGATGGCTGGGTGGATGTCGCCCGCCTCGGCGAGGACCGGCGCCTGCTGCTGCGTCACGATCTCCAGCAGATCCGCGCGCTGGTCAGGCTGGCCCGGGGACGGGCAGCAGGGTAGGGCGGTCGGCCGCCTGCGCCTCCGGCGGCGCGGCCGGCAGCTCCATCACCAGGCAGGCGCCCCCCAGGTGCGGAGCATCCTCCACCCACAGCCGCCCGCCCAGGTGGGCGACGATGCCGCGGCTGATCGGCAGGCCCAGGCCACTGCCCCGCGGGCGACCGCGGGTCTGGCCGCCGCTGCGCTTGATCTGGTGGAACTTCTCGAACACCCGCTCACGCTCGTCCTCGGCGATGCCGGGGCCGTTGTCCTCCACCGCCAGGCGGAAGTGCCCCTTGTGGCGCTCGAGGCGCAACAGCACCCGCGGGTCCTCGTCGGCGGCGAACTTGCCGGCATTGTCGAGCAGGTTGATGATCACCTGCTCGAGCCGGTCCGGGTCGCCGATCACCGGTGCCGTCTCCAGCGCCATCTCGACCTCGAGGCTCACGCCGCGGTTCTCCTGCAGCCGGTGCACGGCGTCCACGCTGTGCCGGGCCAGTGCGGCCAGGTCCAGCGGTTGCGGGGTGAGGGTCAGGCGGCCGCTCTCCAGCCGTGCCAGGTCGAGGATCTCCTCGATCAGCCGCGACAGGCGCTGGCTCTCCAGCACCACCACGTCGAGGAAGTGCTCGCGCTTCTCGTCGGGCAGGTCGCGACCATCGCGCAGGATCTCGGCGAAGGCGCGGATCGAGGTCAGCGGGGTGCGCAGCTCGTGGCTGACCATGGCCACGAACTCGTCCTTGAGCCGGTCGAGCTCGCGCAGCCGCTCGTTGGCGGCGCGCAGCTCCTCGCCGATGCGCGCCAGCTCCCGCGACTTCTGCTCCAGGCGGCGGTTGTACTCCAGGGTCTGGGAGGTGGTGTCGAGGATGCTGAGGATCGATTCCAGGTCGAGCGCCTCGCCGCGCACCACCGAGTTGATCAGCACCCGGGCCGAGGCGCTGCCGAGTGCGCCGGCCAGCGCCTGCTCGGCGCGGGCGATCAGCGCCGGCGGGGCGGGCTGGTCGTCGCCCTCGTGTTCGCCCTGCCGGGCGAAGACCCGCGCCGTGGCGGCGAGGCCCAGGTAGCGATCGAGCAGGGCGCGCAGTTCGCCGCGGGTGGTCTGGCCGTGCCACAGCGAGGTCTCCATCAGTCCCGGGTGCATCGCCTCGGCGAACAGCGCCGCCTGGGTCTGTTCCAGCGGCCCCTGGCGGGTGAAGAGCGACACCCCGACCAGCAGGCCGACGTTGGCGAGCAGGCTCCACAGCAACGAATGGGTATAGATGTCCCAGCCCTCGAGGCCGAACAGCGCATAGGGTCGCAGCCAGGACAGCCCCCAGGGCCCCTCGTCGATGAAGCCGGCGTCGAGCCATCCCGACAGGGCGAAGCCCGGCAGCAGCAGGGTCCAGGCCCAGATCAGGAAGCCGGCGATCAGGCCCAGGGCCGCGCCGTTGCGGGTGGCACCGCGCCAGTACATGCCGATCAGCATGGCCGGGGCGAACTGGGTCGCGGCGGCGAAGGAGACCAGGCCGATGGTCACCAGGCTGTAGGAGTCGCCGATCAGGGCATGGTAGAGGTAGCCGAGCAGCAGGATCAGCACGATGGCCACGCGGCGGATCCCCAGCAGCCAGCCGGCGAGCTCGCCACGGGACCCCAGGTGAAGGCGCCGCGAGCGCAGCAGCAGCGGCATCACCAGCTGGTTGCTGACCATGGTCGAGAGCGCGATGGTCTCGACGATCACCATGCTGGTGGCCGCCGAGAGCCCGCCGATGAAGACCAGCAGCGGCAGCCCATCGAGCCCGGCGGAGAGCGGCAGGGTGAGCACGAAGCTGTCCGGGTCGCTGCCCGTCCCGCCGAGCAGCAGCCCAGCCATGGCGATGGGGATCACGAACAGGTTGATCGCCAGCAGGTAGAGCGGGAAGAGCCAGCTGGCGCGCTTGAGATGCCGCTCGTCGACGTTCTCGACGACCAGCACCTGGAACTGGCGGGGCAGGGTGAGGAAGGCGAGGAAGGCCAGCACCAGCATGCCGACCCAGCCGACGGCGCCGCCCGGCACCGCCTCGAGGCTCAGGGCGTCGGCCAGGGCCGGTACCGCCGCCACGCGGGCGAAGAGATCGCCGGGGCCGTTGAACAGCACGAAGAGGGTGAACACCCCGACCGACAGGAAGGCGACCAGCTTGACCAGCGACTCGAAGGCGATGGCCGCGACCATGCCCTCGTGGCGCTCGCTGGCGTCGAGGTGGCGGGTGCCGAAGAGGATGATGAACACCGCCAGCACCAGCGCCACCCAGAACGACTTGTCGTGCCAGAAGCTCTCCTCGGCCAGGCTCAGCGCGGCGGCCTCGGGGTAATTGACCAGCACCGCGTGGCTCAGGGTGATCGCCTTGAGCTGCAGCGCGATGTAGGGGGTGATGCCGATCAGCGCGATCAGCGCCACCAGGGCGCCCAGGCTCGAGCTCTTGCCGTAGCGGGCGCTGATGAAGTCGGCGATGGAGGTGATGCGCTGGGCGCTGGCGATGCGCACCATCTTGCGGATCACGAAGGGCGCCATGAGCATGGCGAGCGTCGGCCCCAGGTAGATCAGCAGGAAGCTGGGCCCGTGCTCGGCGGCCCGGCCGACGCTGCCGTAGAAGGTCCAGGCGGTGCAGTAGACGGCGATCGACAGGGCGTAGACGGTGGGCGAGCCGATCAGCGAGCGACCCTGCTCGGCGCGGCGGTCGCCCCAGGCGGCGATCACGAACAGCAGCGCCAGGTAGCCGAAGGCGACACTCAGCACCACCATGTCTCCCCTCATGGTCCGGTCACTCCTCGTGGCGCCGTTCCATCAGCCAGGCGGCCAGGGCGATCACCGCCCCCCAGGCGAGGAACAGGTAGAGGGGCAGCCAGGAGAGCCCGGCGGCCGGGGGGCGGTCGACCACCAGCAGCAGCGGTGGCGAGAAGAGCAGGGTCGCCAGCACGATCAGGGCGATCAGCCGCTCCTTGAGCCGGGGGGTCGTCATGCGCTGGCATCCTCCCGATCGAAGGCGGTCGCCTGCAGCGCCAGCACCTGTTCGAGGGTATCGAAGCCGCGGGCCTCGAGCCGTGGCAGCAGCGCCAGCCACAGCTCGGCGGTGACCCTGGCATCGCCCAGGGCAGTGTGACGGGCCCCCGGGGGGATCATCAGGCCATAGCGCTCGGCCAGGGTATCCAGGTCGTGGCCGTCGATGGCCTCGTCGAGCGCCCGGGACAGCAGCAGGGTATCGAGCACCGGCATCTCGAAGCGCACCCCACCGTCCGCTGGCTGGATCGCCAGCAGGTCGAAGGCGGCGTTGTGGGCGAGTATCACCGCCTCGCCGATGTAGTTGCGAAAGCGCGGCAGTGCCACGTGCAGGGGCGGGGCGCCGGCCACGTCGCGGTCGGTCAGGCCGTGGATGGCGGTGCTGGCCGGCGGAATCGGCCGGCCCGGGTCGACGCGGATGTCGAAGACGTCGCTGGCCAGCAGCCGGGCGTTGACCACGCGACAGGCGCCGATGCTGATCACGCGGTCGCCGCGCCGCAGTTCGAGGCCGGTGGTCTCGGTGTCGAAGGCCACGACCTCCAGCGCCCGCAGCGAGCGGCCGGCGAGCTCGGCGTCCGGGGGCGGCAGGTCGGCGATGCCGAAGTCGTGGAACTCGGGCCGCGGCGGTGTCCGTGGGCGCGGTGCCCCGACCCGCTCGGTGGCCGGCAGCGGCAGGCGCAGCCGGGCGTGCTCGCCGTCAGGGTCGGCGAGGCTCCAGGCGTCGCTGTCGTGCTGGCGCAGCACATCGCCCACCCGCGGCACGAGCGGCAGGGCCTCCAGGGGCGTGCGGCTCCAGTCGGCGAGCTGGCGTTCGCCCAGCGGCGGGCCACGCCACACCAGGTCGAGGTAGACCCGCTTGTTGCCGAGGCAGATCTCGCCCTCGATGTCGCCGCCGCCGGTATGCGCCGCCAGCCGTTCGAGCAGCGAGCCGAGCAGCACCAGTAACGCCGTGGCGTCGCCCTTGAGCCAGGCCGGCATGCCGATCGGCACGACCCTGCGGCCGTCGCCGGCGTGGCGCTCGTTGAGGGCGTCCCAGAGGTCGTTGGACCACAGCGGCACCAGCCGCTCGCCCTGGCGCTGCATGTCCTCGATCAGCGCTCCCATGCGTTCGATGTCGCGACCCAGCGCCAGGCTCTCCTCCTCGACCACCGTCTCCAGCCGCTGGCGCAGCTCGCTCGACTCGCCGTCGGGGCGCAGGCTGGACAAGGCGTCGGCGGCGCTGGTCAGGCTGGCGCTGTGGCGGCGCAGCAGCAGCAGGGTGTCGACCAGTTTCCCCCGGGCGCCCATCTCGCTGGTCCAGGCGGCGGTGGTATCGGTGAGCGTCAGCAGGGTCTCGCCGTTGCTGCCGGGGACCCGGCGCAGGATGGCGCACAGCCAGCGCTCGTCGCAGGGCACCAGGATCTCGCGCGGGGTGCCGTCGTCGGGCAGCTGGCCCAATGCCTCCTGCAGGCTGGCCACCGGGAGCAGCGCATCGAGCCGCTTGCCGAGACCGAGCCCGGGGTGGCCCTCGAAGAGGCTCTCGGCGGCCTGGTTGAAGAGCAGCAGGCGACGGTGGTGGTCGCAGAGCAGCAGGGGCGTGTCCAGTACCTGGAGCAGGGCCTCGAGTTCCTGGCGGATACGGGCCGCACTGCGCGCGCCCTCGGCATGGGCCGTGGCCAGGCGATTGCGGTCCGCCCGCCAGGCGTCGCGGATCCGTACCAGGTCGGGGCCCAGGCCGCGCAGCCAGCCCTCCGGCGGGTAGTCCTCCCGGGCGTCGGGGTTGGCCACCAGCCGCGCCAACTGGACCTGCAGGTGGCGCAGCGGGGTGAACAACTGGCGTTCGAGCAGCAGGCCGACCAGGAAGATGGTGCCGCCGCCCGAGAAGCAGCCCAGCCAGAGGACCCAGCGGGCCAGCCCCTGGGGCTGGAACAGGCTGTCGAGCCAGAGGGCGAACACCGCCCCGCCGAACAGGCTGATGCCGCTGAGCAACAGCCACAGTCCCACCAGCCGCTGGCGCCTGGGCAGGCCGGAGAGACGACGCCCCATCAGCGAGCCTCGTCGAGCAACGTCTTGACCTTCTCCACCAGGGCCTGGGTGGAGAAGGGCTTGGTGATGTAGTCGTCGGCCCCCAGCGCCATGCCCTTCTCGCGCTCGACCTCGCGGCCGTGGGCGGTGAGCATGATGATCGGCAGGCGGGCGTGGGCCGGGTCGGCGCGCAGCCGCTCGAGCACGTCGAAGCCGCTGATGCCTGGCAGGCTGATATCCAGCAGCATCAGGTCGGGGGCCCCCTCGGCCACCCTGGCCAACGCCCCTTCGCCGTCCTCGGCGGTGACCACCTCGAAGCCGGCCTGTTGCATCAGGAACTCCAGCGACAGGACGATGTTGGGCTCATCGTCCACCACCAGGACCTTGGCCATGGGCGCTCTCCTCGTCAGCGTGCTTCTATCATGCGTTGTTACCGATCAGTCTAGTGGGCGGCCAGGGCGCGGCAAAGACGACCTTGGCAGGAGAACCGGCGCAGAAAATGCTGGCCGAGGCGGCCAGCAGCAAGCGGCACGCCGGCGTACGGGGCGGGGCGATCAGCGACCGTTGTCGCCGTTCCCGGTGTCGCGGACCTTCGGCCCCAGCGGACCGAGCCACAGCCAGATCTGCACCACCACCAGCACCGGCAGCAGCCAGATCGGCGCCCCCACGGTCGAGACCAGCACGTAGTGGATGAAGAAGGCAGTGATCCCGGCGATCAGCCCGACCATCGGGAACAGCAGGGGGCGCTTGCGGCCGGCCAGGCGCGAGAGGCGAAACAGCGAGCCGATGAAGGCGCCGAAGGCGGCCGCCATGGCCAGGGGGATCAGCAGTTCTTGCATGTCGAGTCTCGTGCCGTGGGCAGGAAGAGGCAGTGTCGCCAGCGTAGCGTTTTCGCGGCGCGGCTGCCCCTTCGACTTTTGATGTAATTCGCTTACACAAGGATGGACTTATTCATCCGGGGTCACCATTCTGCTGCCTGGACGCGTCTTGCCAAACATGCAGGCCGTACAGAACAAGGACATCCTTACCAAGGAGCTTCCCTGATGAGTGCAATCGTTCTACTTGTCCTGGGTCTTGCCGCGATGGCGGCCGGGTACCTGCTGTACTCGAAGTTCATCGCCGAGAAGATCTATCGCCTCGATCCCGATTACCAGACGCCTGCCCACGAGTTCGAGGACGGCGTCGACTTCGTGCCCACCAACCGTTTCGTGCTCTGGGGCCACCACTTCACCTCCGTGGCGGGGGCTGCCCCCATCGTGGGGCCGGCCATCGCGGTGATCTGGGGCTGGCTGCCGGCCTTCCTGTGGGTGATCGGCGGCACCATCTTCTTCGCCGGGGTGCACGACGCCGGCGCCATCTGGGCCAGCGTGCGCAACAGGGCCAAGTCGGTCGGGGCCCTGACCGGCGACGTGGTCGGCAAGCGCGCCCGCAGCATCTTCATGATCGTCATCTTCCTGGTGTTGCTGATGGTCAACGCGGTGTTCGCGTTGGTCATCGCCGGGCTGATGATGAACTTCTCCAGCGCCGTGGTCCCGGTGTGGGGCGCCATCCTGGTGGCCCTGGTCATCGGCCAACTGATCTATCGGCGCCTGCTGAGCCTGCCGATGGTGTCGATCATCGGCGTCGTGGCGCTCTACGCGCTGATCGGCATCGGGCCGTCCGTGCCGCTGCAGATGCCTGCCGAGGTGGCCGGGCTGTCGGGCAACGCGGTGTGGATCCTGATCCTGTTCGGCTACGCCGCCATCGCCTCGCTGCTGCCGGTCTGGGTGCTGCTGCAGCCGCGCGACTACATCAATGGCCTGCAGCTGTTCATCGGCCTGATCGTGCTCTACGGCGCCATCGTGCTGATGAATCCGACCCTGGTGGCCCCGGCCTTCAACACCAACGTGCCGGCGGGCACGCCGTCGCTGCTGCCGCTGCTGTTCGTGACCATCGCCTGCGGCGCCATCTCCGGCTTCCATGGCCTGGTCTCGTCGGGCACTACCTCCAAGCAGCTCAGCAAGGAGACCGACGCCCGCTTCGTCGGCTACTTCGGTGCCGTGGGCGAGGGCATGCTGGCACTGGCCGCGATCCTCGCCGCCACCGCCGGCTTCGCCACCTTCGCCGACTGGGAGGCGATGTACACCGCCTTCGGCCAGGGCGGCGTCAACGCCTTCGTCGAGGGTGGCGCCTTCATCATCCACAACGGTCTCGGCCTGCCGGAAGCGACCGCCGCGACCCTGCTCACCGTGATGGCGGCGCTGTTCGCCGGCACCACCATGGACACCGGCCTGCGCCTGCAGCGCTACATCTTCCAGGAGTGGGGCGAGATCTATGACCAGGCCTGGATGAAGAAGCCGGCCATCGCCACCCTGCTGGCGGTGGGCAGCTGCCTGCTGCTGGCCTTCGGTGCCGGTGGCGCCGACGGCTCCGGCGGCCTGATCATCTGGCCGCTGTTCGGTACCACCAACCAGCTGCTGGCCGGCCTGACCCTGCTGGTGATCACGGTGATGCTGGTACGCCTGCGGCGCCCGATGATGTACACCCTGGTGCCGCTCTGCTTCCTGCTGGTGATGACCATCGCCGCGCTGCTGATCCAGCTGCGCAGCTTCCTCGAGCAGGGCAACTATTTCCTGCTGGTGCTGGACATCGTGGTGCTGATCGCGGCGATCATGGTGGCCATGGAGTGCGCCTCGGCGCTCAAGCGCTCTCGCGCCGAGGTGGCGACCGAGCAGCAGTGAGGCAAGGAGGGTGAGATGAACGACGATCATGGCAAGGGGCATGATCCTCGTCGCGAACGGATTCGGGCCTGGCTGAGCCAGGCCCGTTTCTTCGCGGAGGAGGTCTACTCCGCCCGCTACCGCGGCGCCATCGCCCGGGCCCGGCGCGACGAGGACGACCTGTTCATGCTGCTGGTGTTCTCCGAGATGATGGGCGTCCCCAACCCGGCCGCCTACTACACCCTGGAGCTCCAGCCGCTGTTGCTGGAGCGCTTCCACGACTGGCACCGGCGCATGGGTATGGAGCACTCGCCGCTGGATCACTTTCGTTGCTGCTGAGCCGGTACTGGCGCTGCTGAAAGATGGGAAGACTTCGGTACTACTTTGCCAACGCTGGAGAACCCTGCGGGGTCAGACCCCGGCGGTATCGGTTCCGCTCGCTCAGTGCACTACGACGGGCCTGACGTCTTGGTTGGGGTCTGACCCCACAGGGGCGGTCTCGGCGCTTGCTCCATGCAGCCTTAGCCCCGACGTTTCAATTGCTTGAGAGATGACATGAAAGAACTGCTGGAAAAGCGCCTGCTGTGGGTGGGCGGCAAGGGCGGGGTGGGCAAGACCACCGTGGCCGCGGCCTTGGCGGTACTCGCCGCCCGGCGCGGCAAGCGCGTGCTGGTGGTCTCCACCGACCCGGCCCACAGCCTGGGCGATGTCTTCGACCGCGAGCTCGGCGACACGCCGCGGCGCCTGCTGCCGGGCCTCGACGCCATGGAGATCGACCCCGACGCCGAGGTCGACGCCCACCTGGCGCGGGTCACCGAGCAGATGCGCCGCTACGCGGCCCCGGAGATGATGGCCGAGCTCGAGCGCCAGATGCGGCTGACCCGGCAGTCGCCGGGCACCCAGGAGGCGGCGCTGCTCGAGCGGTTGTCGCGACTGGTGACCGCCGACGACGTCGACCACGACCTGGTCATCTTCGACACCGCCCCCACCGGCCATACCCTGCGCCTGCTGACCCTGCCCGAGGCGATGGCGGCCTGGACCGACGGGCTGCTCGCCCACAACCGCAAGTCGGAGGAGCTGGGACGCGTGCTCTCGCACCTGACGCCGAAGCGTGGGCGTGACGTGGCGACCCCCTTCGACGACCCCGAGCAGGACCCGCTGGCCGATCTCGACGAGCGCACCCGCGACGTGGCACGCACCCTGATCGAGCGGCGGCGGCTCTTCCATCGCGCCCGGCGGCGCATCGAGGACGCCGAGGAGACGAGCTTCCTCTTCGTGCTGACGCCGGAGCGGCTGCCGATCCTCGAGACGGCGCGCGCGGTCGAGGCGCTGGAGGCGGTGCATGTCCCGGTGGCCGGCACCCTGGTCAACCGGGTCATTCCCGAGGACGCCGACGGCGACTTCCTGCGTGCCCGCCGCGCGCAGGAGGCGACCTATCTCGCGCGCATCGACGCCGAGCTCGGCCACCTGCCGCGGCCGCGCCTGCCCTGGCTGCCCACCGATGTCCAGGGGATCGAGATCCTCGAGGGGCTGGCCGATCGCCTGGAGGCCGAGGGGTTCTAGCATTGTCTGAAAAGTCGGCGAGCGATGGTCAGACAAGGCAAAAGTCAGCGACAAATCGTCAGGATTGACGATTTGGGCAGCTCCGCTGCTCGAAGAGCGAGCGACTCCCGTAACCTGGGGGTACGCGGCAAAATGGACAAGAAGGATAGCGTCGTGCTGGCACGGTATGGCGCAACTCTGAACTGGTCTAATCAGCCAATTGTCGTTTATGGCTCCGTGGTGTGCTTCGTTCCTCAGAATCGTACTCCATTCATAACAAGAAATGGTCCAGTGGCTGTTACTTGCCGAGAGCGTGAAGGTCGCAGGCGAAACGTCATCGGCCACCAGCCAGCACATGGCTCGCCAGGGGTGGGGCGCGGTGATCCACTGCTATGAAGACGCGCTGGATGAATACCCCCGTGAGCACGGGATCTACGGCGAGTACCGGGGCATGGGCGCCATGCCACGCGCGGCGCGACGGTGACGCCACCGCGCTCGCACCTGGCACCCAGGCCTTTGTAGGAGCGGCTTCAGCCGCGATGGCGGGGCCACCTCAGCCGGCGTTGGTTTTCAGCCACTGCCAGTAGTCGCGGATGCCTTCGCGGATGTCCGTGAACTTGGGCGTAAAACCGATCTCCTGCTGGGCCAGGGTGATGTCCAGTGGCGCTCCCCTGACCACGAAGGGGCCGGGGCCGAGCTGGACGTTGGACCGCTTGCCGATGATATCCGCCACATGTTCGACGATCTGCAGGTGATCGACGGTGACACCACTGGAGATGTTGAAGTTGCGGTGGGTGACGCTCTCCTTCTCGAACAGCTTGACGATCCCGGCCGCCGTGTCGTGGACATGGGTCCAGTCCAGGGTCTGCTCGGAGCCGTTGGGCGCCTGGATGTCGTCGAGCCCTTCCAGCGGGCCGAACAGCGCCTGGTAGACCAGGTGCATGTGCGAGGGGCGCTTGCCCGGGCCGTAGACGAAGAACAGCCGCGCGTTGCGCACGTCCATACCGAAGGTATCGCTGTATTGCAGGCCGTAGAGCTCACCAGAGATCTTGGTGGCACCGTAGAGGTCGGTTGCCTTGTAGGGGGTCGCTTCGCTCTGGGGGCCGGGGGCATCGCCGTAGACGGCGCCGGAGCTCATGTTGACGACCTTGTCGATGCCCAGGATCCGGCAGATCTCGAGCACGTTCAGGGTGCCGGTGGCGTTGATCGAGATGTGCTTGAAGGGGCGTTGCTGGAAGTGCGGGCCGGCGATGACCGAGACGCCGTGGATCACCCCTTCGAGGTCGTCGCGATGACGCAGCAGGAGCTCGAACATGCTGTGATAGTCGAGGACATCGACGCTTTCCAGCACCAGCTTGTCGCGGACCTCCTCCAGGTAGTCGAGCCCCAGCCGGTCGAAATGGTTCGCGGCCATGTCGCAGAGGATGACCTGCTTGCCTTGCTTGGCCAGTTGGTAGGCCACCCAGGAGCCGACGTGGCCGAGCCCCCCCGTGATCAGAACGGACATGATGTGAATCTCCTCGGTTGTCTCGGACAGGCGTTGCCTGCCCTAGTTGAGTACCAGGTCGGGCAGGAACATGACGATTGCCGGAAAACAGATGATGATCAGCAGTACCACGAAAAGCGGGATGTAGAACGGCATGGTTTCCCGCACCAGGCCCGCGAAGGACATGCCGGTGATCTTCTGTATCGTGAACAGCACGGTACCGACCGGGGGCGTGATCAGGCCGATCATCAGGGTGAAGATCATCACCACACCGAAATGCACCGGGTCGATGCCGTACTGCACCACCACAGGCACCAGCAGCGGGGTCAGCAGGAACAGCGCCGGCACAGAATCGATGAACAGCCCGATCAGCAGAATGAACAAGGCCAGCAACAGCAGCAGTGCCAGCGGGTCGGTCACGGTGGCCAACAGGAAGTCAGCCACCAGCGAGGTGACCTGGTAGCGTGCCAGAACCCAGCTGTACAGGGCGCTGCCGGCGATGATGAACAGCAGGGCTGCGGTGTCGATAGCGGTGGCACGCAGGATCTTCAGGAATTCCCGGAAGCTGATCGAGCGATAGACCAGAAACGAGATAATCATGCAGTAGAGCAGGGCGACCACCGAGGCCTCGGTGGGGGTGAACACGCCCGACAGGATGCCCACGATGATGATCAGGGGCGTAAGCATCGGCAGCAGGCCACGCGATATGGCGAGGGTGAACTCGCTCAGGCGCGCCCTGGCTCGGGTGGGGAAGCCGCGGCGATGGGAGATGATGGCGACCATCACCATCAGGCCCAGCCCCATGAACAGCCCGGGAATGATGGAGGCCAGGAAGATCGCGGCAATCGAGGCATTGGCCAGAGCGCCGTAGATGACCGCGGGGATGCTGGGCGGAATGATTGGGCCGATGGTCGCCGAGCTGGCGGTAACCGCGGCACTGAAGCCGGTCGGGTAGCCGTCATCTTCCATGGCCTTGATCTCGAGCGCCCCCAGCCCCCCGGCATCGGCGACCGCCGAGCCCGACATCCCGGCGAACAGCATGCTGGCGACGACGTTGACATGCCCCAGGCCCCCCTTGAGGTGACCGACCATGGTGCGGGCGACATCGAAGACACGATCCGAGATGCCGGCGCTGTTCATCAGCCGCCCGATGAGCAGGAAGGCGGGAATGGCCAGCAGGGTGAAACTGTTGACCCCATAGAGAGTGCGCTGGGAGATCATTTCCATGGGAATGGAATCAAAGCCACGGGTATAGCCCAGCACCAGGGCCGAGGAGGCGATCATGGCGAATGCCACGGGCACCCCCAGCATCAGCAGGACGATCAGGCCGACGAACATGATGACGAAGACTTCCATGGTCAATCACTCCTGCCTTCTTCGGTGGTTGGGGGGCCGCCAGCGATTCGCCGGTAGAGATCGCCAAGGAGCAGCCCGATCATCAGCAGCGCGGAAATCAGCTGGATGAGGTAGATATAGGAAAAGCTCATCTGGAATGTGCTGGCCATGATGCCGGCCGTGCGGTCCATCATGTTCCAGGCACCGACCACCAGCATCAGCAGCACCAGCACGCAGATCACGTCCGCCACGCTGGCGGCGATGTTGCGAAGGGACGGACTCATGATGTCGGTGACGATGGTGATGCGAATGTGCTCCTGGTAACGCAAGGCGAGCACGGAGCCCAGGAAGATCTCGGCCAGGAACAGGTAGCGCGAGGCCTCGTCGGTCCAGGACACCGCAATGCCCAGGGCGTAGCGCGAGATGACCTGGATGGCCATGATGATCAGCATCAGGGCGAAGGCGGTCATGACGACACCGGTCAGCAATCGCCAGAACAGGTCGAGGGCACGGGTAATGCGTTCCGCGGTTTTCACGGGCGCCTCCGAGGGATGTGGTTCGCAGTGGTGTGCCCGGAGCGATCCGGTGCCGTGACTGGCTCGCCGGATCGCCCCCTCGTTTACTACTCGACGAGGGACAGGACGTAGTCACGCACCGCGGGGTGATAGCTTTCGGCGATCTCGCGGATGGCGGGCTCGGCGGCACTGCGGAAGGCGGCCACGTCCGGCTCGACGACCGTCATGCCGAGTTCCTGGAGCTGCTCGTAGAGGTCGGCCTGGCCATCGGCGACCATCTCATTACCCCAGGTGGTGGCCTCCTCGATGGCGCCGAGGATGATCTCGCGATCGTCGTCGGACAGGCCCTGGTAGAAGTCCTCGTTCATCAGCCAGTGGAAGAAGGAGTAGACGTGCTCGGTGCGGTTGATGTGGCTCTGCACCTCGTAGATCTTGCCGGCATGGATGAGGTCGACCGGGTTTTCCTGCATCTCGATCACCCCGGTCTGCAGCGAGGTGTAGACCTCGGGCCAGGCGATGGGGCTGGGCAGGGCACCGATCTCCTCCCAGATCTGGATCCAGGGGGCGATCTCGGGAACGCGCATGCGTACGCCTTCGATGTCCTCCGGTGCCTCGACCGCGAAGTTGGAGGTCAGGTTGCGCGGGTTGCGCGCGGAAAGCCCGACCAGGCGCATGTTGCCGTTGGCGACCAGCTGGTCGTTGAGCAGCTCGCCGGTCTCCCCTTCGTAAACCTCTCTGGCTTCCCCGCTGGAGCCGTAGACGAAGGGCAGATCGGCGGCGGCGAACTCCTCGGCATACAGCGTCATGGGCATCGAGCCCCCCAGGGCGATGTGGTATTCGCCGTAGCTGGCGCCCTCGAGGTGGTCGCGTTCGCCACCCACCTCGGTGCCCAGCAGGGTGATCGAGAACTCGCCGTTGGTCTGCTCCTCGATGCTTTCCTTGAGCCGCTCGCCGACCTTGAACATGGCGTGCGAGGGCTCGACGTGGATGGCGATGGCCAGCTCCGCGGCCGAGGCATTCGCCGCGGTGGCGAGGGAGGCGAGGCCGGCGAGGACGATGCCGCTTGCTGTTATTGTCTTCATCTTGAGTACCCCTGTGCGGTTCGAGCTTGGGTGGCGTGTCGTTGCTTCTTCATCCTGAAAACGGGCTTTGATAGGCCCGCAACGCGACGGCGAGGTCGGGTTCCTGTCTGGCGTGTTCCTCCAGGGTGGCGCCGCTGGCCGTGGCCTCCCAGGCGGCGCGAATGCTGCGGCAGCCGGCGGCGACCCCGTCGGGATGGCCCATGATGCCGCCACCGCAAGTGTAGATGAGGTCGGTCGACTTCAGCGCCGCGAAGGTAGGGGGCGCCTGGTGGACGGTCTGTGCCGACGAGAACACCGGCATGGCGCGGTCGTCCCGGCCCGGTGCCTCGAGCAGAGGGGTGAGGCAGGCGCGGGCGGAGTCGATCACCGAGGCGTCGGCCTCGGCGAACTTGCTGCCGAGCCCGTTGACGTGCAGGTGGTCGGCGCCCGCCAGGCGCAGCAGGGCCTGGTAGGCGCGATAGTCGATGCCGATCTGCGGATGGCGGTAGAACAGCCCCCAGCCGTTGCGATGGCCATGGATCGGCAGTTGCGCATGGCGACGCAGCGCCACCAGCGAGCTCATGCCGATCCAGTTGACGCTGGCCATGACGCAGGTGCCGCCGTGGTCGCGGACCAGGTCGTGGCGCTGGCGCATCTCGTCGATATCACCGGTGATGTTGAAGGCATACATGGGCTTGCGCCCGGTGCGCTGGGCGTGCTCCTCGATGACCCGCATGACCGCCGGGACACGCTCGGTCAGCGGCGAGTAAGGGGGATCGGCGATCAGCTCGTCGTCCTTGATGAAGTCGATGCCCGCCTCGATCAGCTGGCGGACCAGGTCCGCCGTTTCCTCGGGCGAGAGGCCGACGCTGGGCTTGATGATGGTGCCGATCAGCGGGCCGCGCTCGACCCCGGCCAGCCGCCGGGTGCCGCCGATGGAGAACTGCGGTCCCGGGAAGGCCTCGATGAAGTCGTCGGGCAGGGCGATATCCGTCAGCCGGATGCCGGAGAGTTCGCGCAGCTCGCTGAGGTTGCCGAGAATCGTCGCCATCAGGTTGGGCAGACTGGCGCCGATGTTCTCGAGCGGCCATGACAGGGTGACCTCGGCCCGGTGGTAGGTCTCGCCGGGCAGGGCGCCGGGCAGTGAGGGGGCCTGCCGTCTTTCCAGCGGGGTCACCGCTTCGACCCGGGCGGCATGGCGTTCGCGCAGGGCGTCGGTTTCCCCGGCGAGCTTGAGAAAGGTGCCGGAGGACTGCTCGCCGGCCATGGACGCGGCGGTGCGCTCGGGGTCAAGCGGCGTTTCGATGCGATAGCTGGCGCTGAAGCGGGGCATGGGGGTTGTCGCCATTTGCGTGCTCCTCAGCGATCAGTACGGGTGGTTGTCGTTGTTGAAAGAAAGCTAGCACGGGATATTTGGTAGCGCTACCATATTTTTCATTCTAGGGTAGACTGAAAGGCACGCAACCTGGGCTGGTAGAGGATGAGGGCATGGCGATCGACAAGGCGGGCGTTCGGGAACGGCGCCGTCATCGCGGCGACAACCGCGTGACCATCGAGGACGTGGCCAAGCAGGCGGGGGTCGCCCCGATCACGGTGTCGCGCGCCTTGAACACCCCAGAGAAGGTCTCGGCCCGCCTGCGCGAACGCATCGACCAGGCGGTGGAGACGCTGGGCTATGTGCCCAACCTGATTGCCGGCGGGCTGGCCTCGGCGGGCACCCGGGTGATCCCGGTGGTGGTGCCGTCGCTGTCGATCCTGACCTTCATCGAGGTGATCCACGGCATCCAGCAGACCCTGGAGGATGCCGGCTACCAGGTGCTGCTGGGCTCGACCGATTTCGACCTGGACCGTGAGGCGGCGTTGCTCGACTCGGTGCTGGGCTATTCACCCTCGGGGGTGATCATGACCGGGCTGCGGCATCGCGAGAGCACCGTGCGTCGCCTGAAGGCCTGGGGGCGCCCGGTGGTCGAGATCATGGAGCTCGGCGATGCCAGCATCGATATGAACGTGGGGGTCGATAACGCCGGCGTCGGGGCCTGCATGGCCCGCCACCTGCTGGAGCGGGGCTATCGGCGCATCGCCTTCCTGGGGACCGGCATGGTGCGCGACTATCGGGCCCGCCTGCGTTACGAAGGACATCGCGAGGTGCTGGCAACGGCCGGCGTGGAGAGCGAGCTGTTGTTCCAGCATGACGAGCCCTCCTCGTATGAAGTGGGCCGGCAGCTGTTCCTCGAGGCGCTGGAGGCGCGTCCCGATCTCGAGGCGATGCACTTCGCCAACGACAACCTGGCCGCCGGGGCGATCCTGGAAGCCAATCGGCGCGGGATGCGGGTACCGGAGGATATCGCCATCGGCGGCTATCTGGGCCTGTCGCTGGGGGAGCACCTGACCCCTCGCCTGACCACCGTGACGGTGCCACGCTTCGAGATGGGCGTCGAGGCGGCCAGGTTGCTGCTGGCGAGGCTGGAGGGCCGGTCGCCCGCCTTGCCGCGGGTCGACATCGGCTATGAACTGACCGTGCGCGAGAGCACCTGAACCCTGGCCGGAAGGAGACAACCAATGACGCGACTGCTGGCGGCCTTCTATGGCGACGATTTCACCGGTTCGACGGAAAACCTGGCACAGTTCAGCCGCCATGGGTTGCGGGGCCGGCTGTTCTTCAGTGCCAGGCGCGAGGCGATTCTCGACATGGCGCCGGAGCTGGACGTGGTGGGGCTGGCGGGCACGGCCCGCGGACTGGCCCCGGCGGCGATGACCAAAGAGGTCGAGCCGGCCCTGGCGGTCCTTAAGGCGCTCGCCCCGCGGCTCATGCAGTTCAAGGTCTGTTCGACCTTCGACTCGTCGCCGACGGTGGGCAGCATCGGTCACGTGATGGAGCTGGCCCGGCAGCGCTGGCCAGGCTGTGCCCTGCCGGTGTTGCCCGCCACGCCGGCCTTCGGGCGATTCACGGCGTTCTCCCACCTGTTCACCCGCTACCAGGGCGAGATCTGCCGGCTGGACCAGAATCCGGCCATGGCCCATCACCCCTCGACACCGATGACCGAGGCGGACCTGCGCCGCCACCTGACCGCGCAGACGACGATCGCGCCGGCGGCGGTGACGCTGCTCGACTATCGTGCGCCGGACGGTGGCTGGCAGGCGTTGTGGTCGGCCGCCGAGGCGGAGCGCTTCGCGGTCCTCGACGCCACCGACCAGGCCGAACTGCAGCATGCCGCCGAGTTGATCCTGCGCCTGGCCGACCGGCGACCCACGCTGGCGGTAGCCGCCCAGGGGCTGGCCGATGCCGTGGGGCGCGTGGTGACCCGCGATACGGCGGAGCGGCAGCCGTTGCCGACCACCTACCCCGGCGTGGCCCGGCTGCTGGTGCTGTCCGGCAGTTGTTCGCCGCAGACCCGCGGCCAGTTGGCGCACTTCGAGTCCCGGGGCGGGGCGATCCTGTCGCTGCCGCCCGAGCAGGCGCTGCGCGATGCGCCGGGCCTGGCCAGGCGGTTGGCAGGCCAGGTGGTGGCGCTGTTCGGCGAGGGCCGTGATGTCGCCGTGGCGACCACGCGCGGCGAGGCGGACGTGGTCGCCGACCTCTCCACCGAGCGCCTGGCGACGGCCGTGGGCAAGGTCTTCGCTCGCCTGACCCGCGAGGTGCGGGATGCCGGCGACCTTCACCGGGTGGTCTTCGCCGGTGGCGATACCTCGAGCCATGCCATGCGCCAAGTCGGCGCCGAGGCACTGGAGCTGGTGGCCTTCGACGAGGCCCAGGGCGGCCACCTGTGTCGCCTGGTCGCCACCGGTTCGGCGATCGACGGGCTGGAGGTGGTGCTCAAGGGCGGCCAGATCGGCGGGGAGGACCTGTTTTCACGGGTGAAGCGCGGCACAGCCCACCCCGGTCATTGACGCAATGACAACCACGCATGCACTGCAACTCGGGAGGTACCCGCATGAGCATTATCCTAGGGGCGATCGCCGATGACTTCACCGGCGCGACGGACCTGGCCAACAACCTGGTGCGTGCCGGCATGCGCTGCGTGCAGGTGATCGGGGTTCCCCCGCAGACGCTGGCCCTGGAGAATGTCGACGCGGTGGTGGTGGCGCTCAAGTCGCGCTCGTGTCCCGCCAACCAGGCCGTCGAGGACTCCCAGGCCGCGTTGGAATGGCTGCACGAGCAGGGCGCGCGGCAGATCTTCTTCAAGTACTGCTCCACCTTTGATTCCACCGACGCGGGCAATATCGGCCCGGTAAGCGATGCCTTGCTGGAGCGGATGCGGGCGACATCGGAAGTGCGGCTGGGCAGCCGCCAGACCGTGATGGTGCCGGCGTTCCCGACCAACCGGCGTACGGTCTATCAGGGGCACCTGTTCGTCGGCGACCGGCTGCTCAACGACAGCGGCATGGAGCACCACCCGCTCAACCCCATGCGTGACGCCGACCTGGTGCGCGTGCTGTCGCGCCAGACCCCGCATCGGGTCGGCCTGGCGCCGCGCGAGGTGCTGGTGCAGGGGGTCGAGGCGCTGCGCGATCACCTGGCGCGCCTGGCCGACGAGGGCGTGCGCCATGTGATCTGCGACACCCTGGACGAGGCGGACCTGGCGGTGCTGGCCGGCGCCGTGGCGGAGTATCCGCTGGTCACCGGCGGCTCCGGTCTGGGCCAGTCGCTGCCGGCGGAGTACCGGCGCCTGGGCTGGCTCGAGGAGGTGACCGATGCCGGTCGGCTGGCGCCCGCCGAGGGGGCCACCCTGGTGCTGTCCGGGAGCTGTTCGCGGGCCACCCTGGGCCAGGTGGAGCATTTCCTCGAGCGTCACCCGGGCTTTGCCCTCGATCCCCTGGCGCTGGCCGAGAGCGGCGAGCAGCTGGAGGAGGCGCTGGCCTTTGCCCGAGCGCATCTGCAGGGTGAGCGGCGGGACGAGCCGGTGCTGATCTATGCCTCGGCGTCGCCGGAACGCGTCAAGCAGGCCCAGCAGGTCCTGGGGACGGAGGCCGCGGGACGGGTCGTCGAGGAGGCCATGGCCAGCCTGGCCCGCATCCTGGTGGGCGAGGGCGTGGGGCGCCTGGTGGTCGCTGGCGGCGAAACCTCCGGGGCGGTGGTCTCGGCGCTGGACATCCAGCAGCTGCGCATCGGCCATCAGATCGATCCCGGCGTGCCCTGGACCCAGGCGCCGCTGGCCGGGCGCGCCGCGCCGCTGTCGCTGGCGCTGAAATCGGGCAATTTCGGCGACGTCGACTTCTTCACCCGGGCTTTCGAGGTGCTGGCATGACCCGACATGACGAGAATCGCCTGCGCGAGCAGATTGTGGTGTACGGCAAGTCGCTGTTCGAGCGTGGCTTGACCATGGGCTCCAGTGGCAACATCAGCGTGCGCACCGTGGACGGTGGCTGGCTGATGACGCCGACCAACGCCTGCCTGGGGCGGCTGGACCCGGCGCGCATCTCGCGCCTGGACCGCGACGGCCGCCTGCGGGACGGCGACAAGCCGACCAAGGAGTGCTTCCTGCACATGGCGATGTACCGCGAGCGTCCCCAGTCCGCGGCCATCGTGCACCTGCACTCGACCCACTCGGTGGCGGTCTCCTGCCTGCCGGAGATCGAACCGCACGACTGCATCCCGCCATTGACGGCCTACTACGTGATGCGCGTCGGCAAGCTGCCGCTGGTGCCCTACCACATCCCCGGCGACACCGCGCTCGGCGATGCGGTGGGCGCCCTGGCCGGCCGGCACAGCGCGGTGCTGCTGGCCAATCACGGCCCGGTGGTTGCGGGAAAGACGCTGGAAGCCGCGCTCTACGCCACCGAGGAACTCGAGGAAACCGCCAAGCTGTACCTGCTGCTGCGCGGACAGAACCCGCGTTGCCTGACCCCCGAGCAGGTTGCCGAACTGGAAGCGCGCTTCCCCCGCGATTGAGGCGGAGGTGATCGCGAAGAGGGGAAGTCGCGATCTCGGGCACGATATGCCCCGCCGGCCTGATCGCGCCCGCGGGCGCTCCTAGTGCGCCCGGGAAGGTGTGCATACAGTGAACTGGCGCCCGATCTGACAATTTTCGATACGACCGGCAGTGCCACTGTACTGGGGTTGCACACCGGCCGAGTGCTGACCCTTCTTGAAAAGCCGGTCTCGTCCAGCACCAGGACACTTTCAGGCGAGCCCAGCGTATCGATGATCCATTGACGGAGGATATCCCGTGCCGCCTCCGCATCCCAACGGGCACGATCCAACAGGTACTGCACCCCATCCGGGGATGCATCCCCGTGTCACTCGGCGAGGTGCCACCCATTCTTTCGTTCACAATGACTGAGCAGCCCCTGGATGTAGCGTAGTGCTCGATCGCGCATTTCCGAATGTGGAAAGAGCGGGCCTAACCGATCCGTCAAGTCATCAAACAATGCTGAGACAGAGAGATCCAGCGCTTGCATTCTCCACCGTATGATCGCTTCCATATCAAACACATGCATTTTAGCTTGTTCAGTTAAGGCTGTAGTACTAGCCGGCGTGACGCCCGAATCCCCCCAGGGGGCAGGGCAGGAATGGGGGTGCATCATTGCCATGTGGCAGCAATGTCGTGCTGCCGGGCGGCCTACACCGCCCGGGGACGGCTCGGCTACACTGTCGCCTTTTCGATTCATCTGCCGTCCAGGGGGAGCACCATGTCCGATAGCGTGCAATTGGTCCAGCGGTACTACGCGGCCTTCAATCGGGGCGACTGGGACGCCATGCTCGACTGCCTCGCCGAGGAGGTCGCGCACGACCTGAACCAGGGGGAGCGGGAAATCGGCCGCGAGGCGTTCCGCGCCTTCCTCGCGCGCATGGACCGCAGCTACGTCGAGCGGCTGGAGGACATCGTCGTCATGGCCACCGCCGATGGCCGGCGCCTCGCCGCCGAGTACGTGGTGCACGGCGAATACCGCACCACCGACGAGGGGCTGCCGCCGGCCACGGGCCAGCGCTATGTGCTGCCCGGTGGTGCCTTCTTCGAGGTGCGCGACGGCCGCATCACCCGGGTGACCAACTACTACAACCTGCAGGAGTGGTTGCGTCAGGTGGGCGCCGAGGCGTGATACCGGCGTGGCGTTCGAAGCTGGGGGAGAGGCGGTGATGCGTGTGGCGGTGGCCAAGTACCCGATCGGGATGCCGCGGGACTTCGATGAGTTCGCCCGGCGCCAGGCCGACTGGCTGGCCGAGGCCAAGGCACGGGGTGCGCGGATCGCCGTGCTGCCGGAGTACCTGAGCCTGGAGCTGGCGGCGGGCTTCGCGCCGGCGGTGCGCGACGACCTGGCGGCGTCGCTGGCGGCGCTGCAGCCGCTGCGCAGGGCGTGGTGCGCGCTCTATCGGCGGCTGGCCCGGGAGCTCGATCTCTACATCGTGCCCGGTACCTTCCTGCTGGCCACCGGCAGCGGCCGTTATCGCAACCGCACCGACTGGTTCGCCCCCGATGGCTTTCACGGCTGGCAGGACAAGCTGCAGCTGACCGGCTACGAGAAGGCGAGCGGGGTGGTCGAGCCCGGCGACGCCCTGTACTGGTTCGATTGCGACGGGCACCGGGTGGGTATCGCGGTCTGCTACGACGTCGAGTTCCCGCTGCCGGTGCGGGCCCAGTACGAGGCGGGGGTGCGCCTGCTGCTGGTGCCCAGCTGCACCGACACCGCGGCCGGCGCGACCCGGGTCAGGGTCGGCTGCCTGGCGCGGGCGCTCGAGAACCGCTTCTTCGTGGCCCAGGCGGTGACCGCCGGCGAGGCGCTCTGGAGCCCGGCACTGGACGTCAACACCGGCGAGGCCACCCTCTATGCGCCCATGGATCACGGCTTTCCCGCCGACGGCCTGCTGGCCGTCACCGAGGCCGGCCAGCGATGGGCCTGCAGCGATGTCGATATCGACGCGCTGGAGTGTAGCCGCGAGCACGCCCAGGTCGCCAACGACCGGGACTGGCCCGCCCAGCTGGCGTCGCCGTTGCCGATGCTGGCAGCGGACGGGGCGGTGGCAGACACGGCCGAGGCGTGAGGCCGGCGATGCCGCCGGCACCATCTTTCAATCGCCGCGGTTCAATCGCCGCGGTCGAGCAACTGCCGGCGCAGGGCCTGTTCCCCGCGGCCCAGCCACTCGTGCAACGCCCGGCTGCTGCGGTGCAGGTGGTAGGCTCGCGGCAGCCAGCCGGCCAGGCCCGGGGGCGGGGCGCTGGCGAAGTCGGTGGGGGCGGGGATCACCGTGAGGCCGGCGCGCTCGAACTCCGCCACGGCCCGGGGCAGGTGCCAGGCCTGGGAGACCAGGGCGATGCTCTCCACCTCCGCGATGCGCAGCATCTCGGCGCTGTAGCGGGCGTTCTCGGCGGTGTTGCGACTCTGCCCCTCCATCCACGCCACCGGCACCTCGAACACCTCGCGCAGTGCCGCGGCCATCAGGCTCGCCTCGGCGCTGTGCTCGTCGTGGACCCGGCCGCCGCTGACCAGGATCGGCAACCCGCTCTGGCGGTGCAGGTGGGCGCCGTAGGCGAGCCGACGCCAGCTGGCGTTGGCGGGGGCGTCGCCCCAGCCGAACTCCGGGGCGAGGTAATCGCGGCCGCCGCCGAGGATCACGATCGCCTGGGCCGCTTCCAACTGACCCGGGCCCGAGAGCGGTGGCGGCTCCAGGTCCAGGCGCAGGGCGTGGCTCGCCACCGGGGTGGCGAGGACGAGCAGCCCGCCCAGGCCGAGCACCACCAGCAGCCCGCCGAACAGCCGCATCCGCGACCAGAGCAGGCCCCCGAGCAGCGTCAACAGCACGTTGGCGAGCGGTGGCAATAGCAGGTACTTGAGCATCTCCATGGGGCGGCCTCGCTGTCGGTTCGCCCGGCGTGGGCCGGCGTCGCGGGTGTCAGCCGATATCGACCTTGTCCTTGAACTCGCAGAGGTCCTCGATCACGCAGCTGCCGCAGCGCGGCCGGCGGGCCACGCAGGTGTAGCGGCCGTGCAGGATCAGCCAGTGGTGGGCGTCCTTGAGGAACTCCTTCGGCACGTGGCGCAGCAGCTTCTGCTCCACCTCCACCACGTTCTTGCCCTTGGCCAGGCCGGTGCGGTTCGCCACCCGGAAGATATGGGTGTCCACGGCGATGGTCGGCTCGCCGAAGGCGGTGTTGAGGATGACGTTGGCGGTCTTGCGGCCCACGCCCGGCAGCGCCTCCAGGGCGGCGCGGGTGCGCGGCACCTCGCCACCGTGCTGCTCGACGAGGATCCGGCAGGTCTTGATCAGGTTCTCGGCCTTGGTGTTGTAGAGCCCGATGGTCCGGATGTGCTCCTTGAGGCCGTCGAGGCCGAGATCGAGGATCGCCTGGGGCGTATTGGCCACCGGGTAGAGCCGCGCGGTGGCCTTGTTGACCCCCACGTCGGTGGCCTGGGCGGAGAGCAGCACCGCGGCGAGCAGCTCGAAGGGAGTGGTCCAGTCGAGCTCGGTGGTGGGCTCGGGGTTGTGCTCGCGCAGCCGCGCGAAGATCTCGTAACGTTTCTGGGCGTTCATGAATCCTGTGGGGGTCCTTCTGCAGACGCTACTGACAGGAGATACTCTTCCGGTGTCATGGCGGGAACCGGGGAGCCTGCGAAGTCGCGTACGTTACGGGTCACGATGGTGTGGCAACCCCGGGTCTCTGCGGCGGCCGCGACGACGGCATCCTCGAAGTCGGCCCAGCCAAGCCCCTGCGCTCGCCACAGCTCGGCTCGGCCGACGGACGCAATGTCGAAGTGGCGCAATAGCCAGGCAACGGCCTGGTGGGCCAGGTCGCCATTCTGGTGGCGGTGTACCAGGAAGTGAATCGTCGTCACCGCATGCGCGGAGAGCGTGCCGCGGTAGCGGTGCCGGAGAATGCCGTCGATGACCGCCGCGGATGCCGGGTAGTGGGGCTCACGCTTCTGGATCACATCGAGCAGCACATTGGTATCGACCAGGATCATCCGTGCTTCTCACGCTGATGCTGGCGGAACTCTTCCAGTCCGTCGACATCGCCGGGCACCAGGCCGGTAATGAAATCGAGCTCTGGCGAGAGCGTGGCGTGTTCCAGCTCGCGCATTTGCCGCAGGTAGCGGTCGATGACTTCCGTGACGGTCAGGCCGTGCGCCTTGGCATAGGCCTTGGCGAATTCCACATCCTGACGTGGCAGGCGGATGGTCAGCTTCACGGTGTCGGGCTGCATGCGAGCCTCCTGGTACGGCAATTATTCTTATTCTATACGGCTCGTGAGCCGTCGTCCAAATCAGCGGGATGTGGCGCTCTCGAGGGCGGTGCGGGCGTCGTCGAGCAGCCTGGTCGCCTGCGCTACCTGATCCCGGGCCGACGCGATCGCTTCGGCAACGCCCTGGCGCTCGGCGTGGGCCAGCTGCTGGCGTGCCCGGCGCAGGGCCTGTTCGGCGGCCTTGACGGCCATCTGTCGATGACGCTGCTCGAGCCGGTCGTCCGAGGCGCCGCGGCTGGCGCGAGAGGTCTGGCGGATCAGACGCCGCTGGCGTTCCAGGCGCTTCTCCCGTGCCTGGCGTTCCAGGCGGCGGTTGCGCGCCTCGAAGCGCTGGCGCCCTCGCTCGGCGCGGGCGGCCAGGTAGTCGCGCCGCCGGGCCTCGGTGTCGGCCGCCACCCAGTCGGGGTGGGGCAGCAGGTCGATGCAGTCGACCGGGCAGGGGGCCACGCAGAGCTCGCAGCCGGTGCACTCGGTGGCGATGACCGTGTGCATCCGCTTGGCGGCGCCGAGGATGGCATCGACCGGGCAGGCCTGGATGCACTTGGTACAGCCGATGCACTCGGCCTCGCGGATCCATGCCACCAGCGGTTCCTGGGCGGGCCGTTCGAGCGGTGCGGGCTCCCGCCCGGTCACCTCGGCCAGCCGCCTGACGGTGGCGTCACCGCCGGGCGGGCAACGGTTGATCGGTTCGCCCGCGGCGATGGCCTCGGCGTAGGGGCGACAGCCGGGATGGCCGCACTTGCCGCACTGGGTCTGCGGCAGTTCGGCGTCGATGGCATCGATCAAGGCGGGTTGGCCCGTCACATTCGCTCCTCGGTGGGGTCGTCGGCAGCGGTGCTAACAGGCCGATATTGTACGCCTTTTGCGACTACCGAGGTACCTCAGCCCTGGGCCGAACCCACGACGGCCCGGCGATGGAGCTCGACCCGGTTGCGCCCGGTCTCCTTGGCTCGGTAGAGGGCCTGGTCGGCGGCACGCATCAGGGCGGCGGGCTCGCACGGATGGGAATTGCCCCGTGCCGCCGCGCCGATGCTCACGGTGACGACGCTGTCGATGGGCGACGCGGCATGGGGCAGGGCGAGGTTCGCGACGGCAAGCCGTAGCGCCTCGGCATGCCGGTGGGCCTCATCGAGGGGGGTGTCCGGCAGCACCACGCTGAACTCCTCGCCCCCGGTGCGTGCGACCAGGAACCCCTGCTTGCCCAGGCACTGCTCCATGCGATCGGCAAGGGCCACCAGGCAGGCATCGCCGGCCGGATGGCCGTAGTGATCGTTGTAGGGCTTGAAGTGGTCGATGTCGACCATCAGCACCGAGACATCGGCACCCGCTTCCAGGCTCTCGTCGAGCGACTGTCGCAGGCGTTCATCGAAGAGGCGGCGATTGGCCAGCCCGGTCAGCGGGTCATGCTGCGACAGGTCGAGCAGATCGGCCTCGTGCTGCTGCTGGTGTTCGAGCAGGTGCTGGAACTCCCGGGCCAGGGTGCCGATCTCGTCGCGGCGCTTCAGCAGCGCGTCGGGGGTCGAGGCGGCCATCCGCTCCCGGTGCAGGTGCTGGGTGAAGCGCGAGAACTCGCGCAGGGGCCGGAGCACCATGCGCTCGAGCAGCAACAGCACCACGACCAGCGTCACGAGCAGCACGCCGCCGGTCCAGTAGAGCGCGAAGCGGAAGGTCTCCAGGCTGGTCTGGTAACGCTGCCGGGGCAGGTCGGCGGCGATGCGTACCCGGTGGGTGGCGGGCAGGGCGGCGACATGTCGGCCTGCCAGCATGCGTGTCGGGGAGAGTCGTTCCAGTCTCTGTTCGGGTGGCGCGCCGTCGACGGCGTGGGTCTCGAGGGCCATGTCGATGCCGGTGGTCTCGCGCAGTTGCTCGATCCACACGGGCGAGACCGGCCGCACCATGGCCAGCCAGCCTGCCGGGGGCGCTTCTTCCTGGTTCATGTAGATGGGCGACAGCCCGACCAGGGCCAGTTCGGGCGCCGCCAGCAACCGGGTGTGGGTCTCCTCCGCCAGCCCCGCCTCGATGGTGCCCAGCAACAGCTCGACGGTGTCGCTGGCCCAGTCGCAGGGGGGCATGAGCCCCGCGCAGGAGGTGAAGTCACCGTCGTCGTCGAAGCCAGCGATCCAGTAGGGTTGGTGCTCGGCGGAAACGAACACCATCAGGCTCAGGTCGAGGGTCTCGAGGGTGCTGTCGTAGAGGTTGGAGGCGACGTATTCCGGCCGCTGGTCGCGCACGAACTGATAGGAGTCGTCCCACCAGGCCCAATCCTCGACCAGGCGCCCCATATGCTTCAGCTCGGCACCGATGGCCCGTTCGGCCCGGTCGAGCTCGGTACTGGCGTACTGGCTCTCGTCCTCCAGCAGGACCGGCATGATCTGGTAGCGGGCGATCAGCACCAGGGCCAGCATGGCCAGGCAGAGCACGCCGCCCAGGGCCAGGAAGAAGCGGTGACTCAGGGAGGAGAGGAGAGGCTTCATCAGCAAGCTGCCATAAAAGATGCATGAGGTATGCAGGATTTATCGGCAGCCAACCCCTCTCCTTGAGCGGAAAGACGCATGGCATGCCGGCGCACCGGCATGCCTGGGAGTGGCTCAGCGGACACGCTGCCCGGGCTCGGCACCGGAGTCCGGCGAGAGCAGGTAGATGCCTTCGTCGTCGCCGGCGGCCAGCACCATGCCTTCCGATACGCCGAAGCGCATCTTGCGCGGTGCCAGGTTGGCGACCATCACCGTCAGCCGGCCCTCCAGGGCCTCCGGGGCATAGGCGGCGCGGATGCCGGCGAACACGGTGCGGGTCTCGCCCCCCAGGTCGAGGGTCAGCTGGAGCAGCTTGTCGGCGCCCTCGACATAGTCGACCTTGGCGATGCGGGCGATGCGCAGGTCGACCTTGGCAAAGTCGTCGAAGGCGATCTCGGCGGCGATGGGCTCCTCGGCCAGCGGCCCCCTGGGAGCGTCCTTGAGTTTCTGTTCTTCCACCAGGTCCTCCTTCGATGCCGCCATCATGGCATCGATCCGGTCGCGTTCGATGCGGGTCATCAGCGGCTTGAACTTGTCGATCTCGTGATCCACCAGCAGGTCGTGGCGGCTGTGCCAGGCGAGGGTCTCCAGCTTCAGGAACTCGCGGGCGCCCTCGGCCATGGTCGGCACCACCGGCGCCAGGTAGACCATCAACTGGCGGAACAGGTTGATGCCCACCGAGCAGATCTCCAGCACCTCCTGCTCGCGGCCGGTCTGCTTGGCCAGCACCCAGGGCTCCTGCTCGGCGATATAGGTGTTGGCCTCGTCGGCCAGCTCCATCACCTTGCGCATGGCGCGGCCGAACTCGCGGGCCTCGAAGTCCTCGGCGATGCCGTCGCCGGCGGCGATGAAGCGTGCCACGAGGTCGGGTTCGGCACAGTGCGCCGAGAGCTTCCCGTCGGCCAGCTTCTTGACGAAGCCGGCGCAGCGGCTGGCGATGTTGACCACCTTGCCCACCAGGTCCGAGTTCACCCGCGCCGTGAAGTCCTCGAGGTTGAGGTCCAGGTCGTCGATCCCTGAGGTGAGCTTGGCGGCGAAGTAGTAGCGCAGGTACTCGGGGCTGAGGTGCTCGGCGTAGGTGGCGGCCTTGATGAAGGTGCCGCGGGACTTCGACATCTTGGCGCCGTTCACGGTGACGAAGCCGTGGCAGTTCACCGCCGTGGGGGTGCGCAGCTTGGCGCCGTGGAGCATGGCCGGCCAGAACAGCGCATGGAAGTAGACGATGTCCTTGCCGATGAAGTGGTAGACCTCGGCGTCGGAACCCTTCTGCCAATAGGCGTCGAAATCGATGCCCTCGCGGTCGCAGAGGTTCTTGAAGCTGGCGAGATACCCGATGGGCGCGTCGAGCCACACGTAGAAGTACTTGCCCGGGGCGTCGGGGATCTCGAAGCCGAAGTAGGGCGCATCGCGGGAGATGTCCCACTCGTTGAAGCCGGACTCGAACCACTCCATCAGCTTGTTGCGGATCTGCGGCTGGACGTGGCCCTCGTCGATCCAGCCCTGCAGGAAACGGGCGAAGTCGGGCAGCTTGAAGAAGTAGTGGGTGGAGCTGCGCACCTCGGGGGTGGCGCCGGAGATCGCCGACACCGGGTCGATCAGCTCGGCCGGGGTATAGGTGGCGCCGCACGCCTCGCAGTTGTCGCCGTACTGGTCGTCGGCCCCGCACTTGGGGCAGGTGCCCTTGATGAAGCGATCGGCCAGGAACAGCCCCTTCACCGGATCGTACATCTGCTCGATGTCGCGGGTGGCGATATGGCCGGCGTCGCGCAGCCGGGTGTAGATCAGCTCGCTGAAGTAGCGGTTTTCCTCGGAATGGGTCGAGTGGTAGTTGTCGAAGGCCACGCCGAAGGTCGCGAAGTCCTGCTGGTGCTCGCGGGAGACCCGCTCGATCAGCGCCTCGGAGCTGAGGCCCTCCTGCTCGGCGCGCAGCATGATGGCGGTGCCGTGGGCGTCGTCGGCACACACGTAGTGGCACTCGTGCCCGCGGCTCTTCTGGAAGCGCACCCAGATGTCGGTCTGGATGTACTCCAGCAGGTGGCCCAGGTGGATCGAGCCGTTGGCGTAGGGCAGGGCGCTGGTGACCAGGATCTTGCGCGGATGGCGTGCGGTGTTCGACATGTCGGCTCTGGAATTCCCAAGAAAATCAGACCCTCGATTGTAGCCATCTTCGACGCCCACTGCACCCGCCGCGCCCATCTGTAGCACTGCCCCGGTGTCTCGGATAGAATGCACGGGCGGTAGGCAGGCACGTCAATGGAATTGACGGCCGTAACCGCCGCTCAGAGCGCTTCGCACGTCACACATCCATGGAGCTGCGAAATAACGACTGATCATTCATGGAGGAACCCCATGCGACTTCACTACACCCTGCCGCTGTTGATGGCCACCGCCCTGCTGGCCGGCTGTGCAAGCAACGCCCTCTCGCCGCGCTACACCAGCGAGAACCCCGACATCATGCGCATCGGCGACGAGCAGCCCGCCAACCCCGAGAAGACCACCGAGGACCTCGGCTCCTACTGCGTCGAGATCACCGAGACCTGGAACGCCCACGGCACCACCCCGGACGGCCAGAGCCTCTGGGCCAAGGACACCGCCCGCGCCGTCGTTCCCTGCGACTGAGCCACTTCAATCGCAGCACCCCCCCGGCCCATGCCCCGCATGGGCCGGAACCCTGCTTTTCATAACGCCGAGGCCGCCGACTGCCCCCGGGTTCTGCCCCCATCACGCCGAGACTGCCGACTGCCTCCGGGGTCTGACCCCCGGGAGATCGAGGTCGCTGCGGCGAGCCCATGCCACCGACGCCAATCGAGCACGGGGTCAGACCCCAAAGCGGGTATCACCGCCATCAGCGACGCCTCCGGGGCCTGACCCTGACGGATCCCCAGGATGCTTGCTGAAAGGTCAGCATGTTGAGGGTGTCTTGGCGGTTAGCTGCCTGCGCTGGGAGGCCCTAGGGGGTCAGACCCCGGCGGTGTCGAATCCGCTTGGCCAATGCTCGGTAACGGGCCACAACTCGACCGGGGTCTGACCCCATAGGGGCGGTCCTCGGCGCCTTTATTCGGTGAACACGCCGCCATCGTCGCGACAGTTGAGCATTGACCGCCGCCATCAGTGACACCTCCGGGATCTGCCCCCACCTCACTCATCATCTGCACCACCCCCTCCTTTCGCAAAATACCCAGAATTCTCCTTAGCAACCCGAAGAAAGTTTGATTAGGCTGTAGTGTAAAAGCATGTATCAACCTCATGCCTCGGCGTCGCTATAAGGCGACACCATATGCAGCCCCTGCCAGGGAAGGCGATACGCACGCCACCATTCCCCTGGCGGTAGCGTACCCACCACGCGCCCCAGGCCAGCCCCATAGGCGACACGGAGCTGTAGGAGATCGCTATTAGCGCGCGACTGGCGGAGGCGATCCACGCTGGAGAGAGGCAATCATGGTAGCGGCGAGCGCCGATTGATCAGACGAAGGGCAGAAATCGACCCTAAGCCGCCAGGTGGCAAAGGCCGCATGTGCGTTCATCCTTGTTGAAAAAATGCTGAACTGTTATGCGCACACTCGCAAGCTATAGAAACTGGAGATAATAATGACTGCAGAAGTTGCAATCGCAAATGCATCGGCTATAGCTTTGGCAGCAGATAGTGCTGTAACCATAGGCGATCAAAAAATATACAACTCTGCATTGAAGCTATTTTCTCTTTCGAAAGTTTCGCCAGTAGGGGTAATGGTATATGGAAATGCTGGCCTGCTTAGTGTGCCGTGGGAAACACTAATTAAAACGTATCGCCACAAGTCTGGGGATAAGACATATGACACGCTTGAGCAATATGCAGTCGACTTTTTAGAATACTTAAATGACAGTCCTGATCTTTTTCCGATAGATTCACAAAAGCGTTGGCTATTAAGAAATGTTAGTGGATACTTCAGTCTGATACGAGATGAGTTTTTTGAAAAATTACATCCCATTATCCAAGAAAAAGGACAAGTCAGCATTGAGGAAACTGCGGAGGCAATACGCGCAGTCGTAAATGAGCATCACTCAAGGCTAAAAGGCCAGGAGTATGCGGAGGGCATGACAAGTGCCTTTGAAAGGAAGGTTCGTTCTAAGTATCTGAAAGAGTTCAAGGAGTTAAGGGAGGTAATATTTGAGAAGGCTAAAGTCGCAAGCGCCACTGCTGCGAAGCTGTATGACATAGCCACATTCATACAAACGAGACAAATATTTTCGATGGGGGTGTCAGGTCTAGTTATTGCTGGTTACGGTGAATCTGAAATTTATCCTTCTGTACTCACTTTTGACATTGAAGGAGTTGTTGAAAATAAGCTCAAATATCGAAGAAATCAAGATAAATCACACACCATCACCAGTGGGAGTGAGTGTAGAATCATTGCGTTCGCACAAGAAGATATGGTGACCACCTTTATGAACGGAATTAACCCTCAAGTTTTTCATTTTTTGCAGAGCTATTTGGGTGAAACCTTCAGGCGATTACCAGAGCTTTTGGACAATGAGAAGATTGGTATGGAAGGTAGAAAGCGCTTTAGGTTGCAAACATCTAAACTACTAAGAGGGCTATTTGATAGGTTTGGAGAGCATCTACGAGACGAGCATTCGCAACCTGTTTTGCGGATGGTCACAGTGCTTCCGAAAGATGAGTTGGCAGCAATGGCCGAAGCTCTCGTCAATTTAACGGCATTTAAGAGGCGCATCACCGAGTCGATGGAAACTGTCGGAGGGCCTATTGATGTGGCTGTCATATCGAAAGGCGATGGGTTGATTTGGGTCAAGAGAAAACATTACTTCCCCGCTGATCTAAATCAGCACTTTTTTGCCAATTATTTTAGAGGGCTAGGAAATGAAAGAACAAGAGAAGAATGATGTGTTTAAATCTTTTGAGCAGATGAAGGCAGAGCTTTTCCCTCGCTTGACGAAAGAAGAGCGTAGGAAGTCTTCGAGTTTCGATTCTTCCCAGATTGGAGCGTGCCTTGCCGATGAGGCAATCGAAGAACTGTTTCGGGAGCGTAGTAGAAGAAGCGCATAACAAACGGCTGCTGCCGGACTGGCAAAAGCTCCGGCATGGCATTCGCTTTTGCCAGCCGCAGAGCCGAGCGCTATATCAGCTTCCGCTGAACGGCTGCTGTTGGCCGAATGGCGAACTTCAGCCTATGCCGATGGAGTTGCGGGGGTAGTTGACGCCCCAAAGCGAACGTCTTGGCAAATGCAGCAGGCACGTTCAAGTCAATAACGAGCTGACTATCTAATACCTGTTAGGCTGCTAGGGCTTCTGATGCAAGGCCCGCTGCGATATCGTTTATACCTTGCCCAAGCCATAGCCTAGCATGCCAGAAACACTGAAGATTTGAAGGGTAAAAAGAATGGCAAAAATTCGCGTCGTCGCAAAACGAGACTTCATCGAGTCTATAACAACCTCGTCGCGTCCACTGCCGGCTCTTGCTGAGCTAATATGGAACGGACTGGATGCGTGCGCCGATCGGATCATCGTCAGCCTTGAGCGAAATGATCTTGGTGCGATCGAGTCTATCACCGTGCGTGACGATGGAACCGGGATAGAGCATGCGCATATCGAGAAGCTATTTGGCGATCTTGGTGACTCCTGGAAAAAAACGAGAGGAAAGATCAACGGGCGCGCGTTGCACGGAAAGAATGGCCGCGGTAGGTTCAAGGCATTTGCACTGGGAGCGCGCGTTGAGTGGAATACGGTTTTTCAGAGCAATGGGCGCCTATATGCTTTCCGTGTAGTCGGCGACGCGAACGCTCTTGATGACTTCGAAGTGAGTAACCTCGTTGAGGGCAATTCCCGCACCACAACAGGTACAACCGTAACGATCAACAATCCGCCTAGGAGTTTCCGATCTCTCCAAGGCGACAATGTACCTCATGAGCTAGCAAAGATATTCTGCGCCTACCTGACGGAATACCCCGGTGTGTCAATTGAGTATGATGGCCAAAAGGTCAATCCAGCGGACGCGCAACTAGATAAGTCTGAATATGAACTCAACGATGTGATTTTAAGCGACGGTTCTATCGTTAGCGCCAAGCTCTCCATTATCGAATGGAAAGTTTCAACGGAGCGTACTATCCATCTATGCGACGCGAACGGTGTTTCGCTGCATGAAATTCCCATCCGACAAAAAGTTCGCGCGCCCGGATTCAACTTCACCGTCTATGTTAAGTCGGACTACTTCAGAGAGTTGGACAAGACTAACCTGCTCGCTGTCACAGACCTTCATGAGGGCGTCACGAAGGTGGTGGACGCTGCTACCGCCAAGGTTAAAGGACACTTTCGCAGGCGCCTTGCGGAGGAGCAAAGCGCTATCGTGGAGGCGTGGAAACGGGCGAACATCTATCCGTATGAGGAAAAGGAGGATCTTGGGCCAGTCGAAGCTGCAGAGCGCCAGGTGTTTGATATCCTTGCAGTGAATGTGCAGAGCTATCTTCCCTCATTCGAAAAATCGGACATAAAAGCCAAAAAGTTCACTTTTTCTCTCCTTGCGCAGGCCCTTCGGCAGAATCCGGAATCCGTCCAGACGATCATAGGAGAAATTCTTGAGTTAAAAAGAGAAACCCAAGACGATTTGGCGGATCTTCTAAAGAAGACGAGCCTGTCATCGATAATTAGCTCGTCTAAGGTTGTAGCGAACCGCTTGGACTTCCTGAATGGCCTAGAGATTCTATTATTCGACAAGGAAAGCAAGAAAAAGCTTCTAGAGAGGGATCAGCTTCACAAGATCCTAGAGAAAGAAGCGTGGATTTTTCATGAGGAGTTCTCTCTGGCCGGAAGCGAGGAGCGCCTTGAAGAGGTCTTGAGGAAACATCTTGATAAGCTTGGGGTGCGCGAAGATGCCCCCGATTTGGTAGACGTAGGAGATGGAGGCGGCGGGCGGATTGACCTTATGCTCCATAAAGCTGCTCAGCCTAGGGCAGGGGAATACGACTATCTAGTGGTCGAGCTGAAGCGTCCAAGCCAGAAAATTAATTCGGATGTCCTAACTCAAATCGAGAAATACGCGATAGCTGTGGCGAACGACGAGCGCTTCCACGACGTCAAAGTGCGCTGGACGTTCATGGCTATTTCAAACGAACTCGATGACTTTGCGAAACGTCGCGCTAGGCAGCGAGGAAAGCCCCCGGGCATGATATTCGACGATGATGAGCTAAACATAACCGTGTGGGCAAAGAGTTGGGCGGACGTGATAAACGACTCGAGAATTAGATTGTCGTTCGTTAACCAACAGTTGGCTTACGAAGCGAGCAACGACAGCGCGAAAGAATACCTTCGGACAGCACACTCGAAATACATTCCAGAAGTCGCCACCCTTACCCCTGAAGACGAAATGGAGGAAGAAGTGGCCTTTGAGGATGACCAAGCCTGAGTTCTACTGCAAAACCGAGGTAAAGATAGGCTTGGCTTCGAGGCTGAAGTACACTGCGAGCCAAACATTCGGTTTGGTGGATGAGATTGAGAGATGATCGAATACCTGCAGTATCGGGCGAAGTTGGCCAAGCTCTTTCGCCAGAAGGAAGCAGTGAGTAACTCCTATAGAGTGGCTATCAGAAATGCACAAGCGGAGCCAAAGCCGAGAGAAGAAATACAGTCTATTGAGCATGAAAGCTATTTCGAGGATAGCATGCTCGACGAAGAGATCTCGATCCTCGCAACAGATTATCTCACCCGAAGGGCGAAGCGTCGCTTTGTGGCCATTCCATCACATGAGGCAGAAGGGATGTGGGAACAGTGCAATAAAATCAGCAACCGCTATGTGCTAACCGATAACGGCATTTCTGAGCTGCGATCATCCTTGCGGAAAGAGCAGAAGGAACAAGTTGAGTTTGTCGTCATGATTTTTGCGACCCTTACAGGTGTTGTCGGTGCAGTTACTGGTCTCGTCGCAGTAACCATGAAGTGAGCACCGAGTCTCAAGGCATGGTGGCGACGTCTTAAAGGACGCGTCTCGTGCTTACCGCATATCAGCTCTGTTAAATGTATTCTTCTGGCCGAATGGAGAACTTCAGACTATGCTGATTGGGTACCTGCGGCAGCTGACGACTCAAAGAGGCCATGCTAGCAAATACTGCATGCTCGTTCATCCAATATCAGAGCGGACAGTCTAATACCTGTTGGGTATCCAGCGAGAGAGGTGCATTAACTTGGCTGAATGGAACCTAAAGGACGGGCTTGAGGCCCTTGCCTATCTGGTTGGAATTGTAGGCGGTTTGTCTGCGGCATTCATCTACTTCCAAGGCGTCCGCGAGGAATCCATATCCGTCACACGAAAGGAAATTGCGCGGGCCTGGACAAACGAAGGGGGTATGTCGTCAAACGAGACCTTCTTCGTTACTCTTGAGCTGGAGAACTCAGAAGGAGATCTTATTGGTAGTCTCGCTACGAGCCAGGACCCTCATCCGCTTGAGGTTCATGCAGACATCGGGTGGTTCTCTACTAAAGTCCATGTCTCTCGGCTGCTAAATCGATCCGTGATCCCGGTGGCCAAGGTCAACCTCGAATTGACTGGAAACAACAACCGTCTTGAGTGGACGCTGGTTGGGACTGAGGGCTCTGCGATTCTTCCGAAGAAGACTGTGCTCTGGCCTAGCCCGGTAGGCGTCTCTCGGTAAAAAGATGCCCAACTCTTTGTTCCAAGGTACCGCCCTCAAGCGGCGCTATCCGGTGTGCTCCGTCCTTCGGGTTCCGGCAGCCCCTGAACTCAAACGTTATATAAGCCTTTTCTGAACGACGGCTTCTGGCCGGTTAGGGAATTTTAGACTACGCTGATGCAATGGTTTCGACAGCTGACGACCCAGGCTGTGTGAAAACGTGGTGGCCGCTATACTTTGCCGAGGTCCGCTGAGGAAATAGCGATGAAGCGATTCGTGGTAGGAGAGGCCCGAGACCAAGGCACTTTGTTTCCTGCACTTTTGGATGACTTCATCGCAGACGATAACCCGGTCCGTGCCATTGAGGCATTCGTTGAGGGGCTCGACCTCAGAATCCTCGGTTTCAAGGGTGTCGATCCGCACGCAACGGGGCGGCCAGCCTACCATCCTGCTGTTCTTCTGAAACTCTACATCTACGGCTACCTCAATCGCCTCCAGTCAAGTCGCCGCCTGGAGCGTGAGACGCAGCGCAACGTCGAGCTGATGTGGCTGACTGAGCGCCTGACACCGGATTTCAAGACGATCGCGGATTTCCGCAAGGATAATGGCGAGGCCATTCGTCGGGTCTGTCGAGAGTTCATCGTGCTTTGCCGACGCCTGGAGCTTTTCTCCCAAGCTATCGTGGCCATCGACGGTAGCAAGTTCAAGGCCGTCAACAACCGTGACCGTAATTTCACAGCGACCAAGATGAAGCGTCGCCTCGAGCAGATCGAAGAAAGCTTCGAACGATACCTCACCCAGCTTGATGCAGCCGATCGCGAGGAGCCTGCACTGGCAGAGGCCAAGACCGCACACCTGAAGGAGAAAATCAGAAAGCTGAGGGAAGAAACCTCACGATTACAGTCAGTTGAGGTGGAGCGGCTACGGTCTCCCGACCAGCAAACTTCCTTGACGGACCCGGATGCTCGGTCCATGGCCACCAGTGGCAGAGGGACAGGGGTTGTGGGATACAACGTGCAGGCCGCTGTCGATAGCCAGCATCATTTGATTGTGGCCCACGAGGTGACCAACATCGGCCATGACCGTGGTCAGTTGGCCAACATGGCCAAGCAAGCTCGTGAGGCCACTGGCATCAAGGAGCTCGAAGTCGTAGCCGACAGGGGCTACTACAAGGGCGAGGAAATTCTGGCCTGCCACAAGGAACGAATCACTACCTATCTACCCAAGCCAGTGACATCGCCAAGTCAGGCCAAGGGGCTTTTCCCAAGAGGCGCTTTTCGCTACTCCTCTGAAAGCAATGAATATATCTGTCCAGCGCGGCAACGGCTGATATGGCGGTTTGAAACTATAGAGAATGGGCAGAAGCTGCATTGTTACTGGAGCTCGGCATGTGGAAGCTGTTCCATAAAGGAGAAGTGTACGACTGGACAGCAGAGGCGGATCAAACGTTGGGAGCACGAAGATGTGCTTGAAGCAGCGCAGTCACGTCTCGATTGGAATCCAGAGATGATGCGTCTAAGGCGACAAACGGTAGAGCACCCGTTCGGGACGCTGAAGGCTTGGATGGGATCGACGCATTTCCTGACAAGGCGGCTTAAAAATGTGAGCACAGAAATGAGTCTTCATGTGTTGGCCTACAATCTGAAGCGTGTCATGAGCATTCTCGGTGTCAATGAGTTAATACGGGCTGCACGGGCGTAATCAGCCCGTTTTTCCCATGTTTTCAAGGGCTGTAAAGCGCGATATCGGTGCTATTTGGTGATGCAGAAATCCAGATATGTCACGACAATGCCAGACAGCAATCATCAAAGCAGTGGCTCAGATGGGCTCACCGAACGGCTGAGGGGGACGATTCTTGGGTCAGACAAGCTTTTTTCTGTTTTCACACGGCCTGGACCCAAACCGGACATTCCTTATTGATGGAAATCTAGCGTACAAAATATGTACCGTGTTTTGCTCGGAAGTGTCTTGAAGTCTAATGAATTCTTGGACTAGATCTGAGGGGGCGTGATCCTTATGGCTTTTAGCCGAGCATAGGCGGCGGATAATCCCTCTATGCACTGCACGAAAAGTAATGTCATAGATACAGCCGTCTACAAGTTTACTACTGGTTTTGAGCAAGCACCACGCTATCAGGCGTGCGAAAGGTATTGGAAGGAATGCAGTTGTTGTGCGCTATTGAGAGTGACTTGGGTAACTTAGTTTTGCTATCGCAACCAGAAGGCAAAGAGCAGAAATGAACGAGTCAGAAAGTGCTCAAGACGTACGCATCGAAGGGTTTGACCCTCGTGAGATATTCTCCCAAGGATTTTCTCTTGGAAGCGTTGACCTGATTCAAGGTGGTACGTTTGATGAAGTCATCGGACGAACAGTGATATTGCTTCTAAACATGAGAGATGATGAGGGAAATCGACCGTTCGATGGTGTTGTTGTCATCTTACCACCGACCTCAGTGACTACCATGACACCCAAAATTGTCATCAAGGCTTTAATATCTGGGTTCGTGACACTGAGTGGCAAAGCAGCGGATGACGAGCTGATTGCATTCCTAAAGCGCATTACGCGAGTCGTGAGTAGTACGAGCCTTGATGTTGCTGAATTGGAAGCCACCATTTTGTCGCAAAGTCGGAAGACACTTGTGGCTATTGCGGATGCAAGTCTCTACAGAGATCAGGATATTGCACCGCCCGCAGCCTTTGGGGTATCGGCTGTCCTAATATCTGAAGATATATGGGTACCGCATGTAGTGAGTCTCTGCAGTTTAAGCGTTTCTGCAGTTCGAGATATCAATAGTTATGTGGTCGCTCATGTCGATGAGACCCCAGCAACATTAGAACGCAATGTAAACCTGCTAACTAGTGTGGATGATTGCTATGTAATAGCACTGGTCAGCAAGCCTGATGCAAAGGACCTTGTTGAGCAAAATGCGCAGAGATGGATATCGCTAGTTCTCAGCGGAGACATGGCAGCGGTGATGGTAGAGATAGAGGAAATGCGGCTTACCGATATAAATCGGCTGCATCTTTTGGCCCAGCTGTTCTCCAGAGCAGGCCGAGCCGACGAAGCGCTTGATGCTCTTGCGCAGCTTACTCAACACTTGCCATCAATAGACCCAACGAATTTGGTGCAGTTCTCATGGCTTGCCCACAAAGCTGGAGATAATTCACTCGCCCTCGCGTTCCTACCTGAGGATGCCACAGGCTTGAACAGCGAGATGTGGATCGAGCAAGGACTCGAGCTTGCAACACTCCTTCAGAAAAACACACTGATTGAAAACTATGATGAAAGACTGGCACAGCTTTACCCGAGTTCGTCACGCCTGAGGGAGAATCGTGATCGTCGTTTGCTGATGAATTGCCGCGATGCAACACTCGATACGGAAGACTTTTTCACCACGGCGGGACTCACTGAGAGGCACCTAGCAATACTGGATGGAGTACTATCGCCCCAGCAGAGTTACAGTCTTTTGATTAAGGACGCTCATAGCTGGGGCAGCGATTGGTTTGAGCTGGCCGTGATCTGTTGCGCCATGCATGCGTGGCATCTTGGACGTTATAGAGACGCAGCTGACGCTGCGAGCCAGATCACTGGATCCGAACTTTACGGGAGGCAGGGAACTCAGCTCACACTGTCGTCCGTTCGGGCGATGATGCTAAAAGAGGAAATCGGGCGTGATGAAGGCGATTACTATCGAGAGCTTCTGAAGCCGGTATTTCGTTTTCTTGCTCACCATCCTGAAGATGGTTCGATTCGCATAGAAGTTTCGCGACTGTTATCAGTGGACTCATGCGGTGACATTGGCGTTCCGATTATTGCCTTCATTATGCTAGACCTTGCGGGTGAAGGTATAAGTCTAACCACCCGAAACAAGGAAGCTGAAGAGAATAGTGCGGAAGATCTGGCCGACATCCAGGAACCCGATCAAGAAACTCTGATGGCTGTGGTCGAAAAAGGCCTAAGTTGGCTTGGTAGTCAAGGCTCAGGAGAGCACGGGGTTACTGTGCTGCCCAGAGAACTGGCAATCCATCCAGATTATGTCATTCGCTTGGTGACTCGATTAATTTCGATGAGTGCACCAGAGGGTGAGGATGTTGATGTTGACTTCCTAGAAAAACTTCTACTTTTAGTGTGTGCTATGGCGCCACATGCGAACGAAGAGCGTAATGCAGATCTTCGGGTACTACGGTTAGTAGCTGGCCAGTGCGCCACTTTGGGACACTATCAGCACGCTCGAAACCTAGTGGAGCAGGCGCTATTAATCGGACAAGGAAATGCACTGCGTGCTCGCTTAGCCTGGCATGCATTCGCGGACATCTACCATCGCTGCCGGAATTTAACCGAGGCTCTAGTTGGCCTCGTGTCGGCGATGGCAACCGGCGCTCCAGTGGAAAAGCCTGATCTTTGGCAAGAAATTCATACCGCGATTCGTATTCTGCGTGATCTGGGGCTCTTTGACTTGGCGAACGAGTTCGTTCCGAGCCTAAAAAAATTGACCGGGGACTTAGGCTACGACGCGGAAGATGATGCTCGCATTGTTACTTTGGAGTTGGGCTTGAGATTACCAAGAGTCGAAAAAGATTCTCCAGAAATCGGTGCGATCGTAGAAAGGCTGAGCGGCAACTATGATGCTGCTAAGAGCGATCGCAGCTTACTTTTCCCACTCGTAGTTTTACTGGGACAGACTATTCAGAAAGCAGATGCAGGTATGGTGGGGGTCAGCGAGACAGCGCGTAATCAACTTAAAGAAGGTCTTGAACTAGTGGGGGCACAAGCGTCTCATTTGGTGCAAACATTTTCGACAGTTGCACCCTCGGCATCCGACGTTGCCGACTTGTTCAACCGTGTGCAGAGGGGGTTATATGCTAGTGATGCACCTGGTGACTTAGCGCTCGTTAGCGTTGTTGCGCGTCGGCTTATAGATGAGCCAACAGAGGGCGATTCGTCTGACGAAAACAAGGCGTTTGGGGTCGAGCTTCTAGCCGACCACGCGGTTACCTTGCCTTCTGTGCCCCCTGCCTTGGAATGCGACTGGCCAGTTCGTTATTCTCAGTCCCTGAACGAGGCTGGGCTTGATGTCGCATTCATCGGTGTGGATAGCAGTGGCGAACTTAGTGTGACATATGTATCGCGTGGAGAGGTTCAGTATATCGAGCAGCCCCGTCATTCTCGGCCATTTAAACTGCGGTTGCTCGCGTGGCTTCAGAACTATCCCCAGAAGTACGGCCACATTGATACTGCAGAAGGGCATAACGAGTTTTACATCTCAATGGAAACGCTAGATGTACGCTTACCGCCATCAAACGCACTGATGGTCATTGCTGAGCCGCTACTACAACAGTTAGCTTACAACCTTAACATCGCCGAACCGGACAACGCGGGTGGCTTCAGCCAGTTTCACGGTATCGCTTCTGCAGTAGGGTTGGTGCCATCGCTTACGTGGTTCTCAATGGTCAGGGGGGGCGCGCGCAATGGCAAAACCGCATATAAGGCATGGATATCAGCTCAGGATGGCCCAGAGGTTGAGGGCCCATTAGACTTAGCACTCGATCGGCTCAGAGACACTTTTGAAGAGTTCGAGTTTTCGGTGGATACAAACCGGAAACTGCCACAGAACATGGCTGACGCTGGCTTAGCTGTAGTGACAGCCCATGGTGGACTTACAGCTGATGGGCGTTACATCCATAGCATTCGTGACGAAGCCAGCCTGTTCGAATCCCCTTCCGCGCTTGCATCGACTCTTGCGGGCGTCGAGGTTGTCATTCTCTTTGTCTGCAGTGGAGGACGAATCGACAAGCATCCGTTAGACAACACAGCTGTCGGGCTTCCAAAACTGCTCCTGAATAAAGGCTGTCGGGCGGTCATCGCCTCGCCATGGCCGTTAGACGTGAAAGTGACCTACCGCTGGCTAGAGCCGTTCCTTCGGGAATGGGAGGACGGTGCGACAATACTCCAAGCAACGAAGAAGGCTAACGAGGCTGTGGGGCAGGCCCTAGGGGAGCATCCTCAATATTCATTAGCCATGACGGTCTTCGGTGACCTTTTGCTAACCAAGCTTGAGAGGAGCTGACGATTGGCGCGGGAGGTCGGCTCCCTCTCGTGTTTCAGACCGGTTGCCTAGGAGTTCGAGGGAGGTGGGCGATCCTAGAGCCGAGCTTTTATAGCATCTTGGAGGGGGCTTGTGGCTGCATTTTTCCCTTGCTGACTAATAGTTATTTGCCGAAACAGGAACACTCATGCAAAAGGCGCAATCGACCCTAAGCGGCCATGTCGGCAAAGGCAGTACGATTTTTCATCGGTGTCATGCAGCGTGCGTGATGATTGTTGTTATGTAGCCAAGCTATACTTAATTTGCCGGTTTTTCAGTAGGATAGAGAGGGTTTTGCGTGCAGCAATAACATTGTTGAACGCGCAGGCGCGTTCATCCTTGTTATCGAGCACGCTATCTAATATCACTGTTATGCTTTAGGAGGCCTATGCAAGTCGTAGGAACAGGAAATACAACTTATATTTTGCTCAGTGGCCTTGAGGTTGCTACAGATGTTGAGCTTAACGAAAATGTTAACCTACTGGCTGCAGACACTTCTCACCTTGATTTGGCAACTTCAATATCCACATGTACTCGTCCTGACGATATAGCTGTTGTAGCTGCATTCATTCCGCGTATTACAGCTCAAATGAAGATTTCTGCTCCGACACCCAAAGAGCTAGCAGCTATCGCTTGGAACTCCTCTTGGGATGCACTTCTTCTCAGCGCAATTTTCCATACCGAAGTAGGCTTCAATCTCCAGTCTGACACAGAGGCCAGCTCAATATCCTCAAAAAGTCATCTTCGAGCAACGAATTATCATATGCATGGTTTAACTCAGACTTCACCACACAAACTAAATGCTGATGACGTAACGTGGATTACCGAACACTTTTACAACGCAAGGAAACTTCTCGATAACGACAAATTTCAAACTGCCGTTCACTGTTTAGCTTCGTATCGTTGGCACGCCATGCCAAGAATTAAGATGGCAGTTCTTTGGGCGGGTATAGAAGGAATGTTCGGAGCAAGCTCAGAAATTCGATTTCGAATTAGCCTTTATATTGCACGTTTTCTTCATCCTGTTGATGCAGATGCATGTAAGGCCAAGTTTGAGTCAGTAAAAAAACTTTATAACTCGCGATCCGCCGCTGTGCATGGTTCAAAGGTCAAAGGTGATCTCGCACAAGCTGTTGAGGAGTCTGCTGAACTTTTGAAGAATCTCATTCGGCAGAGTGTAATAAATAAAGGAACACCAAATGAAAATGAACTTGTTCCATAAACCAAAGCATAACAAAGCGCTGCTGTCGGACAAATTTTCCGCTGCGCTCAAAAATTTTCCGCAGAGCGCGGCGTTATGCAAAGGGAGGCGATGGTGCAAATTTGCGAAACGGAGAGGTTGGTTATACGGCTGTTATCCCTCGGGGACGTTCCTGCATTGACCGAAATTCTCAGCGATCCTGATGTCATGAAATCCTCGGTCTGTGGCGTTTGTGATGAGGCCGCTACCCGCAAGTTCATTGAGTGGTGTTTGGCCTGCTACGAGTCACACGGCGTGGGGCCATGGGCACTAATCGATAAAAAAGATTCTGCACTGATAGGGTTCTGCGGTGTTGGACCAGAATTGGTCGCTGATGTCGAGGAAATCAACCTTGGCTATCGACTTGCCACGCGTTATTGGAATATGGGCTTAGCGTCTGAAGCGGCGAAAGCGATACTAAATTATGCTTTTGGAAATAGACAGTTCCATTCGGTGGTAGTAATCATCGAGCCTGAGCACGTCGCATCGCTGAAGGTCGCTGAGAAAGCAGGGTTTGCTAAGTTCGATGCCCTTGAATTCCATGGGCGTCCAGTGAGGCTGTATCGGTTAGCTTGGGAGCAATGGGATGCCATGCACGCGACAAGCGCGTGATGGCTGGCGTTACATCAGACCTTGCTGAAAGACCGCTCTTGGCCGTAAGGAGCATTTCAGACCATGCTGATTGATTGTAAATGACAGCAGACGACCCTAAGCGGGACTGCCGGTAGATGCTGCGGGCACATCCATTCGTGTTATGTAGCCGGCACGATGATCGGTGTTATACTGCCGAGCTATACTTAATATTACGGTATTTCAGTAGGTTAGGGCGCAGACGGCGTGCGGTATAATCACTGTTAGGCCGCACACTCGCTCCACGACCGACATCAATCTCCAAAGGAAATAGCACCATGGCCAAGTACCTGATCTCCTTTCCCAGCGCTGCGATGGTCGTGCCCGAAGGCGAGTGGGAGGCGGTGGGTCGCGACGCGCACGCCGTGATCGACGAGGCGAAAGCCGCCGGCGTCTACGTCTTCGGCGGCGGCATCGACGAAGGCGTGCCGCCCGTTCTCGTCGGAGCAGACGGAGCAGTCGCCGAGGGCGGCTACCCATGGGCGCCCCCGCTTGACGGCGGCTTCACTGTGCTCGAACTACCCTCACGCGAGGAGGCCGTCGCGTGGGCCGCGCGCATCGCGAAGGCCTGTCGTTGTGACCAAGAGCTACGCGTCTTCGGGTTCGACCCGCAGTCTTGAGGGCGGCATAGAAATGGCGCAGAAAGTGCGGCCTAACAATTCATATATGGACTCCTCCCGCAAGTAGGCAGAGGAAGACTTGTTAATCATCTCTCGCTGAAGGGCTGCTCCTGGCCGAGAGTAGGTATAAGTTGGGTAATTGGGGACAGGTTCCCATTTACCCTCGTCAAAGGCGGGCTTTGCTCCCGCCATCGCGGCCCCATACAGCGGGACCGCTGATGAAAAGCGGGGAAGGTCCCGTTACAGCGTCTCTTCCAGGAGCATGGCGAGCCGCTTGTGATGCAGGGCGTCGGCGATCGCGTCGTAGGCGGGGGCGTCCTTGGCCGTGAAGCCGTGGGCTGCACCCTTGTAGAGCTCCGTGGTGAAGTGCACGCCGGCCTTGGCCAGCGCCTCGTCCATGCGGGCGATCTGCTCGGGGGGCAGAAGCTCATCCTGGTCGGCGTGGCCGAGATAGACGCGCCCCTCGATGCTGCCGACCACGTGGACTGGGCTGTTCGGGTCGTCGGTGCCCGCCAGCCGGGCCGAGTGAAAGCCGGCCGCGGCGGCGACGCGGTCGGGGTGTTCGGCCGCCATGCGCAGCGCGAAGGAGCCGGTCATGCAGTAACCGACCACGCCTACCTGGCCGTCCGCGAACTCGGCCTCGCTATCGATGCAGTCGAGGAGGGCGACGAAATCGCGGGATTGCGCCTCGGGCGTCAGGTGGCCGGCATACTCGAACAGCGTCGGACGCACATCCGGATCGCGGAAGGACTTGCCCTCCGGCACGACGGGGCCGCGCGCATTGCGGTAGTAGACGTTGGGCATCAACACGGCATAGCCGTTGTCTGCTATCTGCTGAGCCTTCTCGTGATAGCAGGGGCGCAGGCCGCCGATATCGGTGAACAGCACCACGGCTGGCAGTGGGCCTTCGGCGCTCCCGGGCGTGAAGACATGGGCGTCGATGGTGCCGTCGGCGGCAGGAATGTCGATAGCGCGAGACATAAGTGGGCTCCGGGGTGTCGATGGGGATGGAGGTCGTCAGGGACGCAGGTCGCCCAAGACGCATCTAACCAGAGACAGGCCCTGTTGACGAGGTCGTTACTCTTCCGCCCCGATGGTCATCCGCAGCGCCTGGAGCCCGCCGAGCTAAAGCCGCGGGGCAATGAGGAGTAGACTCCAGTGGCTCGGCAGGCCTCATGGACGAAGCGAGCCCCACCGTAGGAACCCTGCGAAGAATGCACCGTACCTCCACCTAATCAGGGGCTTACCCCACGCATCCTGGCAGGGACACTCGTGGCCTCTTATCGCAAGGCAGGCGATGGCGGTCAGGATGGCCTGGGCTCCGCCCATCACCTGCAGTTTGCCGGCGGCATCATCCTGGTGGGTATCGATGTAGACAGACACCGCATGCCTGCCATCACACGATGTACTCATTCAGGCCCGCACTGTTGGTAAGGGTGGAATGACATATCAGGCCGTGCTGAAACTCCGGTATTGGCCGGTTCCTGCCTTTCAGGCAACCATGAAAAGCTTGCGCGGTGCCCCTATTATGCTATGCACCTAGTGTGATCGCGACAGCGGAGGTGACGATGGCCTTCCACAATCCGGATCCGAAAATGCGGGCACTGGAGCAGCGCAATGCCCGGTTGCGGGCCGATCTGTTTGCCAGGCTGTTTGGTGGTGCATGGCGTGGCCTTCGCAAGGGTGCCTCGTGCTTGTCGAGGGGGCGATGCCGCCGTCGTCACCACCGGCCTCGGTCCTGACCAGTGGCTTTCCCTCAGCGGAGTCCTTTGCCGGAGGGTGTCCCGGCCGCGCAAGACACTGGACTGGCGAACACCGTGGGAAGTCTATGCCGAGGTGCTCAACAAATCGGTCGCTGGTCCGGGCACCCTTCAATAGCGTTGCACTTGGAACTTGAGACCGCCAAGTCATTGAAACGGCGGAAACCTGCTTGTTCACCTGTATCAGGAACGTCCATGTCATCTTTACTTTTCCTCCGTCCTCCTATCGTTGGCAACATGGACTCGGGCACCGAGTCCCCCACCCCGCAGGCCAGGGCTGGAGGCGAATGGCTGATCAGCCTGGGCGCGCACCTGTGCCCCTGCAGAAGGGGCGGTAACGGTAGCTGCTCAGCAGTTGGCTACCGTCGGGCGGGCACGGCTGCGGGAGGGTATCGCATCCTGCGGTGGCTTTTCGTCTCGTTCGTAGCGGCGGTGCTTGCGGGCTGGCAACTGGCCCCTGCCTCAACGCCCACCCCTGAGCCGGGCATGCGGCTAGTCTGGGTCGGGGTCGAGGACGCCGAGCGGTTTGTTCTTGTCGACCTCGATGCGCGGGAGGTGATGGAAGGGTACGACACGCCGGGTGGTCCGCATAACGTCACTGTCGCTGAGGATGGGACTGCCGCCGGGACGTTGTACCGGGGAACCGAGCTCGCTCTCGTTCGTGACGGGGAACTCACCTTCGTCGAGCTCGGTGACACCCCGCACGACGTGAAAGCGGCCGGCGACCTGTTCGTCGTCGCGAACGAGACGGCCGAGCGACTCGACCTTGTCACCCTTGACGGCGAGCACATTACCAGCATCCCCCTCCGGGGCCAGCCACACGACACGGCGATCGCCCCCGACGGGATGACCGCCTGGGTAACGCTGAACCACACCGGCGAGCTCGCCATCGTCGACCTCGACGCGCATGAGGTCGTCAACTACCTCCCGACCGGCCAGTCCCCGCACAACATCCTGTTTGGCCCCGACGGACGTTTCTGGGTGACGGACTGGCGTGGTCCCGTGCACGCCTTCAGTGCGGAGGGTGAGCTTCTGGAGACCATGCCGGTTGGGGAAGAGCCCCACCACCTCGCGTTCACGCCGGAAGGAGGCGAGGTATGGGTCACCGATCATCACACCCGCGAGGCGATCGTCATTGACACTGCCACCTACGAGGTCCTGGCCCGTCTCGAGATCCCGGGGAGTCCCCACCACGTCAACTTCACCCCTGATGGGGGGCTCGCCGCGGTCGCCGACCACACGCACGGAACCCTCGTAGTCTTCGACGTCGCCACCCGCGAGAAAGTCGCCACGATTGAGGTCGGGCCGGGCCCGCACGGCGTATGGGCGGTGTCGGCCGACGCTGCCCGGAAGCGCTGAGTGTGTGGTGATGCCAATCATCTGACAATCGGCCACTGAAACGGGAGTGGTCATAACCGTCTCTGTCGTCACCGATTCGGTGGTGGTCTGATAGACCAGCCTACCTCGGCAGCTCAGGAAACCCAGTACGTTTAGTCGACGACTGCGCGAGTAGGCAGTCATCTCCAGCAACTTTCCGGGGCCGCTCGAAGGTGCTGAAGATAGTTCAAATGCCTTGCCTGATGACCTTGCCCGCGTCATTGAGAAACAGCTCGACTGCGAAGAAGTCGAAACGGCTTCGTTCATGGCACTCTGATCTTGCCCAGCTGCAGTGCACCAGTGCCTCTCTTTCCTTATCCAGGTATGCAGCAACGTACCGCTGAGCCAGCGGTGCTATTTCAGTTCAAGGATTCATGAACCGGTGCGGCGCCAGGGCGTCTACGCCTCTTGATGTCGTGCCATACAACAAGGGAGTGAACAGATGGCTGAGATCGCTTACGCCAAGATCCATCCGTCCATCGGCATCGCCAGGGTCGGCAATTCCAGGCAAACCGATGGTTTCTACATAGGCCCCCAGGTCACGGAGCCCCTGCCCAGGGAACCCGGAGCCTACCGGGACGCCACCGGCGCTCTGAAGCGCGAGGTGGCCGAATTCCGCATCTACGCCTACGACGGCAACGGCAGGGTAGTGCGGGAGCTGACCATGGATCCCGCCACCGAGATCACCTGGACGGTGGAGCTGGCCAACCACAAGGCGGCCTGGTACAACTTCGAGCTCGCGCTGGATATCCCGGAAGCGGCGACGGCAACGCCTTCCAAGCGTCGCAACGCCGAGGTGGCACCGCCCGACAGGCACAAGCTGGCCATCACCCCCGGCGCCCGTAGCATCGACACCCCTTCCAGCCTGGGGCCCGAGTTCCGGTTCGACGGCGGCACCTTCATGGACACCGAGGTGCCCCTGGGGGAACTGCGCACCGACACCGTCGGCCGCCTGCAGGTCTTCGGCGGCCATGGGCGTTCCGCCTCCTGCGGGGAGAAGCCCCCCACCACCTTCGCCAACAACGACGGCTGGTACGACGACACCAGCGACGGCCCGGTGACGGCCACGGTGCTGGTGGATGGCCGCTCCATCGCCGTGGCCCCGGCCTGGGTGGTGGTGGCCCCGCCCAATTACGGCCCCCAGCAGAGGGCGGTGCGTACCCTGTATGCACTGATGACGGACCTGGCCATCCAGGCCGGCCAGTTGGCGGCGCCCGTCAGGCCCTCCTTCAGCGACGACATACTGCCCATCCTCGAGGCCATGTGCGATCTGCAATGGATGAACGCGGGGTTTGCCGCCGGCTTCGGCTATGGCATGCCCCAGCACTTCCTGGAACCTCGCTATCTCACGCAATTGGCGGAGCCGGGCGCAACCTATGCCGAGCTCAGGCGTACCGTCGCCAACGGCTTCCGCAATCCCCGGGACGGCGACACCTCCATGAAGCCGTGGCCCTGGATCTATGGCGACGCCATGAACGTCCCCATGCCCAGGGTCCCCGACGCCATGAACGCCCTGACCACCACCCAGCTGGCCCTGCTGGAAACGTGGGCAGAAGGGGACTTCGTGGCGGACTACGATCCGCACCGGCAACCACCGCGCTCCATCGACGAGGTGCCGTTGCAGCAGCAGCCCGCCATGCTGGACAGGGCGGCCCTGGAGTTCTGCATCGCCGATGCCTTCCACCCGGGGTGCGAGATGACCTGGCCGGTACGCCACAGCACCATGTACATGGAACCCTACCGCTGGCGTCACCGCAGCCCCGAGGATCCGGAGCCGGACTACGGCACCACCCTGACCCCGGCCATGGCGACGTCCTACAACGGCCCCCTGTACGGCCAGATCCCCGGCTCCATCACCCGGTGGATGGCCATCCCCTGGCAAACCGATACCGCCAGCTGCCGCTCCGGCTACGACACCGAATACGATCCCTACCTGCCCACCTTCTGGCCCGCCCGGGTACCCAACCAGGTGCTGAGCGAAGAGAACTACGGCAAGGTGATGGACCCCTCGCTGCCGAGGGAAGAGCGCCTGGCCGCCTACCATCAGCGCTCCGACTGGGACCGCACCCTGGGCGTTGGCCACCTGAACCAGTTGGCGAACATGGTGGCCCATTTCGACCGGATGGGGATCGTGGAGGTGCGGCCTGGCCCCAGCGGGGATCCCGACTTCCCGCCGCTGATGCAGGTCGAGGACAGGGGCGGCCGCGACATGACGCCCCAGGAGCGGCACGAGACCGACAAGGGCATGCGCGAGCTGTTGATCGCCAAGCGCCGCGGCCGCTGATGGCCGGTGAGCGCCCCTTCGACGTCGTGATCGTCGGCGCCGGGCCCGCGGGCCTGGCCCTCGGCACCCTGCTGCGGCCGGCACATCGGGTGCTGGTGCTGGAGCGCCGGGCCCGCCCGGCAACAGCGCCGCCGATCGGGGAGTCCCTGCCGGGGGCCGCCGCCGTGCTGCTGCAGCGCCTCGAGCTGCTGGCGACCTTCCAGGACGCGGGGCACCGGGAACGGGGCGCCGCGGTATCGGTGTGGGACAGCGACAGGCCGGTCTGGCGGGACGCCATCCGCGACCCGGCCGGCCCCGGCTGGTATCTGGACAGGCGGGGGTTCGAGCAGATGCTGCGCCGGCGGGCCCTGGATGCCGGGATGACGTTGCGGGAGGGCTGCAAGCAGGCGGATATTCGCCACCGTCAGGGCCAGTGGCAGCTGGACACGGCACTGGGAGCGTTCCGGGCGCCGGTGTTGGTGGACGCCACGGGCCGCAGCGGCCGCCTGGGGCGCCAACTGGGGTTGAGGCGCCGCGCCGATGATCCCCTGCTGTGCCTCTATGTTTTTCTGAACCAGGGCTTTCTGAACCAGGGTTTTCTGGATCAGGGGTCAGAGAGCCAGGACGGCACCATGCGCATTCAGGCGGATGCCCATGGCTGGTGGTATACGGTGCCCCTGCCCCAGGGGCAGCGGGTGCTGGCCTATCATATGGACGGTGATGATCCGCTGTGTCGTCGACTGTTGCGCCGCCCCGAGGCCTTTCTGGCCCGGGCCAGCGAGCATGCCCTGTTGGCGGAGGTGCTGGAGGGGCTGGCCCCCGCCCGGATACGCGGCCGGCCGGCGGGCACCTCCCTGCTGGACGTGGAACAGCTGTCGAAGGCGGGGCCGGGATTCCTGGCCATCGGGGATGCCCTGCTGGCCTTCGACCCGCTGGCGTCACAGGGGCTCTTTCATGCCCTGGCCTCGGCAACCAGTGCGGCCAAGGCCATCGAGTCCGGCCTGCACCAATCGCTCGGCGCCTATCAACAGGAGATGCGGGCGGTCACCCAGCGTTATCTCCGGCACCTCAAGGCCAGCTACCAGGGGCCAAGGCGCTTCGGCCAGGCGACCTTCTGGCAACGGCGGCAGTGAACGGCAGCGTTGGGACCGAGTGGGAGGGGTGAAACGCGCCGACACGTTCATCCAATAACGGAGCGTGCGGTCCAATCCCTGTTAAGGAACATCGATCATGGGCAAATATCTCAAACTCAATGCTGACTTGGATGCGGAAGTTGGTTCGGCATTCGAGAAATTGCCGGGTGCTCCAGACTTCGTGTTGGTCGAGGGTTGAGAGCCTTGACAAATAGGTGAAGCCGGCCGGTATTACGCTGCGCTCAGTTCCGGCGGATTACCACGGCGCCAGGCGCACTCAATATCGGGGAAAAACATGAAAGTTCACTATCTGGAAATTGTATCTCTTGATGTGGATGCCGTGTGCAATGCCTATGAGGCTGCTCACGGGGTGAATTTTGGCGAGGCGGACGAATTGTTCGGTGGAGCTAGAACCTGTACGTTATCCGATGGCTCAATTATCGGAGTCAGGGGGCCTCTGCGGGAAACTGAAGATCCGGTAGTTCGGCCCTATTGGCTTGTGGAAGACATAGACCTGGCCGTGGCAAACGTTGAGGCCGAAGGAGCGAAAATTGCCATGCCTCCCTTGGAGATTCCCGGAAAGGGAAAGTTTGCGATCTATATCCTTGGATCCAATGATCATGGGCTTTGGCAACTTTAAGCCCGGGTCGCCAAACAAATGGGGGAGCACCAAAGCGCTTCGCGGCCCGGCTTGACTCCGGTGTCAGGCGTCATCCAGGCATCGCACTGTCGATTTCGCAGAGTCTCGTTCGACTATCCGTCAGGGAATGAAGCTGATGGGTCGCAGTGATCGTAGGCATTCCCTGTACGAGAACTTTCACGCGGACGACCCTGGAGTAGAGTATGCGCAAGCTCATCGTTGCCGAGCACATCAGTCTGGATGGCGTGATTCAATCCCCCGGCGCGCCTGACGAAGATCCCAGCGGCGAATTCCACCTCGGTGGCTGGATCGTGCCCTACGCCGACGAGGCCATCGGCCAGGACTTGCAGGACCTGTTCTCGCAGCCGTTCGCGTTGCTGCTGGGGCGTCGCACCTACGACATATTCGCGTCGTACTGGCCGCGCGTACCGGCCGATTCCGCCAGCCACGCCATCGCTGACCTGTTCAACAGCGTGCCCAAGCACGTGGCCACGCATCGACCCGCTATGCTTGACTGGCAGAACAGTCATGCGCTGGAGGGCGCCCTGGCCGACGCGATACGCGCGCTCAAGCAGCAGGAAGGCGCCAACCTGTTGACGTGGGGCAGCGCCGACATGGTGCGCCAACTGCTTGCGGCCGGGTTGGTGGACGAGCTTCGGCTTCTGATCTATCCCGTGATACTGGGGCACGGCAAGCGCTTGTTCGGCGACGACGCACAAGTGTCGGCCTTCACCCTGGCGCACACGACCAGCACGCCTGGCGGCGTGCTGGTCACCCGCTACGTGCGCAGCGGGGAGGTACGCACAGGGACGTTCGAAGCAGTTGGGTAGGAAATCCGCCATGCGGGAAAGCGCCAGATGATGGCGCTAGCGAGAGGAGCCACTAGATGACCGACCTGATCCTCACCACTTTCGATTGGGTTCCCGACATGCCCCGGGGCTATGTGCGTGACTTACGGGTGCGCTGGGCGCTGGAAGAGGCCGGTATGCCGTATAGCGTCAAGAGCGTGCCGTTTCGCGAGCGGGGCGCCGAGCACTTCTCGCACCAGCCCTTCGGGCAGGTGCCCTGGTTGACCGATGGTGACCTCTCGATCTTCGAGAGCGGCGCGATCCTGCTCCACCTGGGGGAGCGCAGTGACGCGCTGATGCCTGCCGAGCCGCGCAGCCGCAGCGAAGTCATTGAATGGCTGTTCGCGGCGCTCAACTCGGTCGAGATGGCGAGCCTGCCCTGGGCCCTCTTCAAGTTTGCCGGCGACATCGCCGAAACGCCGGGGCGCAAGCATCTGGACGGGTTCCTCAAGGCCCGGCTTCAGCACATGGAGAAGGTGTTGGCAGGGCGCGAATGGCTAGCCGGGACCTTCTCCGTCGCCGACATCCTCATGGCGGATGTGCTGCGCCTTGTCGACCGGTTCGACGGGCTGGCGGGATACCCGGCCTGTGGTGACTATGTCGCGCGCGCCACGGCGCGCCCTTCCTTCGTGAAGGCACACGCAGACCAGATGGCGCATTTCGCTGCGGCAGACTGAACAATACCGGTATCCGCTTTCGCTACAAATCACACATTCCGATGGAAGCGAGGTACCGGCCAACAATCGATTCCAGCTGGCGCCCCTTCGCACCGTCAGGGCCGCGGGTGAAGCTGGGCGTTGACCGTCGCATCCTCAACCAGGGATCACAACATGATCACGCTTGAATTCCTCCTTACCTCGCTCGTCGTCGTCCTCATTCCCGGGACAGGTGTCGTCTACACCGTTTCTACCGGCCTCACGCGTGGGCGACGCGCAAGCATCTTTGCCGCCTTAGGCTGTACCGCGGGGATCCTTCCTCACCTCGTGGCCACGATTCTCGGTCTCGCTGCGGTCATGCACACCAGCGCCCTGGCGTTCCAGATCCTGAAGTACGCCGGCGTCGCTTACCTGTTGTACCTGGCTTTCGCCACTTGGCGCGATCGCTCCGCATTCTCAGTCGATGGCAGCATGTCGAAGACGTCAGCCATTGGGCTGATAGGGAAGGCTTTCCTGCTCAACATCCTCAACCCGAAGCTGACCATCTTCTTCCTGGCGTTTCTGCCTCAGTTTATCGATCCTGCTTCCACCCGGCCGCTCATTGATCTGCATGTTCTGAGTCTGGTGTTCATGGCAATGACCTTTGTCGTCTTCGTCATTTACGGCTTCCTGGCGTACGGGTTTCGTCAGTTCGTTATCGAATCCGCCCGAGTGCAGAGCGCGCTACGCTATGGCTTCGCGTCAGCCTTCGCTGCGCTCGGCGCGCGGCTTGCAGCCAGTGAGCGGTAACGGCTAACCCACCATTCCTCCGGACCTGCTGAAGAAAGCCCCGCCGGCCGGTGAGTTCAGACGTTGGGCGTTTGCAAGAAAGGAGATGCGTGATATGAGAAGATTGGTTGTGGGCACGTTCGTGACTCTGGATGGCGTCATGCAGGCGCCAGGCGGCCCTGACGAGGACCGTGACGGTGGATTCCCGCACGGCGGCTGGCTGGTCCCGTATTTCGATGAGACATTCGGCCAAATCATGACCGAGTGGACCAAGCGCGCTGACGTCTTTCTGCTCGGCCGCAAGACGTACGAAATTTTCGCGGATTCCTGGCCCAAGTCCACCGATCCGGCCGATGAGATTGCCACGGCGCTCAATACTCGGCCGAAGTTCGTCGCGTCACGGACGCTCGACAAGCTCGCCTGGAACAACTCGCATCTGCTTAAGGGCGACGTTGCCGAAGAGGTCATGAGGCTCAAAGCACAGGAAGGCGGCGAGATTCAGGTCCACGGCAGCGCCCATCTCCTCCAGACGCTGCTCAAGCACGATCTTGTCGATACGCTACGCATTTGGTTCTTTCCGGTGGTGCTCGGCACCGGCAAGCAGCTTTTCGGCGAAGGCACGATCCCGCGTAGCTTCCGCCTTACCGAAACTCAGCAGTCCACGACCGGTGCCGTCCTGCACATCTACGAGCGCGTCGGCGATCTCAGTTACGGCGAGGTGGAGGTCGGCCAGGAGACTGTGATCTTCGATTCGGACTCAGCACGCCACTGATGCAGGATCTGCGGCGCCCAACCTTCGCTTCCAGCCGACGTCCCTGCCGCCGCTTCGCGGCGTCAGGGCCGCGACAGAAGCGGGGCGTTGGCTGAGATTGCGCCGGACGAAAAGTGATACTATAGTATCACTGATGAATTGGTTCAGGGTCGTATCCATGAAAGTTGAGCTTGTTACAAACCTCAAGCGGCAGGCTACCAAAATCCTGGCAGACCTACACTCGTCGAAAGAACCGGTGTTGATTACGGAGCATGGTCAGCCATCGGCGTATCTCGTCGATGTTCAGGACTATGAATTCATGCAGCGCCGGCTCGAGTTGCTGGAAGGCCTCTCACGGGGAGAGCGGGCTGTGCTCGAAGGAAGGATGTACAGCCAGACAGAGGCCAGGGAGAAGATGCGTAAATGGCTGAAGTAGTCTGGACGGAGCCGGCTCTTCAAGAACTGGATTCTATTGCCGAGTACATAGCTCTGGATAATCCAGTTGCCGCTAGCCACCTGGTCGAGCAGGTTTTCGACACAACGGATCGACTGGAAGACTTTCCCCAATCCGGGCGCGTTCCTCCCGAGCTTCCCAATTCCATATACAGAGAAGTGGTGATGCCGCCTTGCCGCATTTTTTTCCGGGAAGATGAGGATCTGGTGCTTATACTCTACGTCATGAGAGAGGAGCGGCAGCTACGTGCTTTCATGTTGGAGACCAGCTAACAAGGAGGAGGCATGCCGAAAAAACCTAAACCAGCCGGCGCGAAGACGTCCCCGTCTACGAGAGTATCCAGCACGGAGCCTGTTCTCCTGTCAGGCGGTAATCCTCAGATCGTGAAGGCCGATGGCGATGCCCCCGTTCAAGCCTACATCGACGCCATGCCGGGCTGGAAAAGCGACGTGGGTCGCCGCCTCGACGCGCTTATCGATCGCACCGCGCCCAACGTGCGCAAAGCCGTGAGGTGGAACACCCCCTTTTATGGCATCGAGGGCCATGGCTGGTTCCTGGCCTTTCATTGCTTCACGAAGTACGTCAAGGTGACATTCCTCAACGGAACGTCACTGCAACCACTCCCACCCATCGAGTCCAAAGTCCAGAATACACGCTACTTGCATATCTACGAAGACGACCAGATTGACGAGGAGCTCATGGTGAAGTGGATCAGGCAGGCTTCGGAGTTGCCTGGTGACAAGCTATTCTAAGGCACTCCAGCAAGGGCGCGCTGAAGCGCGCCGTTTAGTTTGGCATCAGGCGTATCCGTATGGCTCATCTCATCTCCTTCAAGACGGCAAATGCCGTACGAGAGCGCTACCTTCGACAAGGCTCTGGCAATCAATTCGATGCAAGTCTGGCCCGATGCCGTCGCAGGGCTGGCAGGGTTCGTCGACGCGCACGTGGTGGACGTAGGTGAGAAATTCTGTGTGTTCGCGACAAATCCTCGCGAAAGGAACGAAGCTACCATCTAACATGGCGATGCAGATGCTGGTACTGCGCGCTACAGGTGATGGCCCATTATATAATATTGCCGTTATGGGGCATCGAGGGGATTTCGGAGCCGAAACGGAGATGGCCGTTTTCGATCAGAAACGGAAATTCGGTCCAGTGTGCAGGTTCCGCCGTCGATGTTTTGCTCCAGTTGTTTAAAGTCTATACCGGTAGCCGTGAGGCAGGTTATGTCTCGAAGTCAGTTGGTTACGCTTGCGCAATATCGCATGACTCAAACTGATACGCAGTACGAAAAAATTACTATTGGTGAGCCTTGGCGTCGTGCCCTATCATAATGTAGGAAGCACTGTAAAGTTAGCCACCGCGGCACTTCCAAAAAGCCTCGGAGGGAGGTCGTCATGTACAAGATCTCGTCAATCGCTTTCGGCATCGCATGTTTGGCCGGCGCAGGTGCGGCCGTCGCCCACGAGCCGCCTACGACAGGCTGGACGGTCCACATTGATGCGAAACGCCATATCGCCGGTGACCTTGACGCCATTGCGCATCACTATTGTAAGGGTGGACTTCCTGGCGGCGTGACGGCATGCCAGCTGTATGACAGCGATGAAGAGAATGCACGCTTGATTGGCGTGGAATTCATTATTGATGCAGATGCCTACGCGGCCTTACCAGAGACCGAACAAGCACTTTGGCATCATCACAAAGAGGAGATAGGGCAGGTGGATCCTACCTTGCCAGATATGACGGAGGAAGAAGCAGAGGAATTCGTGAAGAGCATTGAAGAAACCTACGGTAAAATCTTTTTGGTTTGGGATAGCCCGAAAGACGAACTGCCGGTCGGCCAACCACAGGCGTACGATATAGCGGATAACGCGAAGCGCTGAGAATATAATACGAACAGTCAGTCTGAACTTGTTCTTGGCAATAGTGCCGCTATCGACCCTCTTGGTCTTTGCATACGCTACTCTTCCTGCGTTCGTCACTGCCGCACGAGGAGGGCGATGCCCGCATTCGGTTCTTTGGCGACAGTGGCTACGCAGTCGCTGGCGCCTCGCTATATTTGGTCGTCACAGCTGCTTTCTTTCTTGGCAAGGAGGCAGCCACGTGGCACCTGGCCAGTACATCAAGTTCTTTTCAGATCTCCCTTCATTGGCGTTGACACCATGCCGCCCTGTGACAGCAGACCCGTGACCGGCGGGTCTACGAGAAGGAGCCGCGCTGCCTTGGCTCCTCTATCCCTTGCTACCTTATCTGCTCCTACGCTTTGTCTTAAACTGCCTGCGCTCGCCCATCCGGCGTTAAGAATCGGCGAAACAATCTCATGCGTAGAGCTATCATCATGTGACCAGGGAGCGTGTAATGACAACAGAAGCGCAGGCGACGCGGGCGGTGCGAGTGTGGCTGGGCTATGCCCTGCCGGAATTGGCCAGTGGCGCCGGCCGGGAGCGTTTTTACCGGCAACTGGGGGAGATTTTCATCCCCGCCACCGTACAGTCGATGGCCCCGCAGGGCCTGCAGGCCTATGTGCCGTCGGTACTGCCACCCAGTGACCATCCCAGCGTGCCGGATGAAATCGCCCTGGTGTTTTACCCCAGCCGACAGTGTTACCAGCAGGCCAGCCATGCCAGCGTGGCAGGGCGTGCCTACGGGGCCCTGCACGGCACCGTGTTCAGTTTTCAGGCCCGGCAGGGCCGGCCCGCCAGCCACAGTGATTTCCCCGCGCCCTTCGATGGCCAGCCGGAGCAGACGGGCCCAGTGCAGTTATTCGATTCGGGGGGCAGCTGGCAGCAAGGGGCGGTGTTCAGCGAGGTCTGGCTGCGTCGCGGGCAAGGCGTGGCGGCCTTCCGGCAGGGGGTGTGCGAGGCGATGGCAACCCTGCGTGCCCGGCCGCGGCAGGGGCTGCTGGGGGTATATTTCTATCTGGATGACGACCTGTTGGTGGCCTGGTCCCACTGGCAACGGCAGGGCCAGGCGTTACAGGCTGACGCTATCGGCGACTTGGTGTGGGCCGACGGCGCCACCGCGGTGACGGTGCCGCCGTCTCCCTTTGCCGACTATGCCGGGCTGGCGGTGGGGGCGGGACGGGCCTTCAATCTGCAATTCTCGCTGTCACCGATGGCCAGTGAGGGGCGACGCTGATGAGCTTTTCCAACCGGGATTTCATGCTGCTGGATCAGCGCCTGTTCAAGGCCTTCATGGCGGCGGCGCAGACCCAGAGTTTTACCCATGCCGCCACCCGTGCCCACATGACCCAGTCCGGTGTCAGCCAGCATATCGCCAAGCTGGAAGAGCAGATCGGCGTCACCCTGTTCAAGCGTATCGGCAAGAAGGTGGTGCTCACCGATGCCGGTAACGCCTTGATGCAATACGTTCGCCAGCAGATGCACAGCACCCAGCAGTTCATGGATCGGGTGCACGCTATGGAGACGCGGGTGGCGGGGCTGGTATCCTATGCCATGCCGCCCAGTTGCCTGATGTCGCCGCACTTTCCCATGCTGCTGGAGCGACGCCGGGCACACCCGGATATCGAGCTGAACATCACCCTCACCTCCACCCAGGAGGTGGTGCGCATGCTGCTGGAGAATCAGGTGGATTTCGGTTTCGTCACGGAAAACAACAATCATCCGCTGTTGCGTTACCGGCTGTTCTGTCAGGAAGAGTACGTGCTGGTGTCCAGCGATCCCGCCCCCCTACACAACCTGACCGACAACTCCATTCTGGAGCAGCGCTTCATCTGGTACCCCGGCTCCAGCTATTACTATGATCGCTGGCTCAAGCACGTATTTCCCGAACGCTGCAATCTCAACACCTATTCGCTGACCTTTGCCGGGGAAATCAACTCCATCAACGGCGCCATCGACATGGTGGCCGGTGGGCTGGGGATGGCGGTGATTCCCAGCCATTGCGTGGCATCCCTGCTCGAGCAGGAGCGGCTGTACCGCCATCAGGCCAGTCAGCCGCTGCTCAATGATATCCATATCATTACCATCAAGGACCACGAGTACCCGCGCCGGGTGGAGCAGGTGATCGACTGGTTCTTCGACATGGTGGCCGATAAATAAAATCAGCCGTACAGGGCCAGCAGTGATTCGCCGTCACCGCAGGGAATGGCGAGCAGCTGCGAGTACCCCCGCCCGGCCGGCACCTGGGCTTGCTGTTGCCAGCCCTGGCAATCGCTGTGGAAGCGGTTGACGGTCAGCTGGCCGCTGTCCGCCCGATACCCGGCAAAGCCGGGGCCTTCCTGCAAGGCGAGCGTCGTTGCCGCGCTGGTTTCCTGGGGCAGCGGCAGGCCGGTGCCTACCGGGTGGGAACCCTGGGCAGGGTCATCCATATAATGGTCGATATTGACCGCCTTGTAGGTGGGATTGTGCTTGAAGAAAAAATTCTCGCCGCCGAGTTGGAAGAAGCAGAAACCCTGCCAGCCTTTTGCCCAGTCGCTTTGCCATAGCTGGCTGATGCTCAGCGGGGCCTGGGGTGGCACCTGGATGCCATAGAGCCGGCTGGCGCCGGTGTCGGCGTTGTAGCCCATGAACAGGCACCGATCGCGGTAGCCGAAGGCATGCACGGTGGTGAAGCCCGTGGTGGTGTCGCCATAGGTGCGCTGATAGCGGTAAAGGTGCTGGAAATCAGTGGCGGTGACCCGGAAGAAATCGAGGATGCCCTCGTCCCGGGCGTAGGCCAGCAGGTGCAGCTGCCCACCCAGCAGGAAGGGGCTGAGGGCCTGGTAGGCCAGGCTCGCGTTGATTTCCGCCCCCGGGGTAAAGCTCAGGGTGTCCGGGGTCAACTCCCATGCGGCCAGCCGGCCCTGGGGGCTGCTGACGAACAGCTCGCAGCCGTGGCTGGCCAGGGCGCTGGCCTGATCGAGAAAGCCGGCCCCGGTGGGGCTGACCGGGGCCAGCCGATACTCGTTGCGTTGTGGCTCGGGGCTGAGCCGGTACCAGCTGGGCTTAGTCATGGTGCGCCTCCTGGCGGTCCGCCTCGGCGGCCAGCAGGGCCCAGGTGGCCAGGGCGCCATTGTAGCTGGTGTACAGCCCCTGCTCCTGATAGATGTAGCCGGCCCAGCTGTCCTGCAGGGAGTCCGGTAGCTGGCCATTGATGACCGGATCGGACACGTTGCGTACGAAGCCGTAGGCTACCCGATGCTTTTCGCAGGCCATGCCGACCACGGCATCGTCCATTTCCACGATACAGCCGTACTGCTGCAGGCCGTTGGTGGTGGTGCCGAACAGGAAGGTGTCGGTGGTAATGATGGGCTGGCCGGTGACCACCTTGATGCGGCTGTTCGGCGCATCCGGGCTGATATGGGCACCGGCGGGGTACTGCGGGCTCACCGGCAGGATTTCCGGGCCGGAGACCTGGATCACGCCTTCCTGGGCCTGGGGCAGGTAGTGCTCACCGGGTTGCCAGTGCGATTGCACGGTGCTGTGGTTGAAGGCGGCGTTGGCGAAATTCTTCAGGCAATGAAAGTAGGCCTGGTTGGTAATCAGCGCCGAGCCCAGGGCATCCTCCTCGCGCACGCCGCCGGCGGTGCCGATGGAGAGCACCAGCCGCGGCCGGGCTTCCCGGCAAAGCTGGTCGACCAACTGGATCAGGGGCAGGTCGGTGCCGTCCTGGGCCAGGTGCATACCGGACTTCACCAGCAGTACCTTCAGCTCGCCGATGGTCACCATCCGCACGCTGCCCCACGCCTGGTCATACAGGGAGGGAGCGCCACCCTGGTAGGTTTTCGACACGTCCACCATGTACTGATGAATCCGGCAGTAATCACGCTGGTATTTTTCCCAGCCCTGGCGCCAGTCGTGGCCCTTGGCCTGCTCCGGGGTGAGCGGTTCGCGGCGATTGGTGAGCACCTGGTTCATGGCCGCCCACTCGGCGCTGGTCCAGGTGATCACCGCCACATCCGCTTCGGGAAAGGGCGAGTTGACCTGCCAGTCGGTGAGGGGAATCACTGTGGGGATACGATTGGCCGCCACGCCCAGTGTCGGCCAGTCCACTGGCGGCAAGGCGTGCTCGCTGGTGGCGGGCAGGGCGGCCAGGCGTTGAGCGTTGAGCAGGGTGTCCGGTGTCGCTGCGGGTAACTCCGGCGTGATCATGATGGCATCCTTTATAATGATTATGGAAATACGACAGTTCCCTCAAGGCGAGGTGCGCAATCTGGCTGAAACCATCTTTCATACTAGTGGTTTTTTTCATGCAGAAAAGGGATTAACCATTATGGATGGTAATGGTGATCATCACAGTAGATGATTCATTTTTCATGATGGCAACCATCAGCAGTGATAATTTCACCGGGGCTTTTTCTTGCTCAACACTGATATCGCCGATTCACGGATCGGTGACCCACAAGGGCATGACAATGCCCCTTAACCCTTATCAGGAGCAAGACAATGAGCGACTTGACAAAAACCCTTTGGGGCCAGTTCATGACCGCCTTCACCGATCAGATGAAGATCGAAGGCGTTCCGCAAATGCTGACCGGGCCGCAGCCCTGGAACTGGGGCGGCAAGAACCCGCCGATCGGTTCCATTCCCTACCAACAGGTGCAGTTCCTCAATATCGTACCGGCCAGTCCGCTGGTGGATCCCAATACCTATGGCATGAAGCTGAATTTCGGACAGCAGTACAAGGCGTTCCTGAATTCACTGATGGTGACTGACGGCGGAGATGAAGGACAGAAGCTGCAGCAGAATGTCATCAACGCGATGCAGACTATGGGGAGGGTGCAGGCCAATGTGAATGTGGCCTACCAGAACTTCCAGCAACAGACCGGTAGCACCGAAGCCTTCGCTGACTGGTTGGAAAATGAAGGCATCGCCGTGGCCGCGCAACTTCAACAGGCGAAAACGGCGTACCAGGACGCCCAGTCGACCTATGATGAGTATATGAAGAAGTTGAAGGGGCCGATCACCGATGCCGTGACGCAATACAATGACAACCTGTCCACGGTAGTGGGGCAGGCGGGGACGACGCTGAAAGACCAGCCGGTGTTCCAGCTCAGTGAAACCCCCTGGAGTTACATCCAGCGCATCACCAATGACAACTATGGCGGCGATGCCTCTGCCGGGTCAGCCCGTACCTTCTCCTTCAGTTCGTCCACCCGGGAGTGGTCCGATAGCACCGTCTATGCCGAGGGGGAACTGGGAGGCCTGTTCGACTTCTTCGGCTTCGAGGCCGCTGGCAAGGTAGAGAAGGTCTCCACCGAGCACTTCTCCAGTGAGTACGATATCACCTTCGCCTTCCAGGATGTATCCGTGGTGAACGTGACCCCGGAAAACTGGTTTGATTCGTCCATGCCGAGCAACTACGTGAATGGTCCCTTCATGCCTGGCCATTCGGGTTTCAAGGATGGCAATGATGTGTACTACTTCGGCAAGGGTGGCAACCTGGCGCGCATCGTTTCGCAGATGATCGTCGGTTATCGGCCCACCATCACCATCAATGCCGGCTCGGATTTCGCCGAGGAGGTGAAACAGAAAATCAGTGGCGAGGGCGGCTTCTTCATCGGACCGTTCGAGTTCGGTGGCGCCGGCGGCTCCGACTCCGACAAGGGCACCATCAAGGTGGACGGGCAGACCATTACCTGCACCTCCAACAGCAACTGGGGCACCATCGTCGGGCTGGGCACCAACTGGATAGTGAACCCGCGATAACCCCATCGCTGCGCTTTGTCTGAAAACTGCCTGCGCTCGATCATACGGCGTTAAAAATTGGCTCAAAGTACTCATTTACACTGCGTAAACTCCGTCTTTTCGCCAATTTTTGCCTTGTCTGGTCATCGCTCGCCGACTTTTCAGACAAAGCTTACGCTTTGTCCGAGTAGGGAGACAGCCATGTTACAGGTACAACGGCAAGGCCCGATACGCAATGCCTTCGGCAATATGAACCAGAACCAGCACGCTGATGCGGTGGCGGCCATCAACAGCCTGGCCGATACCGCGATCTGGCGTGGGGCTGGCACCATCATCAACCAGGGCACCGTACGGATCGACGTGCAGGGCTACACCGGCGCCGGCGATCTGAACCTGCAGGTTCAGATCAACGGGGTCAACGGTAACAGCACGGTGGCCGCCATTCTGGCGGCGCCCAGCGTGGCCGAGGCCAATATCCCGGCACAGCATGTCTATGCCACCCGCAAGCTGAAGAATGCGCTCTTCGAGAGCATGAACGACGGCTATATCTACCGGGTATCCGGCACCCCCGTGTGACCCTGCGCCAGCGGCGCCCGGAAACCCTTGAGTGTCACCTCGACCGCCGACCTTGCCCAGAGGCAAGGCCGGCGGTCGCATCGCTTCCACGGCCGAAGGCCCGCATCACGATTGTTCAGCAGACGACACGCGTGCGGCCCACTCGCACCGCCGCTCAGCTTCGTCGTCATGCGATCGTCAGTGATTCCTGAACGCCCCCTCCTTTCGTAAAACATCAGGATCTCCTCCTTCGCAACCCGAAGAAAGGTTGATTAGGCTGTAGTGGATAAGCCGGTAACAGGTGCAGGCGTCCGTGTTGCTGCATGCGACCACCGCCAGGGAAGGCGGCACGAAGCCGATAACGGGCGCACCGTCTGATCCCGGGCTGTTGGGGGAAAAATAGACATCGAGGTGAAGCATGAAAGTCAAGCGTATCATGTCCAACACGGCGACCTCAGACCTCGGCAAGGCGGCAGCGTTTTACGGGGACATCCTGGGCCTTGAGCTGTTGATGGACCACGGTTGGTTTCAAACGTACGGCTCAGATGAAAGGATGATGGTACAGGTGAGTTTTGGGTCCGAGGGCGGCTCAGGGACTTCCGTGCCCGATCTATCCATCGAAGTCGATGATATCGAAGCTGCACTCGAACGCTTCAAAAATGCAGGCGTGCCTATCGAGTATGGGCCAGTAAGTGAGCCTTGGGGGGTGCGGAGATTCTACGTCCGCGATCCTTTCGGAAAGCTCGTCAATATCTTGCAGCATGAGTAAACGGCTGCAGGCTGACATGGTTGGTGTGGTTATCGCGATGCTCCCGAATTGGCCGCGGGACGTCGCCCCTCGGGAGTCTGAAGCATGACCATCGCCGCATTCGTCGCCGGACTGGTGCTGTTGATCGTGGGGGCCGAGGCCCTGGTGCGCGGGGCCTCGCGGCTGGCCGCTCGCATGGGCATCTCGCCGCTGATCATCGGGCTGACGGTAGTGGCCTTCGGCACCAGTTCGCCGGAGCTGGCCGTGAGCCTCAAGGCCGCCATCGACGACCAGGCCGGGATCGCCATGGGCAACGTGGTGGGCAGCAACATCTTCAACGTGCTGTTCATTCTGGGAATCTCGGCGCTGATCGTGCCGCTGGTGGTCGCCCAGCAACTGGTGCGCCTCGACATTCCACTGATGATCGGGCTTTCCGTGGTGGTGCTGTTGATGGCCCTGGATGGCGGCATCGGGCGCCTCGATGGCCTGCTGCTGGTCGCCGGCCTGCTGGGCTACCTGGCACTGCTGTTCATCCAGAACCAGCGGTCGACGGCAGACAGCACGTCCGGCACCGAAGCGGCCCGCAGTCAGCGGCACTGGGGAATCCACCTGGGCCTGGTGGCGGGTGGTTTGGTGCTGCTGGTGCTGGGCTCGCGCTGGTTCGTCGAGGGGGCCGTGGCCTTCGCCGCCTACCTGGGGGTGAGCGAGCAGGTCATCGGCCTGACCATCATCGCCGCCGGCACCTCGCTGCCCGAGGTGGTGACCTCGATCATCGCGGCCCTGCGCGGCGAACGCGACATCGCCGTCGGCAACGTGGTGGGCAGCAACGTCTTCAATATCCTGGGCGTGCTGGGCTTGACCGGCCTGCTGGCGCCCTCGGGGATCGCCGTGTCGCCGGCCATGGTCGGTTTCGACATCCCGGTGATGATTGCGGTGGCCCTGGCCTGCCTGCCGATCTGCTTTACCCGAGGGACGATCAGCCGCGGGGAAGGCGGGGTCCTGCTCGGCTACTACCTGGCCTATACCCTCTACCTGATCCTGGCCGCCGCCCGGCACGACGCCCTGCCGGGCTTCGGTGCGACCATGCTCTACTTCGTGTTGCCGATCACCGCGCTGACCCTGGTGGTGCTCGCGGTACAGGAGAAGCGGCGGGCGGGCAGGGCATGAGCCTGCCGCCGGGGACGTGCTCCCTGGCCTGGCGGGTGCCTGGGCGGCGTTGACGGGCCGGAAGGAAAGCGGGCAAGGAGAGGACCATGCATATCGGCGTACTGACCGTGAGGATTTCCCTGCCGGGCTGCCGCTCTCTCAAGGAGAAGCGCCAGCGCATGGGCGGCCTGCACGAGCGCTTCGGGCGCAACCCGGCGATCGCGGTCTGCGAGAGCGCCGATCATGACCGGCTCGACGCCAGCGAATGGACCTTCGTCGTGGCCGCGGCAGGGTCCCAGAAGGTGGAATCGATCTGCAGCCAGATCGAAGACAAGTTGCAGCGCACGGTCGACGGGCGGGTGCTCGAGGTGTCTCGGGAGCTGCTGTAATCCACTGCTCGCGACAAGAATTCAGTGCTGCCTTAAAGTCCCGGCTCGGCAAGCCGACAATTTCTTTAGTAGGCTCGATTCAGGGGCGGTTGCCGTTGGTCACGCCTAGGGTTCATGACATGTCGGATCGTGAGGGCACGGATTTGCCGCGCGAATGAAGGGCTCAAGGAGTCCGATCAGGAGTCAAGATGGAATTCTGGCGTTTCGATAACTCCGATCCCACGCTGGGCCCGTTGCTGGAAGGCACCTACGATCCCTTGCTGGTCACGCTTTCCATTGCCATCGCCTGCTTTGCGGGCCTCACGGCATTGATGCTGGCGGATCGCATGGTCGCCTCGCCTTCGCCCACGAGCAAGACCTGGTGGCATCTCGGCGGCGCGGTGGCCATGGGCTGTGGCATATGGGCGATGCACTTCAGTGGCATGTTGGCCTTCTCCGTGGAAGGGCACGAGCAGATGGAGTACGCCTTGAGCCTGACGGCGCTGTCCCTGGTGCCGGCGATACTGGGCAGCGGCGCGGCCCTGCACTTCATGGCGCATCCGAGCCTCAAGGTGCATCAGCTTCTCGTGGGGGCACTGTTGATGGCCGTCGGCATCGGCAGCATGCACTACGCCGGCATGGAAGCCATGCACATGGCAGGGCTGCGCTATCACTTCCCCTTCTTCGTTCTCTCCATCGTGGTGGCCTTCCTGCTGGCCCTGGCGGCACTCTACCTCCACTTCCGCGTACGCAGCCTGCCGGCGTTCTCGGAAAGCGGCATGACGCTGGTAGCCGGGGTCTTCATGGGCTTTGCGGTGGCCGGCATGCACTACACGGCGATGGGGGCCTCCCGCTTCTATGAAAGCCCCATGAGCGCCGCGCATGAGTCGCTGCTGTCCCAGGAGAGCATGGCCGCGGCCATCGGCGGCTTCGCCGGCCTGATCCTGGGCCTGAGCCTGCTGGTGGCCTGGGCCGATCGGCAGAAGGCGATCCAGCGGATGCTGGAGCATCTCGCCAACACCGACACACTGACCGGCCTGCCGAACCGGACGCATTTCCGGCGACACCTCGGGCTGGCGCTGTCCCATAGCCAGCGGCAGGGCACGCGCCTGGCCGTGCTGTTCATGGACCTGAATGACTTCAAGACGATCAATGACAGTCTCGGCCACGCCACGGGGGACAGGGTGCTTCAGGAGTTCGCGCGGCGGCTCACCGGGCCCATTCGTGGAGAAGACGCGGTAGCACGTTTCGGTGGCGATGAGTTCATCATTCTGATCCAGGACCTGGTCATGCCGGAGGATGCTGTCCAGACCGCGGAGCGATTGCTGCGGGCCATGGAGGCGCCGATCGAGTTCGATGACTGGAAGTTGCATGCCCAGGCCAGCATTGGCATCAGTATCTATCCCGATGACAGTGAACAGGCCGACGAGCTCATCCAGCAGGCCGATGCCGCCATGTACCAGGCCAAGCGTCATGACTCTGGCTATCACTTCTTCGATCAAAACATGACCGACCGGGCGATGCTGCGGGTGCGCCTGGGGAACGACCTGCGGGATGCCCTGAAGCAGGATCAGCTGTTGCTCCACTACCAACCCCAGGTCAACCTGCGGACCGGGAAATGGACAGGGGTGGAAGCCCTGGCACGCTGGCAGCATCCCCGGGAAGGGGATATCCCGCCGTCCGTTTTCGTTCCCCTGGCGGAGCGCACCGGCCTGGTATTGGCGCTCGGCGAATGGGCGCTGCGGAGTGCCTGCCAGCAGGGGCGGGCCTGGCTGGATGGCGGGCTGGCGTTCGGACACATCGCCGTCAATGTGACGGCTCCCCAGCTGGCGCGGCCGGGGTTCGTCGCACAGCTTCGCCGTATCCTGGAAGCTGCCGACCTGCCTGCCAGTTACCTGGAGCTGGAGATCACGGAGTCATCCCTGATGCACTCGGACCAGGGCACCATCAAGAGGCTGCATGAGATCCGTCGCATGGGGGTGTCCCTGGCGATCGATGATTTCGGGACGGGCTACTCGTCGCTGAGCTATCTCAAGCACCTACCCATCGACAAGCTGAAGATCGATCGCAGCTTCGTGCATGGCATCCTGGACGATCCCCGGGACCAGGCCATCGTCCGCGCGGTGGCCGATATGGGTGCCAGCCTGGGCTTCATCGTTCTCGCCGAGGGGATCGAAACCGAGGAGCAGGGGCAGGCCGTGCTGGGGCTGGGCTGCCGCCAGGGGCAGGGGTTCTTCTTTGCCCTGCCGGCGGATGCCGAGTCGATTGTCGCTGCGCCGAACTGGTCCCGGTGGGAAAATGCCTGAGGATGACATCAAGGGTGACATGATGGAGAAGAACAACAACCTTGCCGTGCTGATCGATGCGGACAATGCCCAGCCGGGTATCGTCGATGGCCTGCTGGCGGAGATTGCCAAGTACGGTGTCGCCAACGTGAAGCGAATCTATGGCGACTGGACCGGGCCGCAGCTGAAGGGCTGGAAGGAGACCCTGCTGCGGCACTCGATACAGCCGGTCCAGCAGTTCGGCTACACGACCGGCAAGAATGCCACCGACAGCGCCTTGATCATCGATGCCATGGACCTGCTGTATACGGGGAACTTCACGGGGTTCTGCCTGGTGTCGAGCGACAGCGACTTCACGCGCCTGGCGTCCCGGCTCCGGGAGTCGGGGCTCACCGTCTTCGGCTTCGGCGAGAAGAAGACGCCGCTTCCCTTCGTCGCGGCCTGCGACAAGTTCATCTATACCGAGGTGCTGCGCGAAGGTGAGGAGGAGGGGCCGGAGACGATCCGGCGCTCCACCAGGGAGCTGAAGTCGGATGCCAAGCTCGTCAACTCCCTGCGCAATGCGGTCGAGTCGTCTTCGGACGACAGCGGCTGGGCGCCGCTCGCCGCGGTCGGCAGCAATATCGTGAAGCAGTTTCCGGATTTCGATTCGCGCAATTATGGCTATCGAAAGCTCGGGGAGCTGGTGGCGGCAACCGAGCTTTTCGATATCGAGGAGAGGCCCTCGCGGGGCGAGAGCTCGAAGGTCATCTACATTCATGACAAGCGGAAGAAGTGAGGGGCCAGGGGAATCGCAGTTACCCAAAGCGAGTGGCGCCGGAACAGCCTCGAGCGTTACCGCCATCTGCGATAGCCCTGAGTGAGGGGCGCTTGGGGCGTGACGCCTCGTGGTCGCTGCAGTAGGGTAGAAGCAGGCTCATCACCCGACCGGGGGGAAACGCCATGACCGATGCCCGCATTGCCCAGAAGGCGCCCTATGCCGTCGACGTGGTCGCCGGCAAGACCTATGTGTGGTGCGCCTGCGGTCGCAGCGCCACCCAGCCGTTCTGCGACGGGTCCCACAAGGTGACCGAACTGCGGCCGGTGGTCTACAAGGCGCAACGGGACGAGACGCTCTACTTCTGCGGCTGCAAGCAGACCGGCACGCCGCCGCTGTGTAACGGCACCCACAAGCGCCTTTAGGCATTGTCCGCAGCGCGCCGGCGTTCGGCCGTACGGCGACTTTCCACCCTCCACCGAGTAACATTCCCCCAGGATCGGGCGGGTGAGAGGTGGTGGTGGAGCGACAGCAGGGGTTCGTGCTGACCCGACACTGGCGGGATACGCAGGCCGGCACCGAGGTCACGTTCTGGCTGGCCACCGATGACGGCCCCCGGCATGTCCGCCTGCCGGTGCAGCCCTCGGTGGCCTTCGTGCCCGCCGAACAGCGCGAGCAGGCCGAGGCGCTGCTGCGCGGCGAGCGTGATGTCGAGCTGCGCGAGCTGGACCTGCGTGACTTTCACCATCGCCCCGTGCTTGGCCTCTATTGTCGCCAGCATCGCCAGTCGATCAACCTCGACAAGCGGCTGCGCCAGGCGGGCGTCGAGGTCTACGAGGCCGATGTCCGCCCGCCGGAGCGTTACCTGATGGAGCGCTTCATCACCGCGCCGGTGTGGGTCGCGGGCGGCGCGGAGGCCAATGGCACGCTGGCCGATGCCCAGTTGAAGCCCGCGCCGGACTATCGCCCCCGGCTCGGGCTGGCCTCGCTGGATATCGAGACCGACGCCCGCGGCGAGCTCTACTCCATCGCGCTCGAGGGCTGCGGCGAGCGCCAGGTCTATATGCTGGGACCGGCCAACGGGCAGGGCGGCGAGGCCGATGTCGCCCGGGACTTCTCGCTCGACTACTGCGACAGCCATGAGGTGCTGCTGGAGAGCCTCAACGGCTGGATCGCCCGGCACGACCCGGATGCGATCATCGGCTGGAACCTGGTGCAGTTCGATCTGCGTATTCTACAGCGGCACGCCGAGCGTCTCGGCGTGCCGCTGTTGCTTGGGCGCGGTGGCGAGCCCCTGGCGTGGCGCGCCCACGGCAACAATGCCAACCACTTCTTCGCCTCGGCTCCGGGACGGCTGATCATCGACGGCATCGAGGCGTTGCGCCAGGCGACCTGGAGCTTCCCGTCGTTCAGCCTGGAGAACGTCGCCCAGACGCTGCTCGGCGAGGGCAAGGCCATCGACAACCCCTACCAGCGCATGGACGCCATCGACCGCATGTTCGCCGAGGACAAGCCCCGGCTCGCTCGCTACAACCTCAAGGACTGCGAGCTGGTCACGCGGATCTTCGCGAAGACCGAGCTGATCGACTTCCTGCTCGAGCGCGCCACCGTCACCGGGCTGCCCGCCGACCGCATGGGCGGCTCGGTGGCGGCCTTCTCCCATCTCTACCTGCCGCGCATGCACCGGCTCGGCTTCGTCGCGCCCAACCTCGTGCAACGCCACGGCGAGCGGCCAGGGGAGGACAGCCCGGGCGGCTTCGTGATGGACTCGCGGCCCGGCCTCTACGACTCGGTACTGGTGCTCGACTTCAAGAGCCTGTACCCGTCGATCATCCGCACCTTCCTGATCGACCCGGTGGGGCTGGTGGAGGGCCTGCGCCTGCCCGGCGACGCCGACGCGGTGCCCGGTTTCAAGGGGGCGCGCTTCTCGCGTACCCGCCATGCGCTACCCGATATCGTGGCCCGGGTGTGGCAGGGCCGCGAGGCAGCCAAGCGCGAGCAGAATGCGCCGCTCGCCCAGGCGCTGAAGATCATCATGAACGCCTTCTACGGCGTGCTGGGCTCCCGGGGCTGCCGCTTCTTCGATCCGCGGCTCGCCTCGTCGATCACCCTGCGCGGCCACGAGATCATGCGCCGCACGCGGGAGCTGATCGAGGCCGAGGATTATACCGTTATCTACGGCGACACCGACTCCACCTTCGTCTGGCTTGGCCACGCCCACGATGAAGCGCAGGCCCGCGCCATCGGGCTGCGCCTGGCGGCCCGGGTCAACGCCTGGTGGGCCGAGCACCTGAACGAGGCCTTCGGCCTGGAAAGCGCCCTGGAGCTGCAGTTCGAGACCCACTACCGGCGCTTCCTGATGCCCACCATCCGTGGCGCGGAGGAGGGCAGCAAGAAGCGCTATGCGGGGCTGGTACGCGAGGCGGATGGCGGCGAGCGGGTGGTCTTCAAGGGACTGGAGACGGTGCGCGCCGACTGGTCGCCGCTGGCCAAGGTCTTCCAGCAGGAGCTCTACCGCCGCATCTTCACCGACGAGCCGCATCGCGAGTTCGTGCGCGACTACGTGCGCCGCACGCTCGCGGGCGAGTTCGACGACCGCCTGATCTACCGCAAGCGGTTGCGGCGGCGGCTCGACGACTACCGGCGCAACGTGCCGCCCCATGTGCGCGCGGCGCGCCTCGCCGACGAGTACAACGATCAGCTGGGCCGGCCGCGGCAGTACCAGGGTGGCGGCTGGATCAGCTACGTGATCACGGTGGCGGGGCCGGAGCCGCTGGAAACGCGCCGCTCGGCTATCGACTACCATCACTACCTCACCCGCCAGCTGCAGCCGGTGGCCGACGCCATCCTGCCGTTAGTCGGTGATGACTTTACGGCATTGATCGACCGCCAGCTGGGGCTGTTCTGAAAGGCCCCGGCTCGGGTGGCCCGTCAGTCACTGCCTGGTGGCGTGCCTGCCTCAGGGCATCGGAATCTCGTTGACCCGCTTCGGGCAGTGGTAGCCGCGCTGTACGGCGGGGCGGTTGGCGATCTCGAGGTACCAGCGCCTGACGTTGGGGTAATCGTTCAGGTCGATGCGCTGCCACTCGTAGCGCGAGATCCAGGGCCAGGTGGCCATGTCGGCGATCGTGTAGTCGCCGGCCAGGAAGGCGTGATCGGCCAGGCGGATGTCGAGCACCCGGTAGAGGCGTTCGGCCTCGGCGTGGAAGCGCTGCTCGGCATAGGGCGCCTTGCCGGGGTTGAACTTCAGGAAGTGGTGGACCTGGCCGAGCATCGGGCCCACGCCGCCCATCTGCCACATCAGCCATTCCAGGGTGCGGTAGCGGCCCTCGGCGTCCTCGGGCAGGAAGCGTCCGGTCTTCTCGGCCAGGTAGATCATGATCGCCCCGGACTCCATCAGCGTCATGCCGGTGTCGTTGTCGCGAATCGCCGGGATCTTGTTGTTGGGGCTGATGGCGAGGAAGGCCTCGTCGAACTGCTCGCGGCTGGTGATATCCACGGCGTGGGTGCGGTAGGGCAGCCCGAGTTCCTCGAGCATGATGGAGACCTTGCGGCCGTTGGGGGTGGTCCAGGTCCAGAGATCGATCATGTCGGCGATGTCCTCGGCGGGTACTCGGGGGATACCGGCAGGGTCTCATATCCCTGCCGGCGTTTTCATCCTGGGCGCCGTCTCCATCGCCTCGGCACCACCTCCGAGCCGCTTCGAGCGCGGCGGCTCACTGTTCCAGCTCCTCCTTCACGAGACGGCCGATCTCGGCGATGGCGGCATTGCGGTCGTCGAAGGAGGCGTCGCTCTCCGTAAGGTAGACGCTGACGATCACCGGTTCCCTGGCGGGCGGCCAGATCACCGCGACGTCGTTGTTCGTGCCGTGGCCGCCACCGCCGGTCTTGTCGCCGATGCGCCAGTCCCGGGGCAGGCCCGCCCGCAGTTTGGCGTCGCCGGTCGTGTTGGCCACCAGCCAGGCCTTGAGCTGGTCGCGCGATGGCGGGGAGAGGCTCTCCTCGAAGAGCAGCGCATGCAGGCTGTCGGCCATGGCAACCGGGGTGGTGGTGTCGCGAGGGTCGCCGGGCGTGGCCTCGTTGAGCTCGGTTTCCCAGCGGTCGAGCCGGGTCGTGGTATCGCCCAGGGAGCGCATGAACTCGGTGAGCCCGCCGGGGCCGCCCAGGGTCTCCAGGATGAGATTGCCGGCGGTGTTGTCGCTGGTGGTGATGGTGGCCTCGCAGAGTTCGGCCAGCGTCATGCCGTCGCCGCCGACCCGATGCTCGGTGACCGGGGAGTAGGTCACGACATCGCCTGCGGCGAAGCGGATGCGGCGGTCGAGGGCCTCCTCCCCGGTGTCGACCCGCGCGAGCACGGCGCCGCAGGCCAGTGTCTTGAAGGTGCTGCTCATGGGGAAGCGCTCGTTCCCGCGATGCTCCCAGCGCTGTCCCGTCTGCGTATCGAGCACGGCGACGCCGATGCGGGCGCCGAGTCGCTCCTCGATCTCGGTCACCTCGTCGGTCAGCCCTTCGTCGGTGCCAGGCACCGCCAGGGCGATGCCCTGCTGCGCCATCAGGCTTCCGGCGAGCAGCGTGCCGGCCCATACCCCGAATCCACGTCGTGTGATCATTTGTTTCACGTTGGCCTCCCAGCCAGGTCAGTGGGTGATTGCCTGTCCATGCCGGAGGTGCATCGAGCGCCTCACGGACCCACCAGGCGACACGATGCCAAGGTGAGCTGCTACGTCGCTCATGCCCGAGCTGAGTTCATGGCAACGTAACATGACCCTGCTGTAGTGCGCCTGATAGTCGGAAGAATATGGCGATGGGAGCGAGGCGACAATCCATGATGTTTACAGGAGCCATGGATTTGACTCTGGGCATTCATGCCTGGGCGTCGCGGCTGTCGATGTCGTGGCGAGAGATTCGACTACCCTGTAACGCATGCCCGCTGGTTGCACAGCGTGTACGTGACCCGACATTGGCGAGGCGATGCTGCTCTTCCATCCACACAGCTCCATCCATACAGCTACATACACACCAAGAGGCGCGACGATCATGAAGATGGTGAGTCCCTATCTCAACTTCGCCGGGAATACCGAAGAGGCGTTCGGTTTCTACCGCTCGGTGTTCGGCGGCGAGTTCCCCATGGTGCTCCGCTACCGGGATTTCGGTGGCAACGCCATGGGGGCGCCGGAACACGAGCTGGACAAGATTGCCCACATGGCCCTGCCCCTCGGCCGGGATACCATGCTGATGGGTACCGATGTCCTCGAGAGCCAGGCCGCGTCGCTGAACATGGGCAACAACTTCTACATCAGCCTGGAAGCGGACAGCGGTGCGGAAGCCTCACAGCTGTTCGACGCGCTCGCCGCCGGCGGCCTGGTCGAGATGCCCATGCAACAAACCGAGTGGGCCGAACAGTTCGGCATCTGCAAGGACAAGTTCGGCGTCCAGTGGATGGTGAGCTATACCGGCAGCGTGGAGTTCTCTGTCGAACAAGGCTGAGTGCAAGGCGACTCACTCCCTTGTCGACACCTAGTAGGTGGTGTCGGCAAGGGAGGATCGACGACAGCAGACAGAAGACCTCCATGAGCGCACCGAGAGCTGGGCCGATAGCGGTTGACCCAGTACCCGGCTCATACCAACTTATGCTAAATTATCTAATATTAATATAATATCGATGTGCGATTGTGTGGATCTGGCTTGTACAAAGCACAAGCCTCAACTAATGTAAAACTAGGTTACGCCACCATATGGGTGATGTAACGTTGATCAGGCTGATATTCGTACTGGCCTGATGCCTGAAAAAACAGGCGATGTGTTGACAAGGGCATAGCCGTTGAAAAGCGGTGACGCAAAGCTACCTGTCTAAGGGATGTCAGCATCCTAGGATCGAGGGGCCGCTACTCGCCTGAATCCCGTTTCGGGATTCCCTCCTTGTTGCGGTCCTCTTTCCGGACAATGAGCTCTTTGTGTCTTGGTTGTTGGCCTGTAGCCAGCCGGCGATGCACAGAGCAAGCGTGTGCCTTGGTCTATTGATTATTACGCCGTCAGCGACGGCATAATACATCCAAGGGAGCACTCTCCATGAGCACCAAGACATTTTCTCTACGTAAACTGACGCTGGCTTCCACCGTGGCCCTGGCCACGGGGTGGGGGGCAATGGCTCAGGCTCAGGAAACGGCGAACCTTGACGTCAGCACTACTGTCGTGGCGAGTTGCACCATCGGCACCACGGCCCTGACGTTTGGCGATTACGATCCCATTTCCCCCTCTGACCTGGATAGCACCGGCACCGTGACCGTGACCTGTACCCAGGACGCCGCCGTTGCCATCACCCTGGGGCAGGGCGCTAACCCCGGCGGCACCTCTACCGATGCTGAGCCCGAGCGGCGGCTGACAGACGGGGTCAACTTCCTGACGTATTCACTCTTCAGCGATGCTGGGCGAACTGTTGTATGGACCAACGAGGCCACGGGTGACGTCGAGACGACGGGCACGGGCGCGGCGGAGGATCACACCGTCTTCGGGAGGGTCGACGGCGGTCAGAGCACCGCACCCGCGGGGGCCTACACCGACACCGTTGTGGCCACCGTCACGTTCTGATGATCACGCTGACCGCCCGCCAGGCCGCCTGTTGTGGCCTGGTGTTGCCATTCGTTGTGGCAGCGCTGCTGCTGGCGACCCAGGCCCAGGCCGGCAGTTTCACTGTCACCCCGACCCGGGTGGCCCTGTCCGGCCAACATGAGGTGGTGGCGCTGCGGGTGCGCAATACCGGGCCAGAGGAAACCGCGGTTCAGGTGGCGCTGATGGCGTGGCATCAGGAGAACGGTGAGGCGCACTACACCCCCAGTCGCGAGGTGCTGGCCACACCGCCGATCTTCACGCTGGCACCGGGACAGACCCAGGTATTGCGGGTAGGACTGCGCCGCCCGCCGGATCGCAACACCGAACTCAGCTATCGCCTGTTCCTGCAGGAGTTGCCACCGCCGGCCCCGGATGACTTTCAGGGCCTGCGCATGGCGCTGCGTATGAGCCTGCCGGTATTCGTGGCGCCGGCCTCCGGCGACGCGACGCCTGAGCTCGCCTGGCGAGCCACGCGCGGTGGCCGTGGTGAGCTACGCCTGAGGGCCCGCAACAGTGGCCATGGCCATGGACAGGTGAGTGGTCTGCGCGTACGTCTGCCCGGTGGTCGCACGCTGCAGTCCCCCGGCAACTCGTATGTGTTGCCGGGCGCCGAACAGACATGGGCACTGAGCCCAGGCCGCCCACTACCCGCTGCAGGCACCGAGCTTGTCATCACGACGAGCGTCAATGGTCAGGAAACCACCTCACGCTTACAGGTGGAGTAGTGGTGCAGCGGTCAGCGCGGCGCAGGGGGGAGGGGCGCGGCGCCTTGCCTGTCATGTTGCTGCTGATGGTGAGCCCGGCTCATGCTGATACAGCCGCCGAAGCCGATGGCTGGTATACACGCGTCGTCGCCCAGTCCTCGCCGCATGCCGCTCGGCCGGGGTCTTCCAGCATGGAGCCCCGGGGTATTCCGGACACCGGGACGCTTGAGGAGCTGTGGGTGGAAGCCACGGTCAATGACCAGCTACGGCCCACCACGGCGCTGGCGCTGATACGCGGCGGTCACGACGTCTGGGTGGCCGCCAGCGACCTGGAGCAGTGGCGGATCGCCCCGCCGGCTATCGAGCCCTTCGATCATCACGGCGAGGCCTTCTACCGCCTTGAACCGCTCGGGATCTCCTTCGAGCTGGACCGACGCCGGTCAACGCTGGACCTCGAGGTGCCCGCGGCCCTGTTCGCGGACACCCGGCTCGAGGGCCCCCGCCGGGACCGCGTGCCGCTGACGCCTTCGTCACTGGGCGCCTTCTTCAACTATGACTTGTCGAGCACCCACAGCCGTGGGGAGACCCGCCATAGTGGGTTGCTGGAACAAGGCGTGTTCAACGGCTGGGGCAGTGGTATCAATCGACTGGTCGTGCGAGACAACCCCCCCGGCGATCGGCCGGCCGTGGTGCGCCTGGAGACCCAGTGGCGCCGCGACACTCCCGACAGCATGCGCACCCTGCGGCTCGGGGATACCACCAGCCTGGGCACGGCATGGAGTGGTGGGGTGCGCTTCGGTGGTCTGCAGTGGGGGAGCAACTTCGCCACCCGGCCGGAGATGGTCACCCTGCCCCTGCTGAGCCTGGCCGGTGAGGCCGCGCTACCCTCCACCGTGGACCTGTACGTTAATGACGCCCTGCGCCTGCGCAGAGAGGTGCCGCCTGGCCCTTTCTCCATCGACGAGATCCCGGTGATTACCGGCCAGGGGCAGGCACAGCTGGTGGTGCGCGACATTCTCGGCCGCGAGCAGCTGATCACCCAGCCCTTCTACGCCAGCGTGAGGCTGTTGCGGCAGGGCCTGAAAGACTACTCCGTGGAACTGGGCGCCATCCGTCGGGATTTTGGCCGCGCCAGCAATGCTTATGGCCGGGCGCTGGGAACGGCCACCTACCGTACCGGGTTGACCAACTGGCTGACTACCGAGCTGCATGCCCAAGTGTTGCAGGACCAGCAGATGGCCGGGGTGGGGGGCAGCTGGCTGCTGCCGTTCGGCGGCGTCATGCATGCCGCCTATGCTGCCAGTGAGGCCGATGGCCGGCAGGGTGATCTGATGACCCTGGGACTGCAGCGCCAGGGGTGGCCCCTGAGTCTGGGGGCCGAGAGTCAGTTCACCAGTGAGGACTTCATGCGACTCGGCATGCGCCAGGGACATACCTTGCCTCGCCAGCAGCACAGAGTCTTCTTCAGCCTGTCGAGCGGCCGGGCCGGCTCGCTGAGCCTCAGCTATACCGCCCAGAACTTCGATGACCGGGATGACATCGAGATCGTCAACCTGGGCTACAGCAAGGGGCTGGGGGCATTCGGTTACCTGACGCTCTCGGCGCTGCACTTCATGGAGACTGGCGAAACGGCCTTGCGGGCGGGCTTGGGCATCCCGCTGGGGATGCCGCGCACCAGTGCCAGCCTGAGCGTCAGCGACCGTGACGATCACCGCCAGGGCAGCCTCCAGATACAACGCAGCCTGCCGGTAGGCAGGGGGTTCGGCTACCGGGTTCGCACTGGCCTGGGCGGCGACGATCACCGGCAGGCCAGTCTCGGCCTGCAGAACGACTACCAGACCTATCTATTGGAGGCCTCACAACGCCGTGATCAAACGGCCAGCCGTGCCAATGTGCGTGGTGGTGTGGCCTGGCTGGGCGGCGACCTCTTCGCCAGCCGGCATATCGATCGCAGCTTTGCCGTGGTCCAGATGCCGGGATTTTCCGATGTCCAGGTCTACGCCGACAACCAGCCTGTCGCGCGCACCAATCATCAAGGGAACGCCCTGGTCCCGCGTCTGCGCGCCTACGAGCGCAATCGCATCAGCATCGAGCAGGCGGACCTGCCCCTGGGGGCTCGGGTGGAGAGCCTGGAGATGCAGGTATCCCCCTACTACCGTAGCGGTGTGGAGCTGAGCTTCCCGGTGAGCCATAGCCGTGATGCCTTCTTCCGGATCCTGCTGGAGAGCGGCGAGCCATTGCCTGTAGGCGCGGTGGTGGAAGATGCTCGCGGCGAGCGCTTTCCGGTGGGCCAGCGTGGCGAGACCTTCGTGACCGACCTCGAATCGAGTAATCGGCTACGTGCCCTCTGGCAGGGGCAGGCCTGCGAGTTCACGCTGGACGTGCCGGAAATCGAAGATGTATTTCTTGAGCTAGGTGATGTCATCTGCCACGGAGTCACACCATGAGCGTTGTTTCCCCTTCAGGTACGTGTGCCTCGGGCACCTGTCGTCTTGCCATCCCGACCAGCCATCGGCCGCTGCGCTGGCTGGTCGGGGGGGCCCTGGCGCTGGCAGCCGGTGCTACTCAGGCACAGTGCAGTGTCAGTGCCAGCGGGCTGGATTTTGCCGGTTATGACGTGTTCAGTGCAGCGCACAATGATAGTACTGCCACCATCACGGTAATCTGCAGCGAAACCACCGAATACAGTCTCGCACTGAGCTCTGCCAATGGCAGTCCCCAGCAGCCATTGTTGAGCAGCAGCATCGATACTCTCGACTACCAGTTGCATCAGGATGCTGCCCGCTCATCGGTTTGGGGCGAGGGATCCTTCGCTCTCAGCAGTAGCACCGATGGCACGGAAGAGCATACCGTTTATGGGCGCATTCCGGCGGGCCAGAATGTCCGAGTGGGTAACTACACAGACATCATCACCGTGACACTGGAATTCTAGACAGGGTCTTCTTCGCTGCTGCTCTGTACGCGGAACACCAGGGGTGATAAAGCCGCAGGGGGGAGGGCGCCTTTGCGGTGGGCCGGCGGGACCAAAGCGTAGGGTTCTTGTAAGACATTGCCGATATTTCGTATCGGAGATTTGCGCCACTCGCCAGGGGCACCTTGTGCATTCGATTGGGCCCTGTACCCTGCGTTGATCAATGCCATGAATGGCTCACCTGTCAGGGAATGACGTATGGCCAACGCAACCGGACTGCAGTTCACCCTGGCGCTCGCCGGGGCCGACGACCTCGACCTGGCGGTGGTCGACTTCACGCTGACCGAAACTCTCTCGGCGCCCTTCGTGCTGGTCGTCAATCTCGCCAGCCGCGACGTCGACCTCTCGCCCGAGGCCTTCCTCGACCGCGAGCTGACCCTGACGATCTGGCAGGACGGCGAGGCGCTGCGCCGCATCCACGGCGTGGCCACCGCGTTCGGCCG
>NZ_JASCQN010000039.1:0-35620 GCF_030010475.1 Halomonas kalidii | reverse complement strand
TGAACTGCACCCCGAAAGTTGGACACCTAATCCAACCCTCGGGGTGTTTCTATGAGCAATCGATACGACGAGTGGTTCAAGCTGCTAGTGGTGCAGCAGTGTTTGCATGAGGACACTAGCCTACGCGAGGTGGCTCGCCAGCATCGCCTTGACCATTCCCTGGTGCGTAAATGGCGGGAACGCTACCGCCAGCATGGCGCGCCGGGGCTAGGCAAGAAGTACAGTCACTACAGTGCTGCCTTCAAGCTGGCGGTACTCGAGAGAATGTGGCGAGATGGCTTGTCACGCCGGCAGGCTGCCACCCTGTTCGATATTCGCGGAGATGCCGCTATTGGCATATGGGAGCAGCAGTACCATAGTGGTGGCCTGACTGCGTTATCGCCAAAGCGAAAGGGACGCCGCCCGATGGTCAAAAAGCCGCCTTCACCACCACCCCCACCTGATGAAGAGCGCTCTCATGAGGAGTTGCTCAAAGAGTTGGCGTATCTGCGGGCGGAGAACGCCTATCTAAAAAAGCTCGATGCCTTGATCCGGGAGAAGCAGGCGGCAACGCAGGGCAGAAAGCCCAAGCCGTCCAAGGGTTAAGGCACGAGCATTCGCTGGCTCTGCTGCTGCGTGCGGCAGAGCTACCGCGCAGCACGTTCTACTACCAGCTCAAGGCCCTGGGCGCTGACGATCAGTGCGCGCCCCTGAAGGCGCGTATCCGGGCGATCTACGATAGCCACAAAGGGCGCTATGGTTATCGCCGCATCACTGCTGCCCTACGGCAGGCAGGTGAAGTGATCAACCACAAGGCCGTCCAGCGCTTGATGCAACAGCTGGGCTTGAAGTCCCTGGTTCGCCCAAAGCGGTATCGCGCCTACCGAGGAGCAGTGGGACATGTGGCTCCCAACGTACTCGACCGGCAGTTTCAGGCAGAAGGACCGAATCAGAAGTGGGTGACCGACATCACGGAGTTCAACGTCGACGGACAGAAGCTGTATCTGTCCCCCATCATGGATCTCTACAACGGCGAGATCGTCGCCTATCAGACCAGCAGGCGTCCCGTACTCTCACTGGTGAAGCACATGCTGCAGCAGGCCTTTGCCCGCTTGAAGCACTCGGACCGGCCACTGCTGCATTCCGATCAGGGGTGGCATTACCAGCATCCCACCTATCGCGCCCTGTTGGCAGGACAGGCGCTGACCCAGAGCATGTCACGCAAGGGCAACTGCTTGGACAATGCCGCCATGGAGAGCTTCTTCGGCACCCTGAAGGCCGAGTATTTCCACCTGAACCGGTTCGATACGGTTGAGCAGTTGCAGCAAGGCCTCGATCGTTACATCCATTACTACAACCACGAGCGCATCAGGCTGAAACTAAAAGGCCTGAGCCCCGTACAGTACAGGACTCAGGCCTTGGGCGCCGGCTGAACGAACCGTCCAACTATTGGGGGTCAGTTCATACCCGGGGCGCTCTGGTTCACGCGTGGCGAGGCGGCGTCACTTGGCCTTGTGCACGGCGCGCCAGTGGTGCAGCAGCGGCTCGGTGTAGCCGGCGGGCTGCTCGCGACCCTTGAAGACCAGGTCGCTGGCGGCCTGGAAGGCCGAGGACGCGGCGAAGTCGGCGCTCATCGGCGTGTAGGCCGGGTCGCCGGCGTTCTGCTCGTCGACCACCCTGGCCATGCGTTCCAGCGTCTTCTGCACGCGCTCGGCGTCGACCACGCCGTGATGCAGCCAGTTGGCGATGTGCTGGCTGGAGATGCGCAGGGTGGCACGATCCTCCATCAGGCCCACGTCGTGGATGTCCGGCACCTTGGAGCAGCCCACGCCGTGCTCGACCCAGCGCACCACGTAGCCGAGGATGCCCTGGCAGTTGTTGTCGAGCTCCTGCTGGATCGCCTCGTCGGACCAGTCGGCTTCGGCGGCCACCGGCACGGTCAGCAGGTCGTCCAGCAGGTCCGATTCGCCCTGGCCTTCCAGCTCGCGCTGGATCTCGGTGACGTCGACCTGGTGGTAGTGCAGGGCGTGCAGGGTGGCGGCGGTGGGCGACGGCACCCAGGCGGTGTTGGCACCGGCCTTGGGGTGGCCGATCTTCTGCTCGAGCATGGCCGCCATCAGGTCCGGCATGGCCCACATGCCCTTGCCGATCTGGGCGCGTCCGCGCAGGCCGCAGGCCAGGCCGACCTGGACGTTGTTCTTCTCGTAGGCGGCGATCCAGGCGGCGTTCTTCATGTCGCCCTTGCGGATCATCGGGCCCGCTTCCATGGCGGAGTGCATCTCGTCGCCGGTACGGTCGAGGAAGCCGGTGTTGATGAACACCACCCGCGAGGCGGCCTCACTGATGCACGCCTTGAGGTTGACGGTGGTGCGACGCTCCTCGTCCATGATGCCCATCTTGAGGGTGTCGCGGGCCATGCCGAGGATGTCCTCGACGCGGCCGAACAGTTCGTTGGCGAAGGCGACTTCCCTGGGGCCATGCATCTTCGGCTTGACGATGTACATGGAGCCGGAACGGGAGTTGCGCGGCTCGTCCTCGCCCTTGTTGAGGTCGTGCAGGGCGATCAGGCCGGTCACGATGCCGTCGAGGATGCCTTCCGGCAACTCGTTGCCATCGGCGTCGAGTACCGCCGGGGTGGTCATCAGGTGGCCGACGTTGCGCACGAACATCAGCGAGCGGCCCGGCAGGGTGACGGACTCGCCATCGCCGTTGGTCCAGCGGCGGTCGCCGTGCAGGCGGCGGGTGATGGTCTTGCCGCCCTTCTCGACCTGCTCCTCCAGGTCACCCTTCATCAGGCCCAGCCAGTTGGCGTAGACGCCGACCTTGTCCTCGGCGTCGACGGCGGCCACCGAGTCCTCGCAGTCCATGATGGTGGTCAGCGCCGCCTCGACGACCACGTCCTTGACGCCGGCCGGGTCGGTCTTGCCGATCGGGTGGCTGGCGTCGATCTGGATCTCCAGGTGCAGGCCATGGTTGACCAGCAGGATGGCGTCGGGCTTGGCCGCATCGCCGCTGAAGCCGACCAGCTTGCCCGGATGCTTGAGGCCGGTCTCGCGGCCCCCCTCGAGGGTCACCACCAGGTGGCCGTCGCGCAGGGCATACTTCACCGCATCGCGGTGGGAACCGGTGGCCAGTGGCGCGGCACGGTCGAGTACGCCACGGGCGTAGGCGATGACCTTCTCGCCGCGCCGGGGGTTGAAGCCCGCGCCCTTCTCGGCGCCGTTGTCCTCGGAGATGGCGTCGGTGCCATAGAGGGCGTCGTAGAGGCTGCCCCAGCGGGCATTGGCGGCATTCAGCGCGTAGCGGGCATTGCTCACCGGCACGACCAACTGGGGGCCGGCCTGGACGGCGATCTCGCGGTCGACGTTGGCGGTGGTGACGCCGACCTTGGCCGGCGCCTCGACCAGATAACCGATCTCCTGGAGGAAGGCGCGGTAGGCCGCCATGTCGCGCACCGGGCCGGGGTGCTCGCGATGCCAGGCGTCCAGCTTTTCCTGCAGGCGGTCACGCTCGGCGAGCAGTTCACGGTTCTTCGGTGTCAGATCATGAAACAGCGCGTCGACGCCGGACCAGAAGGCCTCGGCGTCGATGCCGGTGCCCGGGAGCGCCTGCTCGTTGATGAAACGGTCCAGCTCGGCGGCCACCTGCAGGCGGTGGCGAGTGACGCGTTCGGTCATGGTGGATCTCCTCGTGCTTTGGCAGCCGGTCTTGGGTAGCACCGGTCGGCCGGGGTCGGGTTGGGCGACTGCGTGCGGGATTTTGTGGAAAATAATTCCATATGTAAACCCTGAAGCCTCGGAAGCCATGCCGAGCTAGACCAAAAGATAAGACATCATGGGCTGCCGGGCGACCCGCCCGAGTGGAATCAGTGGCCCGTCCACCGCCTTGACGCTAGCATGTCCGGGCGTTGCGGAGGATTCGATGAGCGACTTTACCCCACTGCAGGCCCTGGGCCCTGTCAGCCTGGTCGACCTGACCGACCTGGTACCCGGCAGCGACGACCTGGAGCGCTACCTCGGCCACTATGGCCTGGCACCGTTGCTCGTCGAGCACGTGGGCCTCTACGTGGGCTACGTGGATGCCCGAGACTTCCGCCTCTGGACCCAGGTATGGAGCCCGGCGGAGCCGGTCGGCACCGCCTTCGTGGTCCATGGCTACTTCGATCATCTCGGGCTCTATCGCCATCTGCTGGAACGCCTGCTGGATCGCGGCTGGCGGGTCGTGCTCTGGGACCTGCCGGGTCACGGCCTCTCCAGTGGCCCCCGCGCCTCCATCGATGACTTCGATGACTATGGCAGCTGCCTGCAGAGCCTGCAGCAGCACCTCGAGGAGGAGGGCCTGGCCCCACGCCCCTGGCTGGGGGTCGGCCAGAGCACCGGCGCGGCGATACTGGCCACCGATGCCCTGGCTCGCGGCGACGATGGCCACTGGGCGGGTCTGGCGCTGCTGGCCCCGCTGGTGCGCCCCTGGGGCTGGAGCCAGTCGAGCTGGCTGCATCGTCTGGTCGGCCCCTTCGTGAGCTCGATCCCGCGCAAGTTCCGCGCCAACTCCACCGACGCCGAATTCGCCGCCTTCCTGCGCGAACAGGACCCGCTCCAGCCCGACCGCCTGACCATGGAGTGGGTCAGCGCCATGCGCCGCTGGATGCCACGCCTGCTCGCCCTACCGCCCAGCCCGGTACCGACGCTGATCCTGCAGGGCGAACAGGACCTGACCGTGGACTGGGAGTGGAACCTGGCGGTGCTGGAGCGCAAGTTCCCGAATGCCGAGATTCTTCGCCATCCGGAGGCGCGCCACCACCTGGTCAACGAGGCCGAGCCGATCCGCATGACGCTGTTCGAGGCCCTCGACCGCTTCGTCGCCGCCCTGGAGCCCATTCCCCCGCGAGAGACCGAGAATCGATGAACACGCGCCTGCTGGCCCTGCTGCTCCCGACCCTGCTGCTGCTGGCCGGCTGCGCCGCGCAGCCCGACCGCCCCGAGACCCTGCGCCAGGCGTTGTTCGGCCTCGGTGAACGCGCTGCCGAACGCGTCATCGAGGCGCCACCGCTGCCACGCCCGCCGGGCGACCAGGTCCTGCTGCTGGCCACGCCCGAGGTGGATGACGCCCTCGGCATCGGCCGCGAACGCTTTCTCGAGAGCCTCACCCGGGCCCTGCTCGGCAGCTCCGACGGCCCCCAGGTACTCGACTGGAGCGACGCCATGGTCGAGGGGGGTGGGGACAACCAGTGGCGGCTGGACAGCCGGCTGGTGGCCGATGGCCCTCGCCTGCAACTCTCCGACCGGGAGCTGCTGCCCTACCGGCTGAACCTGGCGCTGCGACGTCCGGGCAGCGACGAGACGCTGTGGGAAACGGAGATCCATGGCGCCTTCGACGCCACCGCCCTGTAGCGCCCCGGCCTCGCGCCGAGCCCTTATCCCTTGAGCATCCGGTCGAGCTGACGATAGCCGATCGCCTCGATCAACTGGTCGCGTTCCGGCCGGGGCGCCCCGGCCAGATCGGCGAGGGTCAGGGCCACCCGCAATACCCGGTGGTAGGCCCGGGCCGAGAGCCGCAACCGCTCCAGCACCCCGGCCAGCCAGGCCCGATCAGCGGCCTCGAGGCCACAGGCCGCCTCCAGCTCGCGCCCGGCCAGATGGGCATTCAGTGCCCCTCTCTCCCGCTGGCGCGCCCGGGCGGCCATCACCCGCTCGCGCACCACGACCGACGGCTCCCCCACCGCGCGGGAAGTGAGCTGCTCCGGCGGCAGCGCCGGCACTTCCACCTGAAGGTCGATGCGGTCGAGCAACGGCCCCGAGAGGCGTGCCTGGTAACGCTGGATCTGGGCGGCGGTGCACTGGCAACGGTTGCGCGGATCCCCCAGATGGCCGCAGGGACAGGGATTCATGGCCGCCACCAGCTGGAAACGGGCCGGATAGCGGCGCTCATGGCTGGCCCGGGCGATATGGATCTGTCCCGACTCCATGGGCTCGCGCATCACCTCCAGCACGTGGCGTGAAAATTCGGGGAATTCATCGAGGAACAGCACCCCGTGGTGGGCCAGGGAGATCTCGCCCGGTCGCGGCTTCGAGCCACCCCCCACCAGCGCGACGGCACTGGCGGTGTGGTGAGGGGCACGAAAGGGGCGCTGGCCCCACTGCTCGCGCAGCGCCAGGCCGCTGACCGAGCGGATGGCCGCCACCTCCAGGGCCTCGTCCTCGGAGAGCGGCGGCAGGATGCCGGGCAGTCGGCTCGCCAGCATGGTCTTGCCGGTGCCGGGAGGGCCGGCGAACAGCAGGTTGTGTGCTTTGAGACCTATACGCTAGGCTGACGCTGTAGCAACACACCAGCCGGAGCCGGACCATGGTCGACGATCAGCAGCAATGCCCCAAGGCATACAGCTACCTACGCTTTTCGACCCCCGAGCAGATGAAGGGGGACAGCTTCAGTCGTCAGGCGCGACTTGCCCAGGAGTACGCCGACCGTCACGGGCTGGACCTCGATGAGCACAGCTTTGAGGACTTCGGCATCTCTGCTTACCAAGGCCGAAACCGGGAGGCTGGGGCCTTACGCATGTTCCTCAGGGCTGCCGAAGACGGAACCATCGAACCTGGCTCCTATCTGCTGGTGGAGTCTCTCGACAGGATTTCCCGGCAGTCGGCACGGAAAGCCTCCACCCTTCTTGGGGACATCTGCGACATGGGCATAACAGTGGTCACCTTGTTTGATGGCAAGGCGTATGACAAGGAGACCCTGGACCGTGACCCGGTAGCTTTCATTATGGCCGTGCTCATCTTCATGAGAGCGAACGAAGAGTCAGCCACCAAGGCGCGGCGACTGCGCTCAGTCTGGCAGAACAAGCGTCAGAAGATCGCCGAGGGCGAGTCCGTGCGCCTAACATCCCGCGCTCCTCAGTGGCTGCGCCCTGCTGACGATGGGGTATCCTTCGAGATCATTCCCGAGCGCGGAGAAGTCGTTCGCCGCATCTTCGAGATGGCACTGGATGGTGTAGGAAAAAAATCCATCGCCGAGAGGCTGAACAATGAGGGAGTCCCTGTCTTCGGTCGTGGTCAGCACTGGCACCCCAGCTACATCGACAAGATTCTGAACAACCCGGCGACCTATGGGACGCTAACGCCCTTCACTAGTCGCCCCGAAAGAAAGTCCGACAGGGAAGCCTGTGAGCCTGTCGAAGGGTACTATCCGACAGTCATCGACCGGGAGATCTTCGAGCGCTTCCAGTCGCTCAAGGCCAGCAAGGCGCCTAGACGTGGGCGCCATTCAAAGAAGCCACTACAGAACATCCTCGGTGGTCTGGCGACCTGCCCTCTCTGTGGCAGCATCATGGCCAGGGTTAGCAAGAATGTTTCCAAAGGGTGGGTATATCTCGCTTGTCAGCGAGCACGGCAAGGGGCTGGATGTAAATACAACGCTGTCAGGTATGACCTCATTGAGCCCGCGATTCATAGCCAGCTGGGTTACCTCATTGGTGACTGTCCTACGGGTGACGACTCTCTAGATGAAGAAATAGAGCAGACACGGAACAGTCTCGAAGGCGTAGAAGGTGCACTGTCTAACGTCCTTGAGTCTATCGAGAATGGCCTGACCCCTGAACGATACCCGTCTATTGGCAATCGCCTGGCAGACCTTCAGGACCAACGCGATGAACTGAAAGACACGCTTGCCGAGCTTCTCCAGCGACAGACGACTTTCAGTGGGGACATGGCGACCCGCCGAGCGGTGAATCTCGGGAGGGCTGTTCGAGATCACCCCGATGACAAGACGCTAATCAATTCTCACATGCGTGAATGCTTCTCAAAGGTAGTCGTCGACTTCTTGTCGGGAGAACTTGTCTTCCACTGGAAGCACGGCGGGCACACCCACTTGATGTACAAGGTGCCAGCCTTCGAGATGTAACACCCCGTCATCACATACAGCTCATCGCCATTCCGTAAGGGTCTATCTCTTGGGGTGGCGGTGTCTCACCTAACGCCTCCAGTTCCTCACGCTCAGCGGCATCCTCGGCGAGCTGTCGTTCTAACTTGTCCATATAGCAGCTACAGATGGCGTCAGAGCGGGTATCCGTATACCCAAGCTCCTGCATGGATGCATCACAGTCAGAGCGTAGTTCGGCTAACCACTCACCTGAATCCCCTGCAGCCTGAGCTTGAGCGACGGACAGCCCTACTAGGAGTCCGCCAAGAAGTGATCGATACGGCATAGTGACCTCCAGTTGTCAGAAGCCCGTCTAGTTGCCGACGGGCACTCCTTAAGGATGATGGGCGTCACCCGTTACACGCACACCCTCTTCCCTTGTGACAAGTATAACTCCGGTTTATGCATGAATTGCCACAAGCCTTACCCACAGTACAGACACGACAGCACGCTTGGGCCAAGAGAAGTTCTCCAGAAAAGGCTTGATATTCCGATTCGCAGCCGACACTTGATGGATTCTCTCCCATGACTGCAAGGGATGGTAGGAAGTCGATCTCGGTTTCCAGCGCCTGAGGCTCAGCCCCCACGGTGGCGCCAACGTCTGCCGTGTGAGCTCCTCCAGCTGCAATGGCCGAATAGGACAGGAAAAGACTAGCGACGAAGATTGCAAGACGGTAGATCATAAAAAACAGCTCCCTTAGTTCCTTTTTTTATTAGCTGCTGGTTTCCCAGATCAGCCTAATGAAGGTTAACCCATGCGATTGCTCTTCGCCTCCCGTCATCTCTCTACAGACAGAGCTGCAATGATCAAAGCACTGGAAATACACACCTGCAGCATCTGTCCGAAAAAAATTACCCCCTGCCAAACGCGAGACTCAATAACAATTCTCATTTGCAAGACATCCTCGCTTCAGACCTACTGGCCCAGCATCAGTCGCATTCATTAAGGTACACCTCAGCGATGACGCTCTGAGAGCTTGGCTATCCGTGTTCATATCCATGCATTGACAACCCAAACGATCACAACTAATGTGACCACACCCAAATGAACACACAGCCAGTCGGAGGGTTCAACGTCATGACCAACCAACCGGGCTTCATCCGTGCTTACCTCAGGGCCTCGACCGATGATCAGAACGCCAGTCGTGCCCGTGAGGCTCTGGAGCGCTTCACAGCGGAGAAAGGTGCCAGTGTGGCCTCGTGGTATGTAGAGAACGCCAGCGGCACCAGAGCGGACAGGACAGAGCTATCCCGCCTGATCGATGACGCTAGGCCGGGAGACGTGCTGTTGGTCGAACAGGTCGACAGGCTGACGCGTCTGGCGAAGGACGATTGGGACAGGCTGAAGGTTGCCATCCAGAGTGCTGGTCTTCGTGTCGTCTCCCTGGATCTACCAACCAGCCACGCAGCCTTGACCGTCAGCACCGGCGATGACTTCACTGGAAGGATGCTGGACGCAGTAAACGCCATGCTGCTGGACATGCTGGCCGCTGTTGCTCGCAAGGACTACGAAGACAGACGGAGGCGTCAGGCGGAGGGCATCGCCAAGGCCAAGGATCAGGGCCGCTATAAGGGCCGTCCAGTGGACAAGGAGAAGCATCGGCGCATCTTGGAGCTGAGGGAGCAAGGCTTCAGCGTCCGCAAGACCGCAGACATTATCGGCTGTGGCATCAGCACCGTTCAGCGAGCCGAAAAGAGGGCATCTGCTGGTTAGACTGGATAGAGGATAGGAAGGAAAAGCCGGGAGAGTATCGCACGGCGGGTCCTATCAGAGCCCCGTCTTTTATCCGTGATTCATCCGCTTCTCGAACTATTCCTATTGGTGAATTAACCCATAAAATCAAAGGGTTGAATTCGATTAGTCATCGCCCGTAGAGTCCTTGTAGTGTGGGAGAGAAAGCCCATCGCGCAGCGATAGCAGCACAGCCGGTAGGGCGAGTACTGAGTATCGTACCGAGTCTATCGAACGACAGATAAGGAGACGCAGGAATGCGACTGCAGCTGGAACGTCGGGGAATCGAGGCAGGGATCGGCAGCCTAATCATCCGGTTGGTGTCGGGTGACGTGTTCATCCGTGTGCCCATGGTCGGACAGGTAGCCTGGAACCAGTGTGGACTGTCCCTGGATCGGTGGGCGGATGCCAAGCATGACCCGGTGCTGTAACCCCTGATGCTCAGCCTTGGAGGACGGTACTCGCTGAGGTCTTCCTCGACCGAAGGTCTCTGGCTGCCGCTCCGTGCGGGATGGGTTTCCGTCCGTGTCGTTCATCCTCCATGGGTATCGAAAAATCGACCTTCCAATACGCCACTTGTGCCAGTTCGGTGGGACTATGGGGGATCTAAGGCTCTCTATATCTATCAATACCAGCTCAGAAATTCGCCATGAAATGGCCGGAAGTCAGCCCTCGGAGTGCCGTTCTTCTGGAGTTGTGGCTCTCACACGGAGTCTGAATGGAAAGTTCCACCAGATCGACGGACCACATGCAGATCGAATCCCCACGTGTCTGCACTTCCCGCCACTGCGGTCTGCCCACTTAAGGACTACCGAAACCGCTACGAGCCAATTCCTCCTCACTCTAGGACAGCCCACGTCCAGCTGGAGCAGCTCGGAGAAGATTCACTCAAATCTGAGTTAAACCCACGTCCAAGCAACCCACGATAACTGAGAGAGCAGCGCAATGAGCAACGCAATGATGACCGCCGTGACCGGCAACGAACTCACCATGTCCAGCCGCGAGATCGCGGAGGTGGTGGAGGTACGCCATGACAGCGTGAAGCGAACCGTCGAACGTCTTGTAGAACGGGGAGTTATCACGCTTCCACCAATGGAGGAAACGTCCTTCACCGACTCTCTGGGACGTAAGCAGTGGACTACCCACCACCTGATCGGCAAGCGTGACAGCTATGTGATCATCGCCCAGCTGTCCCCCGAGTTCACCGCTCGCCTGGTGGATCGCTGGCAGGAGCTGGAGAAACAGGTGGACCGGCCCCAGGTTCCTCAGTCCTTTGCCGAGGCACTTCGTCTGGCAGCAGACACCCATGAGAGGCTGGAGATGTCGTCATGAGTTTGTCAGCGATATCTTACAAATTGACGAAACGATCTCGCACGGAAATCCCCCGGTGCTCAGCTACGTTCAAGGTATGACGCCAGCTGAAACCTACGCCCATCCTGGGAAGTACGAAACATGCGTCATGGCAAGGGCCCGGAAGCCCGGAGCCTTCAGGACGGTGGCTATGAAGCTTCCATCATCAGGGAGGTGACTCCTGACCAGGGACGGTCGGGCTCGACTAGCCATACTCCTTCACTGACTGACCCTCAGCACCAGCCACCGCCAGAGCATCGGCAAGTTCGTTCTCCGGGTGTCCGCAGTGGCCACGGACCCAATGAAACCGGACGGAGTGAATACCCAGCAGCTCATCGAGCCGTTTCCACAGGTCAGCATTCTTGACGGGCTTCTTGCTGGCCGTCTTCCAGCCTTTCCGTTTCCATCCGTGAAGCCATTCCGTGGCTCCCTTCATGACATATTCACTGTCGGTGGTCAGATCTACAGAAGAAGCCTTCTTCAGTGCCGATAGCGCTTCAATAACGGCGGTCAGTTCGGCTCGGTTGTTGGTCACTGGCTCACCCTGGAGCTTGTCAGCGATCTTCAGACGATGCCCCGAGGCACTGAGTAGGACAGCTCCCCAGCCTCCCTGTGGGTTTCTCTGACCGTTATTGCTACAGGCTCCATCGGTAAAGATACTGACGGTATCGGTCGGGCCATTGGTATCGGCAAGTGTGTTTGGTGCAACCATGATTGTTTCGTCCTCATTGTCGGAGACAGTCGGTTCCCTTCAGACAGACGGACCAGCAGACGGACGAACCGTCAGCCTGACCGACTGCCTTCGAGAATGTGCTGGATTTGGTTAATGACGATGGCTCAAGGGAAGAGCCGGAAAGGATGAGAGGGGAGGTCTGTTGGTATACCTCACAGGAAGCACTAGGGAAGGGCCTTTCAAGGGATGATCATGGATGATGACCATCTCTACAGAGAACCAACGGACCGAACATATCGGTTTTCCAGACGATGACCTACTAGAAATTCTCTAAGGGAGATGATCTCAGGTGCCAGTCTTCTGGATCCCCCGCCACCCCGTAGTCAGCCCGACGATCAGGTATCGTCAGGTCGCTCGGACTGCACCCAGGGCCACCACCTCCTGAGGATCCTTCCACCGATCTTCAGAGCGGTTCACGGGACCATGGACAGGGTCAGGGCGTGAGTGCTCGTCGCTGCTCTCTGTGTTCCCGTCGACTGGCGAGGCCGAGCCGAGACACCGATAAGCAGCTTGATCGGACTGTGTCGGGTTGGTCCCCTTTCTCATGCATCCCTATCAAAGGGACCGTTACTAGGGGCCTCCCGAAAGCGACTAAGCTACGGTTATGGCGGGGCTCGAAGGTGATCTCAGTATGCCGAGCCTTCTTGGATTGCCCCCAGAGGAACACTTCTCCTCCTAAGGTGAGGGGGAATTGTGCGGGCGCTGTGTGGCTTTCTGAGAGCTTTGTGGAGCGAAGCAGTAGGGTAGCCCTTCCCAGGGTGAGAATAGCCATGTGTGAGCCACACAAGCACATGCACTGGCAAGTCATTACCTGCCACCCACTAGCCTTGCCATGAGGGGCACGGATCACCTTGAGTTGGAAAGCTGGGCTGATCCACATGGCGTAGGCGTAGACCAGCTCCTTGGCGACGAAGGTGCCGCCGTATCGTCCGCGCTTCTTATTGACGCAGACTTGTGTGGTTTGGGATTCCAATTCCCTGACTAGCTCCTGAGTAGAATCCCGACGGAAGAACTCGATGGTGCTGTGTCAGCGCCCCCCACCGGCTGCCTTGTGCAGGTCGTTGAGGTTGTAGCGGCCTTCGCTGTCTTGGCGAACGGTTATGTTGGCGGTGTTGGCCATGATCAAGCAAAAAACTCAGTCTCACTTAGGAACTCTTCCATTAGGAAGCGGCAAGTTAGAATCTAAATATTTAACCTTGTGAACAATAGGACCATATTCATGGTCATCAACTTTCTTATCTCTCACCAATTCGTAAACCCTAGTCTCGCCTGGCTGTCCGCAACCGTTACTTAGAGTCAGCACAAGAGTCGAGCGGCCCCGCTCAATCTTAAGAACAACTTTAGGCTCGTCATCATTCCCCAAGTACACCCTAGAGAGCCTAACAACTGCTGCATCCCTTAGCTTTTTAGCAAAGCTAGTTGGAGACTTGAACTCATCCCTACCGTTCATTAATATTTTCGTAGTCATGACATTTTACCTCCGCTTGAACTGTATTTATCCACTGAAAGGAGATACAGCTCCAGCTCAATCCGGTCGGCAATATCATCAAATATATTTGCCCAAGCAGAGCACTCATCCTTTTTATATGGCGGACATAGCAACTCACCATAAATAGCAATAGTAAAAATGTAGTCGAACTGACAGGAGTTGACAACAATTTTCACCGGCTTACAGAAAAGAGAGCCAATTTCAGCACCTTGCGACCTTTCTGAGTGCATGAAAACGCTTTCTTTGATGCCTTTCCTGATGTCGGCTATGAAAAGCGACTCCCCAGTACTATAACAATGACTAGCAGCAGAGCAGCCGTTCATGATTTTGTCAGCAGGGTGATGCTCTCTCTGTACTTTGTGCTTAAATTCATAATGCCATTTCCCACCAGTAGGCCTTCGAGAAATTATTGTAATTCTTATATTCCTCCTCTCTATTCTGAAAGCATCAGATAAAAGCTTATGGATTCCTTCAATAGAACGCCTTATCTGACTTTGCGGAAGAACCACTCTCCTGAAAGGGTTTGCATTTGGCTTTAGACTCTTGGCACGATGAAGGACAGTCTGCGCCTTATTATGAACAAGCTCATTACAATAAAGAGCAATGGACTTTTGCATGACCAGAGACTGATTATCGACCTTGGACTTGAGGCTTTCGGACACACCTCTCCAAAAGGCAACAAACACTGTCGCACCGGCAAGCAAAGAAAAAGCAATTTCATGGAATGATTTAAAGTCTACAATAATGCTCCAGTCATCACCCCAGACATCGAGAACAATGTAATAAAGCCCCACCAAAATTGGCACTACAATAGACAATACTGGAGAGCCTAATAGCTTAGCCAGCCAGCTTTCCACTAGAAGCATATAAAAGAAACGCTTAGTCGACTCCAAACCAAATCCCTGCACTAGCTCTACTTTTTTTGACATTACCATATCGGCTTGAGGAAGTAGATACAGATGAGAAAAAAGATATCCATATTACATGGGTCTCCAAAGACATGACATTAGCAGGTTGTGGCCGCCGGCCGCGGCGACCTCCAGGGCACGGCGCGCCTGGTGCTGACCGCGCACGTCGATCAGGTCGGCCCCGGGGCCCGCGATGGCGGCCGGTCGGGCAAGGCGATGGGGGGCGATGGGTGACTGGCCGAGCAGGTGGGCGACCACCTCGAGCAGGTGGTCGGCGGGCAGCACCTCGAGGTCACCGGCCAGGGCGGCCTCGTCGGCGTTGGCCCGCGGCACGATCAGGCGGCGCCCGACGGCACGGGTCGCCATGGCCAGCGGCAGCACCCCGGTGACCGGGCGCAGCCGGCCGTCCAGCGCCAGCTCGCCGGCACTCTCGACCCCGTCCAGTACCTCGGGCGGCACCTGGCCGGAGGCCACCAGCAGGCCCAGGGCGATGGGCAGGTCGAAGCGCCCGCCCTCCTTGGGCAGGTCGGCGGGCGCCAGGTTGAGGGTGATACGGCGGGTGTTGGGGAAGTCGAAGCCGGCGTTGACCAGGGCGCTGCGCACCCTTTCACGGCTCTCCTTCACCGCGGCCTCGGGCAGCCCCACCAGGGTCATGCCGGGCAGGCCATTGGCCAGGTGCACCTCGACCTGCACCTCGGGCGCCTCCAGGCCGAGGCCCGCCCGGGTGTGGATGATCGCCAGCGTCATGCGCGGTCCCTCGCGTGTCGTCTGACTTCAGGCTAGCCCAGCGAAGGCGTCCTCGCCCGCTGGCCTCAGCGGTCGGTCTGGCTGTCGCCGCCACTCTCATCGGAAACCACCGTCTCATCGACGGCAGCGGGCTCGTTGTCCCCGCTGCCAGGACCGGTGGGCCGGCGGGTGTCCAGTGCCTCCTCCAGGGCCGCGACCTGTGTCTCCAGCGCCTCGACCCGGGCCCGGGTGCGTTGCAGCACATCCATCAGGATGTCGAAATCCTCACGCGACACCAGCTCGAGGCGATCAAAGGCGCCACGCACCACCTGCTGGATACCCTTCTGTACCTCTTCCGGAGCCTGCGAGGCCCCCTGCAACCTGTCGCCGATCTGCTGGGCGAGGCGACTGATGCGGTCATGGCTCACCATGGGGTTTCTCCTGCGTCATCTTGGGGTGGCTGCCTACAGGATACGCAAGCCGCCATGCCCGTGCATTCACCCACCCCGCTCCGTCATGGCGCACGCACATCAACAGGAAGCACCACAACAGTGCAACCACTGGCCCGGCACGTGTGACATCCCCGCCTGTTGTACCTCATTCCCCTTCCATCACCTTGATAATAAGAAGATTACCCATTACTGGCATGGTTTGCGCAGAGATAGGGCAGTCATGCATCGGCGGCTGGCAAGCCGCTGCCAACCCAGTAGTGGAGACACGTGATGAAGCTCATCACCGCCATCATCAAGCCATTCAAACTCGACGATGTCCGCGAGGCACTGGCCGACAACGGCGTCCAGGGCATCACCGTCACCGAGGTCAAGGGGTTCGGCCGGCAGAAGGGCCACACCGAGCTCTATCGCGGTGCCGAGTATGTCGTCGACTTCCTGCCCAAGGTCAAGGTCGAGGTCGCCGTGGACGACGCCCGTCTCGAAGGAGTGCTCGAGGCCATCTGCAATGCCGCCAACAGCGGCAAGATCGGCGACGGCAAGGTGTTCGTGACCCCGCTCGAGGACGTCATCCGCATTCGTACCGGCGAGCGCGGTGCCGACGCCGTCTGATGACGCTCATGATTCCCTGCACGGAGACATCCCATGACAGAGCTGACTGACCTGACCGAGCTGATGTACGCGGTCGACACCTTCTACTTCCTGATCTGCGGCGTGCTGGTGATGTGGATGGCCGCGGGCTTCTCGATGCTCGAGGCCGGCCTGGTGCGCTCCAAGAACACCGCCGAGATCCTCACCAAGAACATCACCCTGTTTGCCGTCGCCTGCACCATGTACCTGGTGGTGGGCTACTACATCATGTACTCAAGCAGCGAGGGCGGCTTCCTGCCGAGCCTGGGCTTCCTGATCGGCGGTGAGAACAGCGTCGATGCGGTGCTCTCCGGCGACGACGCTCCCTACTACTCGGCACGTTCCGACTTCTTCTTCCAGGTGGTGTTCGTGGCCACCGCCATGTCCATCGTCTCCGGCGCCGTGGCCGAACGCATGAAGCTGTGGGCCTTCCTCGCCTTCGCCGTGGTGATGACCGGCGTCATCTACCCGATCTCCGGTTACTGGACCTGGGGCGGCGGCTGGCTCTCCGAGCTCGGCTACTCCGACTATGCCGGCTCCGGCATCGTGCACCTGGCCGGTGCGTCCGCGGCCCTGGCCGGCGTGCTGGTCCTCGGTCCCCGCAAGGGCAAGTACGGCAAGGACGGCAGCATCTACGCCATCCCCGGGGCCAACCTGCCGCTGGCCACCCTGGGCACCTTCATCCTGTGGATGGGCTGGTTCGGCTTCAACGGCGGCTCCGAGCTGAAGCTGTCCGACGCGGCCTCCGCCAACAACGTCGCCCAGGTGCTGGTCAACACCAACGCCGCGGCCGCCGGCGGCGTCATCGCCGCCCTGATACTGGCCAAGCTGTGGTTCCGCAAGGCCGACCTGACCATGGCCCTGAACGGCGCCCTGGCCGGCCTGGTGGCCATCACCGCCGACCCGCTGTCGCCTTCCGCGTTCGGCGCCACCCTGATCGGCGCCGTGGGCGGCCTGATCGTGGTGGCCTCCATCGTCGCCCTCGACAAGCTGAAGATCGACGACCCGGTCGGCGCCATCTCGGTGCACGGGGTGGTGGGTATCTGGGGCGTGCTGGTGGTGCCCCTCTCCAACGGTGATGCCAGCTTCGGCGCCCAGATCATCGGCATCCTCGGCATCTTCATCTGGGTGTTCGCGGCCAGCCTGGCCGTGTGGCTGATCCTCAAGGCCATCATGGGCATCCGGGTCAGCGAAGAGGAAGAGTACGAAGGGGTCGACCTGGCCGAATGCGGCCTGGAGGCCTATCCCGAGTTCCGCGTGGCCAACGTCAACGGCGGGGGGTTCGGCCGCGGCTCCAGCGGTCATGTGGCACAGGCCCGCTCCCAGCCGCATACCCCCTAACCGCACGCGTCTTCACGCACTCGCCAAGGCCCCCCAGGGGGCCTTTTTTATTCACCCCCTCCGCGGTGTATGCTTGGACACTATGAGCATGATGGCCCCGGCCATCGACACCCGGACAGGACGAGGACAGCAACCATGAAACTGGTGACCGCCATCATCAAACCCTTCAAGCTCGACGACGTGCGGGAATCCCTTTCCGAGATCGGCGTTCAGGGCATCACCGTCACCGAGGTCAAGGGGTTCGGCCGGCAGAAGGGGCACACCGAGCTCTATCGCGGTGCCGAGTATGTCGTCGACTTCCTGCCCAAGGTCAAGCTCGAGGTCGCGGTGGACGAGGAGATGGCCGAGAAGGTGATCGACGCCATCACCCAGGTGGCCAATACCGGCAAGATCGGCGACGGCAAGATCTTCGTCACCCCGCTGGAGCAGGTGATCCGTATCCGTACCGGGGAGACCGGCAAGGACGCGGTCTGACAACTGGAAGCTGGAAGCTGGAAGCTGGAAGGCAGCCTGAATAGAACCGCCTCAGGGGCAAGGCCACGGAGGCGGTTTTCTTGCGGCTCAAAGCGTACGGCTGGTGGCTTACTTCTCGACGAAGGCGCGCTCGATCACGTAGTCGCCGGGCTCGCCCATGCGTGGCGAGATGTTGAAGCCCAGTTCGTCGAGCAGGCCGCTGGTCTCGTCGAGCATCGCCGGGCTGCCGCAGATCATCGCCCGGTCCTGCTTGGGGTCGAGCGGCGGCAGGCCGGTATCCTCGGCGAGCTTGCCGCTGCGGATATGGTCGGTGAGGCGCCCCATGGTATGGAACTCCTCGCGGGTCACCGTGGGGTAGTAGACCAGCTTCTCGGCGATCTCCTCCCCCAGGTACTCGTGGGCGGGCAGCTCCTTGGAAATGAAGTCGGCATAGGCGAGTTCGCTGACGCTGCGCACGCCATGCACCAGCACCACCTTCTCGAAGCGCTCGTAGACCTCGGGATCCTGGATCAGACTCATGAAGGGGGCCAGACCGGTACCGGTGGAGAGCATGTAGAGATTGCGCCCCGGCAGCAGGTCATCGGTGACCAGGGTACCGGTGGGCTTGCGGCTGACCATGATCTGGTCACCCACCTTGAGGTGCTGGAGCCGCGAGGTCAGGGGGCCATCCGGCACCTTGATGCTGAAGAACTCCAGATGGTCCTCGTAGTTGGGGCTGGCGATGGAGTAGGCGCGCATCAGCGGCTTGCCGTTCACCTCGAGGCCGATCATCACGAACTGGCCGTTCTTGAAGCGCAGGCTGCGCTCGCGGGTGGTACGGAAGCTGAACAGGGTGTCGTTCCAGTGGTGAACACTGAGCACCTCTTCAAGGGCGAATTTGCTCATGCCGACTCCTTTGATATTCCATAGACGCATAAATGCGTCGTGTAATCTATGTCGGCAAGTCTAAGAGATCGCTTGATATCTGTTAAATGGATTGTATGGATAACGCTTATCTATACTACAGATATAGAGTCTCGGGAGCCCCCCCATGCGCTATACCCTGCGTCAGCTGGAAGTCTTCGTCGCCGTCGCCCAGCACGAGAGCGTATCCCACGCCGCCCGTGCCCTGGCCCTCTCCCAGTCGGCGGCGAGCACCGCCCTGGCCGAACTGGAGCGACAGTTCGACTGCCAATTGCTGGATCGCATCGGCAAACGGCTGAAGCTCAATGCCCTGGGCTTCCAGCTGCTGCCCAAGGCGGTGGCCCTGCTCGATCGGGCCGAGGAGGTCGAGGAACTGCTGCGCGGCCAGCAGGGGGTGGGCTCGCTGGATGTGGGCGCCACCCTGACCATCGGCAACTACCTGGCGACCCTGCTGATCAGCGACTTCATGCAGCGTCACCCGGGGAGCCGGGTGCGCCTCTCGGTGCGCAACACCCGCGCCATCATCGACAGCGTGCGTCACCATGAGCTCGACCTGGGGCTGATCGAAGGGCAGTGCGAGGACGACGACGTGATCACCCAGCCCTGGGTGGAGGACGAACTGGCGGTGTTCTGTTCGCCCCGCCACCCCTTGGCCGGGGCCGGCAGGGTGGAACTGGACCGGTTGCTGCGCGAGGCCTGGATCATGCGCGAACAGGGCTCCGGCACTCGCCTGACCCTGGAGCAGGCCGCCCGCCACCGGCGCGGACGCTTCAACATCCTGCTCGAACTGGAGCATACCGAGGGCATCAAGCGGGCGGTGGAGTCGGGGCTCGGCATCGGCTGCGTGTCGAAGCTGGCGCTGCGAGATGCCTTCCGGCGCGGCAGCCTGGTGGCGATCCCCACCCCGGAACTCGACCTGAGCCGTCAGTTCAGTTTCATCTGGCACCGTCACAAGTACCTGGCCACCGGCATGCGTGAATTCCTGCGGCTGTGCCGGCAGATGACCGAGGGCATCCGACGCAGCGACGAGATCGACCTGCCCCAGGTGCCGTGATCGAGGCATCGATCCACAGCCCGTGCCGAGCGAGGTCTTGTGGATAACGCGACAACGCCCGGCCTGGCCGGGCGTCCCGTCATACCGCCGTGGTCGGCGAGATGGTCTCAACGCAGGTCGCTGACGGCCTCCTGGATATCGCCGAGGCTGGCCTTGGAGAGGTCCTTGGAGAGGGTGTGAATGACCAGCTTGGTGGTCGGGCCATCGAGCTTGTCACGCAACAACCCCAGGAAACGCGGCGGGGCCACCATGATCAACTTCTCCATGGTATTGTCGACCCTGGCCCGGTAGAGGCGCTCGGCCACCTCCTTGGCGAAGACGATCTCCTCATGCTGCGAGGCGGAGTTCTCCACACCGGAGGAGCGCGACATCGTCGACATCGACTCGTGGACATCGGCCCCACGATCGGTGACCAGATCGCCCTCGTGCAACCGCCCCGCAGCGTGTAACAGGCTGTCATGCTCTACCAGCTTGAGCGCATCGCGGGTGAAGATCCGCGCCCGCGCTGCATCGGCCACCACGATATAGGTTGTCATAGCAACTCCTTGATGCTGGTTGAATGGGCGAAGCCAAACCCGATGGACACCATGCTTGTGCCTCTCATTCAACATTGGCAAGGCCACCCCGGCTGGTCAACCCGGCAGCGGTCGTTGCAAGAGGTGACTGCAGCGTTCCGGGAACTGGGGTAGCATTTCGCCTAGTCGGTATGGATACCGGCCCGACTCATCATCACGATGTGCATCCTCCGGGAGGACCCCCGATGCGACAGTTGCTGTTTCCCCGCCGCCCCCTGGCCCGCTCCACCCTGCTGAGTTGTCACCTGCTGCTGCAGCTCGGCCTGCTCGCCGGCGCCGCCCTGTGGTTGGCACCCCGCACCCCCTGGCTCGCCCCGGTCGACTGGACCGGTGCCTGGCCAACGCTGGCGCTGGGCATCGGTACCTGGCTGCTGGCCGCCATCGGCCTGCGCCTGCTCGCCGAGCTGTGGCTGCTGCCACACCACCTCGCGAGCCAGCGCCCCGGCTTCGCCCCGGGTGCCGTGGTCACCCGCTCCTTCGAGCGCCGTCCGGCGGTTCACGCCGAGGAGGCCGCCTGGACCAGCGAGGCACGTCCGCTCGAGAGCGGGGACGGTGTCCTCGGCAACGCCAGGGTGACGCGCCCCGCCGAGCGCCTGCGCCCCCGCGGCGCCAGCAACGAGCCGACCCTCGACCTGGCCGGTGGCGGCGTCGCCGAAGCTCCCTCGTCCAGGGAGCCTCGACTCTAGCGGCCTGCCGATGTGCCCCATGCCGGAACCTTGGCGGTGGAGCCGTGGGTGACGATGACAGCGGGGAGTCAGGGATTCCGCAAGCGGCGCAAGGCGTGCAGCACCAGGGCGGCAGAAGCCGCGCCCAGGCCGTTGGCGAGGAGGTCGTGCCAGTCGCCGCCGCTGCGCCCGGGCACCGGGATCTGGGCGTACTCGATGGCGATGCCGTAGAGCACGGCGACGGCGAAGGCGATCGGCAGGCGCATCCCGGCCAGGCCAGCGAGCCCCACCAGGCCGGCGTAACCGACGAAGTGGTTGGCCTTGTCCCAGGGCAGGCGGTCGGGCATCTCGCTGCCCGGGGTCAGGCTGCCCAGCGCGATGGCGACCGCCCCCAGAACGGCCAGCGCCGCCCACAGGCGGCGCCACTTTCTATCCTCACACCAGGCCAGCCCCCGCAGCCACTCAGCCATGCTGGATGTTGCGATGGTAGGCCGGGCTCAGCTCGTGCAGGGCCTCCATGAAGGCCGTGACACGGTCCGGGTCGGTGAACTGGCTGATGCCGTGGCCCAGGTTGAAGACATGCCCCGGCCCCGCCCCGAAGCTGTCGAGGGTACGCGCCACCTCGGCACGGATGGCCGTGGGGCGGGCGAACAGCACGTTGGGGTCCAGGTTGCCCTGCAGGGCGACGCGATGCCCGACCCGGGCCCGCGCCTCGGAGAGCTCCGTGGTCCAGTCCAGCCCCAGGGCATCGGCCCCGGCCGTGGCCATGTCCTCGAGCCACTGGCCGCCGTTCTTGGTGAACAGGATCACCGGCACGCGCCTGCCCTCGTGCTCGCGGATCAGGCCGGCGACGATCTGCTCCATGTAGCGCAGCGAGAACTCCAGGTAGGCCGGCGTAGAGAGCGCCCCACCCCAAGTGTCGAAGATCTGCACGGCCTGGGCGCCGGCACGGATCTGGGCATTCAGGTAGTCGGTGACCGCGGCGGCCAGCGTATCGAGCAGCCGGTGCATGGTGTCCGGCGTGTCGTAGAGCATCGCCTTGACGTGGCGGAAGTCCTTGCTGGAGCTGCCCTCGACCATGTAGGTGGCCAGCGTCCAGGGGCTGCCGGAGAAGCCGATCAGCGGCACGCGGCCGTTCAGCTCGCGGCGGATGGTGGACACCGCCCGCATCACGTAGTCCAGGTCACGCTCGGCATCGGGCACGGCCAGTGCCTCGACGTCCGCCGTGGTGCGCACGGGCTTGCGGAATTTCGGCCCCTCGCCGGTTTCGAAGTAGAGCCCCAGCCCCATCGCATCGGGGATGGTCAGGATGTCCGAGAACAGGATCGCCGCATCCAGCGGATAGCGCTCCAGCGGCTGCAGGGTGACCTCGCAGGCGAGCTCGTGGTTGCGGCAGAGGGCCATGAAGTCGCCGGCCGCGGCGCGAGTGGCGCGGTACTCCGGCAGGTAACGGCCGGCCTGTCGCATCATCCACACCGGGGTGCGGTCCACCGGCTGACGCGCCAGGGCGCGCAGAATGCGATCGTTGTTGAGTTCCATGCGGGCGGTCATCCACGGAAAATGTGGGCGTCATTGTACCCGAACATCGGCCCCCGGACATCGCGACCGGGGCGACAACCGTGAGCCCGTCGCGCCTTCCTGCTAGAATGGCGCTCCACCTGCCGGCACTGCCGTGGTCTGACACCGAGGTTACCCGTGACGATCCGATTCATCGCCGCCTCCCGACTGCCCACCCCCTGGGCCACCTTTACCATGCATGGCTTCGAAGACGAGGCTACCGGCAAGGATCATATCGCCCTGACGCTGGGTGACGTGGCCGACGGCGCGCCGGTACTGGGACGGGTCCACTCCGAGTGCCTGACGGGGGACGCGCTGTTCTCGATGCGCTGCGACTGCGGCTACCAGTTGCAGGAGGCGCTCAAGCGCATCGCCGAAGAGGGACGTGGCGTGCTGCTCTACCTGCGCCAGGAGGGCCGCGGCATCGGCCTGCTCAACAAGATCCGCGCCTACCACCTGCAGGACCAGGGCGCCGACACCGTCGAGGCCAACGAGCAGCTGGGCTTCGGCGCCGACCTGCGCCGCTACGACCTCTGCGTACCGATGCTCGAGCACCTCGGCATCGCGTCGCTCAAGCTGATGACCAACAACCCGCGCAAGGTCGACGCCCTGACCAAGGCCGGTGTCACCGTGGCGGAACGAGTACCGTTGACCACGGGTCTCAATCCCCATAACGAGCACTATCTTTCCACCAAGGCCGGTAAGCTCGGCCACATGATGGTGCTGGGCGACTTCACCCAGGCCAGCGACGTGGATATCGAGCGCAAGCCCTGAGCCGATGGCCGGTGTCGGGGTCACTCCGGATCATGGAGGAACCCCCATGACTCACGCCGCGCCGGAAAGCGAGCATCACTACAGCGCCATCGAGGAGTTGCTGCACAGCATCAGCCACGGTGTCGGCGCGGTTCTCAGCCTGGCCGGGGTCACGGTGCTGCTCGTGATGGCCAGCCTGGCCGCCCAGATCGACCCCTGGAAGATCGTCGGCATCAGCCTCTATGGCCTCACCCTGGTACTGCTCTATAGCGTCTCGACCCTCTACCACGGCGTCCGCCACCCTCGCCTGAAGCGGCTGTTCCAGGTACTGGACCACTGCGCCATCTACCTGTTGATCGCCGGCACCTACACCCCCTTCCTGCTGGTCAACATGCGCGGCGCCACCGGCTGGACCCTGTTCGCCATCGTCTGGTCCCTGGCGCTGGGCGGCATCGCCTGCAAGCTGGCCTGGCCCCACCGGTTCTCCGTGCTGCGCGTGGCCATCTACCTGCTGATGGGCTGGCTGATCGTCTTCGCCGGCGACGAGCTGGCGGCCAGCCTCCCGTCGACCGGCATCGCCCTGCTGGTCGCCGGCGGCATCACCTATACCTTCGGCGTGGTCTTCTATGCGATCCAGGCGATCCCCTTCAACCACGCCATCTGGCACCTGTTCGTCCTCGGCGGCAGCACCTGCCACTACTTCGCGGTCTATGCCGCCGTGCTGCCCTTCGGGGCCTGAGGTTCCGGTCGCTCAGGTTGGCTCGGCGGCCTGCTGCTCGCGCTCGACGGCCCTGCCCAAGGCGGGCCGCGACACACATCGCTGGCGATAGGCCTCCAGCGACTCCGGCAGGCGGTGCTTGAACTTCACGCCCCAGCTCAGGGTATGGCCCATCAGCAGGTCCGCCACGGTGAAGCGCTCCCCCACCAGCCAGCCCTCGCCGTCGAAGCGCCGCTCAAGCGCCGCCAGGGCCCGCTGGAACTCCCAGGCCGCGGAGGGCAGCACCGCTGGCACCCGCCGCTCGCTCGGCAGGGCGAACGTGTGCTTGCCCTGGGTCCAGAGCGGTTGTTCGAGTTCGCCGATCACGAAGCTCATCCACTGATCGACCCGGGCCCGATCCTCGACCGACGCCGGCAGCAAGCCGCCCGGCTCGCCATAACGTTCGGCCAGGTAACGACAGATGGCCGAGGACTCGAACAGCGTCAGCTCGCCATCTTGAAGCACCGGCACCTTGCCGTCGGGATGGCGCGCCAGGTGGGCCTCGCCCCGCCCCTCGCCGGCCCTCATGTCGACATGATGGTAGTCATACTCGAGCCCCAGCTCCTCGAGGGTCCAGGCCACCCGCAGCGAGCGGGACGAGGGAAAGCCGTATAGCGTGATCATCCGGGTCACTCCTTCGACGTGACAAACGAGGCAACAAGCCGCCTCCGATACGCTAACAGCGTACCGGACGCACGGGAACCGTTCGCCGGCCGGCTAGCCTCGACACCGCAACCGCTCCAGCCGCGCGTAGAGGTACTCAGTGAAGAAACCGTGCATCAGGAAGCGCTGGCTCAGGTTCCACGGGCCGACCAGGTAGTGGGGATACTTGTTGTAGGCCATCTCGGCCAGGCTTGGGTCGCCGATCAACTGACCGATGCGGATCGCGATCGACTGGTCGAGGTTGAAGCCGTTGATGGCGTCACGGTACTCCTCGCGGGTCAGCAGCAGGCAGAACAGGCACATGAACAGCGCGTGGGCGCTCTCGAAGTCCAGCACCTGGGTGCGCTTGCGCGGCGCCTCGCCAGCCGCTCCCTCCAGCGGGCGCCAGTGCCGCCAGCTGATGGCGTGCGTCGACAGCGGCGCCGCGGGAGGCCGCCAGGGGCCCAGTTCCTCGATGACCCGGAACAGCTCCTGGTCGTGCTTGACGAAGCTGGCGTCGAGCATGTCGTCGATACGGCTGGGGTAGAGCGTCAGGGGCTCGACCCCGAGTTCCTCGCTGTTGTCGATGAGGAAGTTGAGGACATTGGATTCGGTGGCGAAGTGACGAAGGATCAGCCGGTTGGCGTGCGGGCTGACGAAGTGGGAGCAGAACCAGCAGATCAGCCGCTGCAGCAGCCCATGGGCGCGGAACTGGGGCAGCGGCAGGCGCTTCACGAACCAGATCAGGTGCAGCAGCATCGCCAGCAGGAACTGCAGCAGCGGGCGCAGCGACCAGCGCGTCGGGGTCTCGATATCGTTCAGCCACAGCCGCACCGCCTCGGGCTCGATGGGGAGGGAGTCGTCGACTGCCAGGGCCCGCAGGAAGGGGCTGCGGGGCCTGTTCCCGGTATCAGCCATGGTCGATCTCCTCCAGCTGCAGGGCATAGAGCCGCGCCACCACCCGTGCGGTGCGCAGGATCGACTGCAGGTCGCGCTGCGTGCGGCACACCCGGTCGATCAACGCGTAGAGCTTGTCCAGGTGGGCGTCGTCGTTCTCGCCGTGGTAGCGCATGAAGCGGGTGTAACGGCCATCGCCGTCGGTGGCCTCGTCGATCCGTCGGGCCCAGTCACCGGCCATCTTCTGGCCCAGCCCCTCGATGATCCACATGGCGCCGATCAGGTCGACGGGGTTGGGCTGGCTGGCGCGGTACATCATGAAGGCGTGCAGCGCCTCGCTGCCGGCATTGCGCTGCGCCTCCCGGATCTCGTCCGGCTCACCGCCCGCGGCGACGAAGTCGGCTTCCAGCATCTCGTAGTCGCGGTGCTCCTCCCGGGCGTGGCCGATGACCATCGAGCGCACATCGGCGAAGTCGCGGTCGAAACTCGAGGCCCCGCGGGTGATCCAGCGTGCCCCTTCGATCACCTGCTGGCGCAGATGCAGCAACAGGGTGCGGTAGTCCGCCCGGGTGAACCGGCCGCGCTCCAGACGCTGGATCACCGGCACCCGGCCCAGCTGGCGCTCGAAATCGAACCAGATGCGCATCAGGCCCTGAAGACACTCCTGACCCACCCGGGTGGTGACCTTGCTTTCCATGGCTACTCCTCCACGACCGTCAGTTGCATGTAGACGTTATTGAACCGGCCGCTCTCCGGCACCATGCACAGGAGGATGTCCCCGGACCGGTAGTGCTGGGTGCGGCGGAACTCGTCGAGCATGATGAACAGCGAGGCGCAGCCGGTATTTCCCCGGGTATAGAGGTTGGTGTACCACTTCGCCTCGGGAATGGCCGCCCCGGCCTGGGTCAACATGTCGAAGATCCTGCCGCGGAAATAGTGCGACGAATAATGGCAGAGCACGTGGTCGACCCGGTCCACCTCGACCCGCCCCTCGTCGATCAGCCGCAGCAGCCCGTCGACGCCGAGCTTGACGATGTTGTCGAGCAGGCGGACATCCTGGCGGATCAGCAGGGCCCCGGCGGCCTCCGCCTCGGCGTAGGTGGGGAAGTCCTGCCAGCTCCTGGCCTCGCCGGCGGAGGCCGCCTGGCCGACGCTCATGCACACCGGATAGGCGTCGGCGTGGGAGAACCCACGAATCCAGTCGATGCGAAAGCAGCGCTCGCGCGGGCCGCTCTCCAGCAGCAGGGCACCCGCGCCGTCCGAGAGCATCCAGCGCAGGAACTCGGCATTGAAATCGACCTCCTCCGCGACCGCCTCGTAGCGGCTGGCCTTGAACAGGCGCGACGCCAGCTCGCTGGCGATCACCAGGGCGTTGGCATGCTCGCCGGCCTTGAGGCCGGTGTAGGCGGCCTTCAGCGCCATCATGCTGCTCGAGCAGATGCCGTGGCTGCTGTGCAGCTCCACGCCGGACACGCCCAGCTCCGCCTGCACCATGCTGCCGAAACCGGGCAGCACCAGGTCGCCCTGGCTGGTGGCCACGCTCAGCATGTCGAGCCGCGACTTGCCCAGGTACCCCTGGTCGAGACACGCCTGACCGGCCCGCGCCGCCATTTCGCTATTGCTGATGGTGGTGTTGTGGTCGGCATCGATGGCGTAGTGGCGCTGCTGGATGCCGTTGGACTGCAGGATCCGACGCTTGAGGCGGCTCGGCTTGCCGTTGACCAGGCCGAGCACCGCCTCGATCCGTTCGTTGTCCACGGGGTCGCCCGGCAGATAGTGCCCGGTGCTGGTGATATAGACGCTCACGAGGGTTGGCTCCCGTGCTTCAGGGCGTGGCGCAGACAGCGCAGGTTCTCTTCCAGGTAGGGAAAGACGCACAGCAGTGCCATGAACGTCAGGTAGTAGGGCAGGTAGCGCTCCCCGCCATGGGGCACGTCCAGGGGCACCAGCTGCAGCTGGCCCTGCCAGGCGAAGGTCACCAGGTCCACCACCACCGGCCAGTTGATGACCATGATCATCGCCAGCATGTAGAGCGGCAGGCTGGCCAGGTAGCTGTGGGCATGCATTTCCCAGATGCTGATACGCCGGCGCGGCGCCGCATAGTGAACGTCCCAGTGGGCCACCGCCTCATGCAGCACCCAGGCCAGCAGGCAGATCAGCAGGACCAGGACATTGATGCGGAAGAGCAGGCAGACAATGATGGGGATACCGACCTGAAGGCCCATCAACGAATGCATCAGCGACTCCTTCAGGCCCGACGTCTCCTCGATGCGGGTGGCCCGGTGACAGCACCAGTCGGCAAAGCCGGCGAGCCCCCACAGGGGCAGGAAGACGTACAGCAGCACATGGATCAGCAGTACCTGGGTATCCATGGGAAGTTCCTCGGGTTCGGCACGATGGAGGGTGGTCTTGCATGGCGTCGGGGTTTCATGGAAGATGTTAGGAAACGGTGTTCGAAAACTATCTTAGCCAAGCACCGGGCTTTTGCAAGGGCCGATCGAAGATGAACAGTGCACCCCGGAACGCCAGCCGCCAGACACGCCAGGACAGGGCCGGCTGCGACACGCACGCCAGGGACCGTTATCCCGACGCGCTGCGCGCCGGCGCGTTGCTGGTGGTGGTGTTCGGCCACTGGATCGCCACTTTGCCACGGCTCGAAAACGGCCTGATGACCACGACCGACCACCTGCTGCTGGTGTGGACGGGCGCCGGCGTGCTCACCTGGGTACTGCAGGTCGTCCCGCTGTTCGTGTTCGTCTCGGCCGCGGTGAGCGCAGACGGCGCCCAACGCCGGCTGGAGCAGGGCCATCGCCAACTGCACTGGTGGGCGGGCCGGGCGCTGGGGCTCGCTCGCCCCACCGTCACCTACCTGGCGGTGCTGGTGGCCTTCGTCATCCTCGCCGCCTATACCGGGGGCCGGCTGCTCGGCCCCCTCAACCACTCGCTGACCGTTCATCTGTGGTTCCTGATGATGCTGCTGGGGGTGCAGGCGCTGCTGCCGCTCAGCGTCTGGGCCGATCGCCGCTGGGGGCTCAAGGCCGTGGCGGGCCTGCTGCTGATCGCCGCCACGGTCGACGTCCTGCGCGCCGGCCTCGCGGCCCCCGCCGACCTGCTGGAGCTGGGCACACGGGTCACCGGCAACGGCGGCGGCATCGGCTGGCTCAACGCCGCCGTCGTCTGGCTGCTGCCTCAGCAGCTCGGCATCGCCTGGAAGCGCGGCCGCTTCTCCGGCCTGGGCACCGGCCTCGCCCTGCTGCTGCTGGGGCTGCTGTGGCTGGCCGCCGCGGTGGCCTCCGGCTACCCCGTCGCCATGGTCGATGGCGCGTTCGGCGCCCCCAGCAACCTGCTGCCGCCGACCCTGGCCCTGGTCGGCGTGATGTGGGTCCAGGTGGGTGCGGTGCTCGCCTGCGAAGGCCCGGTACGACGCCTGCTGGAGCGCCGCCGGGTCGACAGGGTGGTGACGATCCTCGGCGCCCTGGGCATGCCGCTCTACCTCTGGCACAAGCTCGCCGAGTTGCCAGCGGCTTGGCTGGGCGAGCGCCTCGGCCTGCCCATCGACGCCGGCATACCCGGGGAAGTGGGCTTCTGGCTCGGCCGCCTGTGGTGGATCCTGCTGTGCATCGTGGCCGTCGCCCCGGTGATGGTCGCGGTGGTGACCTTCGAGATGAGCCGCAAGCGCGACGTGGTCTCGGCCACCGGCACCCCGGCGATTCTGGCCGGCGGCGCGGCGCTACTGGGCGGCATCATCGTCAGCCTGGCGCTCGGCGCCCTGCCCGGCGCCATCGTCGGCCTGGCCGGCGTGGCCGCCGCCTCCTGGCTGCTGCGCGCCCATCCGCAACCGACGCGGGGGTCATGGCCCCCACCGAGCCGGCAGGAGCCCTGACAGGGGACCTCGGGCATGGTCGACTCCCCTCCAAGGGTTGGCTCCACTGAAACGGGCGACGCCAATGGGTGTGGATAACGTGACACTTGGGTTATCCACACCCGGGAGCGCTACGCCTCGACTCCCTGGCGACGATAGGCGTCGGCGAAGATCTCTTCGATGGAACGATGTGGGTTTTCCTCGCGCAGTCGGCGCACCTCGGCTGACAGGCGTACCAGCTCCTCGCTGGGCTTGGCCCACTGTTCCTTGGGCAGTGGTTTGGACCACTCCTCCACTTCCGCCGGACGCAGCTTGGGGCGCGTCTTCATCAGGCGCTTGGCTTCCCACTCGGTCAGGTAGCCGGGCAGGTTCCATAGCTCGATGACGTGATAGGCATACCAGAAGAAAGCGAAGACCGGCCCCACTTCACCCTTGGCCCGGCGCTCGCGCATTCGGCGACGCGCATTGCGCAGCGTATGCACCCCTTCCCAGGGCGGATCGTCCTTGCCGCGCGGCAGGTGGGGATCCTGGATTTCATGCAGGGAGTGGACTTCATACTCCATGTAGGCACGCAACGCTTCCCAGTTGCTGATCGCCAGGGGCAAGCCCGCCGCCAAATATTCGAGCTTCAACCACTTGCCCGTCTCCGGGTGGGCATAGCCGACGCCCATGCCATACTGCTGCTGCACGCCATACTGGGTCGCCCCACGGGCCTCCACTACCCAGGCCATCAAGGACTCCCAGGGCACGAAGACGGTTTCCTGCGTATCGGTCAGGGTAAAGCAGACTTCACGACGCTGACGATTAAAGCGGATGGGGATGCTGCGTTTCAAATCATTCATGCCGAGGCGGTAACCGAGATATGCGAGCAAAAAAACGGCCGCCCCTCCTAATATTCCTGTCCAAAAAAAACCTCCGTACACTTCTGCCGCCAAATTGGTTGGCAACAGCATAAAACTTATCGCCGGGAGCACCAATAAGCAGAATAAAACAATAACACATACTCCTCCCGTAATATGCTGCCAACCAAAGACATTTGGCCACCCCCCCCCGAAATCCAGCCAAGTATCATTAAGCTCGCTTACGGCCTTGCTCATATCCAGCGGCGGCTGGCCCGTCGATAAGGGCAGGGGCGCCAGATAGGTAATGCGCCCGCCGGGAATCGCCTGGGTATCGCCCGCACGATGAAGCTGAGATAGCTCTGGCTGCGGCAGGTCCGGCGCCTTGTTACGCATAGTCAAGTTCCTTTTCGTCTCTTATTATCCTGCTGATCAAAGATCGATAGCATACCAGCTCCCTGGATCGCCTCGACGGGGAAATACCGAGGGGGTATAACGCTTGTCGCTACCGGCCCCACCGCGTGGATCGATATAGATATAGGCATCACTTGGCTGATAGTCTCCTTCGTCATCGAGGTGCTCCAGTCGCACCCCGACCACCCAATGTTCGGTCTCATACCCATGGGGGGTGGGCCGGTGGGCAGGGGCTCGCCCCGATAGGGTGACATGCCCATCCTTGTCATTGGTACCGATCACTAGCGCTTCCGCCAGCTCTGATGTCGCTTCCAGCCAGTGTTCGGGTGCTCGCACTGTGCCTTCACGCTGCCATATCTGTATAGGTTGCACCTGCCATGCCTTGAGCGCGAGGCGTACAGGTGCCTGGCCTACCAATGGGGGCTGCAGTGCCTCGGGCGATAGCCCAGGCAGATGCAGCGCGACCCGGTAGTGATCGGGACTGCGTGTCCAGTTGGGTCGCCAGCTCTCTGTGTAGATCTCTTCCAAGGTGATATGGGCGGCTTGGCTAATACGCTGTAGCTCACTCAGATAATGCTCAAGAGATTCATTGCCCTCTTCCACTCCCCAGGGAGAGTCCAACAGCCACTGGTCATGTTGACTGATATTGTGACGATTATATAGCCAGGTGCCACCGAGCTGCAGCACCGAAAATGCCAGACCAATGGCATTGAAGCGCCAAAATACCGATGCTAGATGAGGCCCTGCTGTCGCCCATGTGATCATACCGCGCGCTACGGCAATACCAGCCCTAGCATTGGAAACCAGCCCATAGCCGTGCGCCCCCATCAATCCGGCATCACCTACCATTGCCAGTGCGGCTGCTCCCTGTGCCGTACCGTTTCCGCTGCGCACCGCATCCTGCCAGTTGTGTCTGTTACCGTACAAGCCAAACGCCGAAGCAAAAAAACCAAAACCATATCCTGCAAATCCAAGACCATAATGCATTCGCCCTAATTGAGTATATACACCGCTTGAGCGGCTGACATTGGCAGCATTCCCCAAGGCACGCGCCTGGGCTTGAAGCGCGGTATCACCAATGCTTTGCGCTGCCAAGAAGCCTGATGCAGCTGTTGCAGATGATGCTGCCAAAAACTTTCTCTTTAAATCACTTATTTCTTCTCTCGTCGCATCATCCCCCACATTGCTCAATGCCTTTGCAGCTGCCCACAGCCCCACCGCCTGGCCAATAAACACCAGCAACCCCACACCATCACCTAATAGTCCTGCCGGCGGGGCACGGTAGATTCCCTGACGGAGGTTGCTGGTCAGCCGTCCGACTGCCACGGCCTTGCCGGCATCATCGAACTCCAGCACCAGGCCGGCTCGGCCACTGTCGCCTTCCGACAAGGTAAGGTCGTCGGCACCCACGTCGCCAACCGGACTCAAACCCGCCGCCAGGCGATGCTCGTTGGCGTCCAGTTGTGCCTGTACCCCACGGCGCTCAGCACTCAACCGGTCTCGCTCTGCTCCGGCCGCCTGACGCTTTCTGTTGTTCAAGCTGGTGAGGCGCTGGCGTAGGGCTAGGGTCTCTTCCACCAGATCCATCAGCTCTTCTAGACTCTGCGTCGAGAAAACGAAGCGGGCGCCGTTCTCCTTGGCGGCATCGACTATGCGCGCCCAGACAGCGGGGGGATCAAGCTGGCGAAACAGGTCCTCGAGATCGGGCATGGTGAAACCGCTCTGCCCGGTGGCCTGTTGCAGTTGCTCCATGATCCTGGCTAGCCCGGCGCCTACCGCAGGTGTCAGGTTGGTTCTGGCACCATTCGCCAAGGATTGGATATTTTCAGGAAGTTTCGTCAGGTCGGGTAGCTTTCCATTTTCGGCCCCCTTCAGCCTATCTACCCAGCTGTCCAGATGATTCAGAATGCCGTATCCCGCGGCGATGAGAGATGTATAGTCCTTGATCAGCGCCGCTTGCTCCTGCATGCTGCGGGTATGGAAAAGAGGGCGATCGTACTCGGGATGCTCCGTCAACCACTGCTTTATTCTGTCGATGACCTCATCGTCTCGACAGATATCCCGCGTACAGGCGTATTCCGCCGAGAAGGCTTTCTCTACCTGCGCTTCGTTGTCGGCGTCAAAATACCAGGCTGCCAAGTGGAAGTAGCTGGAGCACAGCATATCGGCCCGGTCTTGGCTGATATGTGCCAGTAGGGCATGCCAGCGCGCTAGCTTGGGCCGCTGCTGTTCCAGAAATTGATCCATGTCGCCGCGGCGAATGAGGCCGTTGACCCCGCGCTGACCAAAGGAAGCCCCTTCCAAAATATCACGGACACGCCGGTTATTGGTTTGCTTGAGGTCGAGCAAGGTGTCCAGATGCTTCTCGATAAAGCCATTATCGGCTTCTGCCAAGGCATCGTTGGCATAGTAGCGGCGTATCTCCTGCTGTTGGATTTGCTGGATCTCATAGGCATTGGTTCGACTCGGTTTTGGGCTTACCTCGAGCAACCTCTCTCTAAGATCATCTGGCAAGTCAGGATCGTAGGACTGCGGAAGCGCTTCATCTTCATTCAGATAGTCCAGTACCGTTTGCCGAGTTTCCTCTCTATTCGTCTCCTCCAGTGCCTCCAAGTCTTGCCAAAGCTCCCGTTCCGGCGACCCTTCTTCACCGGGCGCCAGTGACTCCAATGTCTCGGCCGTCAACTGTGTGATGGACTCGATATAACAGCCGAGCAGATAGTTACGCTGCGTACGTTCTTCATCTTCCTCGGCCCATTCCTCGATCCACCCCACCACGTTGTCCTGGAACATGGCCAGGTCGCGCATGACACCGATATCATCGCGCACGACCAGGCAGAGGCATTCGTCGCGATCCTTGACCTTGTGCTGCTTGAGCAGTTTTCCAAGACGGGACTTGTGGTAGTAGTGATCGTTCTCCCAGTGGTAGGCCTCGCCTTCCTGCTCGTGGCCGCCTTCGGGTTGTTCCAGCTCGGCATCTTCGGCGAATTCGGCCACCCACTCTTCTGCCTGGACAGTGGTGATCAGGTGATCCCCGCCACCGGAAACGGGGTTGGCTCCCGAGAGATCGACGGCCTGCATGAAGGCGTCGCGATCCGCTTCGCTCTGCTGCACCTGGGCACGCTTGGCGTCGGTCCACTGCACTTCGGAGAAGCAGACGTAGAGGGTCCGATCCGTCTCGTACTCAAGCTTGCCGCCGGTGATCGTATCGCCTTGATCACGAAACTCGTATTCGGCGAGGTCGTTGGTTTCACCATCGAGCACATAGAGGAAGCCGTTACGCAGCAGGCGAATGCCAAGAGGCCGCGCACTCAAGGTGTAGGGAGTCGAGCACCCGGGCACCAGCTCCTCGACCAGGCCATAGCGTAGAGGCAGCAGTTGAACCTTGCCGTTGATCAACGGGCAGGTGGCGCCCTCGTCGCTGTCACGGCACGGCAGTTCATACGCCGCCAGTGCTCCATCACCGCGGTCATTATTGGGTCGCTCGAATGCGGACATATGACATGCTCCCTATGTCATGACGGGGGATTGATGAGTGTTGGCCGCTTTCAGGGCGGCCTCGAGACGCTCGAGGCTGCTGAGATGCTTCGCCGTGAGCCAGCGGTAGGCGGGGGTATCGGTGGCGCGATCGCTCCAGGTGGTGATGCCGAGACGGGCCATCAGGGTGCATAGCAGCGCCCATTCTCGCGGCGAGGTGAAGCCCATGTCACGGGCTTCACGCACGATCTCGAGGAGTTGGACATGACGCTGCGGCCGGCTCGTCTCCATCAGCCAGCCAGCGCAGTGCTGGTCGACAAAACCCATTAACTGCCGGGCATGCCGGCGCAGGTCGCAGGCCTGCAGCCGTTGAAGTTGAGCCTCGGATAGGCGATAGCCTGCCGAGGTAGGCGCCAGTGGGGGCGCTTCGTCCTCAGCCGGCGCCCAGCTCTGCCACGCCTCGGCCACGGCATCCGGTAGCACCAGGCGCTCGATGGGCCCCCACGGCACCAAGGCCGGCGTACTACCCTCCTGCAACAGAGCAGCGATGACCGCCGGGTCGGCAAGCCGAAGCAGCATGGGCACGTCGAGCGGATGGCGCACCAGGATCAGGCTGCGCAAATGGTCTGCGACCTCGGTGAGGCTGGCTCCGCTCTCGACCAGATAGCCCCACTCCGGCTCCAGGCCATCGGCGAGGAAAGCCTGGAGCACCGGATCATCCAATCCATTCAGCTGCACCAACCAGGGGGATACGTCTTTCACCTCGGCCCAAGGGGTGCCGGCGTAGAGCAGGTCTGCCTCCAGCCTGCCTTCGGACCATTCATAGAGCCGGCGTGGCAGTTCCTGCACTCGTACGCCATCGAGGAGCAGATAAACCTGCTTCTCGACGGGCCAGGCCCATCCACCCCCCGATAGTCCCGACGTCAACGGCCAGAGTTCCATCATGGTCTTCAACCGCTACTGCCCGATTCACACACTGGACACAAGGCCTGCTGCTGCAACAGTGCCGCGTGCTGTGGCGCCTGCACCGGAGTGAACTGGGGCGCCGCCTCCACCTCCCTCGGCAACACCGGCCCCTGGGCCGCCTGGCCGGAGCCGGAGCCGGGGCTGCCGCCGGAGTTGATCTTGACCTGGGCGCCGACGATGGTCACGCCGCTGGGGTCGAGCTTGATGAAGCTGCCGCCGGCCTGGAGGGTGATCTCGGCACCGGCCTCGATCACGACCTTCATGCCCGCCTGGTGGTGAATCTCCTGGCCAGCCTCGATGAGCTGGGCGCGGCCGGTCTTCTCGTGGCGGGTGGCGTCGACGATCAGGTGGTCGTCGCCGTCGACCTGGGTGTGGCGCTGCCCATGCACGGTCAGGTGGTCGTCGCTATGGATCTCGCTCACGCGATCGTGGTGCACGCTGAGGAAGCTGTCGTTGCCGATCTCCTCGGTGCGGTCGTTGTTGGTCAGCAGCTCCAGGTCCTTCTGGGCGTGCAGCCAGATCTGCTCGCGCTCG
>NZ_JASCQN010000038.1:0-30655 GCF_030010475.1 Halomonas kalidii | reverse complement strand
TGCGCCGAGCGATTGGCGCCGATAGGCGCCCCGGCGGTGGCTTCTAACCTGGTGGATGACTGCCCAGCGCCGCTTCGCGCCGCCATCGCCCCGCAAAGCGTGGCTCCCACAGGGAGGTAGATTCCCTGCCTGGTGGGAGCTTGGCTGCGCCGAGCGATTGGCGCCGATAGGCGCCCCGGCGGTGGCTTCTAACCTGGTGGATGACTGCCCAGCGCCGCTTCGCGCCGCCATCGCCCCGCAGAGCGTGGCTCCCACAGGGAGGTAGATTCCCTGCCTGGTGGGAGCTTGGCTGCGCCGAGCGATTGGCGCCGTTAGGCGCCCCGGCGGTGGCCTCTAACCTGGTGGATGACTGCCCAGCGCCGCAGAGCGCCGCCATCGCCCCGCAAAGCGTGGCTCCCACAGGGGGCCCGCCTGTGCCCCTTGGCTATGCTGATATTGGAATATCCCATCGCTAGGACGAGGCCATGGAAATGGACCTTCCTCGAAGCCATGCGCTGCGCAAGGGGCGACGATCAATTCCTGGTTACTGCTACTTGATCACTGTCGTGACCAAAGAGCGGTTCCCGTGGTTCAGTGACTTCGAACATGCCGCAATGGCTTGCAGGAGTTTCTACAGCGATAGTGTCGTTGCCCAGTCGGATACGTTGGCCCATGTCGTCATGCCGGATCACGTCCATTGGTTGCTCCAGCTCAAGGGCGAATTGAGTGAAGCCGTACGGCTCTACAAGGCTAGCGTCTCGCTGGAGGTCAAGCCGGGCATGTGGCAGCGAGGTTTCCATGATCGGGCCCTGCGATCGGATCAAGACCTCCGTCAGGTGGCGCGTTATATCGTGGCCAACCCGTTGCGGGCCGGGCTGGTCGAGGATATCGGCCAATACCCCTACTGGAATGCCGTATGGCTATGAGTCTCTCGTGGCCAAGCTCCCACAGGATGGTAGATTCCCTGACTTGTGGGAGCTAGGCGGCAACCGAACGCTTATCGGTAACGAAACACCCGCAGGCTCGGCAGGAAGGGTTCGTCTTCCAGGCGTTCGTCGCTGCGCCGTGCCCGGGTGCGCTTCTCGGGGGGCTTCGGCGGGGGCAGGTTGTGGTCGGGCAGGCGGCCGTCGGGCGAGGGCACGAACAGCGGCAGCGCGACGTTCAGCGCCCGGCGGCTGCGGCCGTCCTCCAGCGGTTCGCGAAAGAACAGGTTGGCACGCATCAACGGCGCCTGGCGCTGTACCTGGGCCAGGGGCTCGCCGTCCGGGATGCCGGCCAGCTTGCGCAGCTGGATCCTCACATGGGGCGCCTCGGCGTCGAGCTTGAGCAGCTTCTGCTCGGCCTCGCGCACGCTCAGCCGCTTGATCGAGCGCCCGCTCGAGTACCACGCCAGCCGCACCCGCGCCACCGGCGCCTCGGCCACCGGGATCGCCCGCCAGCACTGCTTGAGGTGCAGCCGCGCCAGCCCCCGGCCGCGCAGGTGGTCGTGGAGCGCCGGGTGGCGGAAGGGCAGTACCGTCTTGATCTCGGGGATCAGCGCCGGCACCTGCTCGCGAATCTGGGCGAGCAGCGCGGCGAAGGCGGCCTTGGCCGCGTTCGCCTCGGCGACCCGGGCCAGCAGCGCCTCGCCGGCCGCCACCAGCCCGACATGGGCGCGCGTCGCCCGGCCGTCCTGGCCATCGTGATACCAGAAATCCAGCAGCGCCCGGCGCAGCCACGGCTCGCTCGCCGGCTCCGCGCCGAAGGCCCAGCTCGCCCCGGGTGCCTGGTGGTAAGCGCCCAGCAGCGCCTCGGTGCGCAGGATCAGCGCATCGAAGGCCGCCTCCACCTCGGCGAGCAGGCGATATTCGGGCTTCAGCAGCCCGGGCGGGTGCGACAGGCTGGGCGGCTGCCTATCGGCGGTCACTGCAGGCCACCGTCCCGGTCGGCCTGGGCGAGCAGGGCATCGATATCCATCTCGTCCATGGCCGGCTCACCGGTGATGCGGTGTGACTCGTCGGCCCAGGCGCCCAGGTCCAGCAGCCGGCAGCGCTTGCTGCAGAAGGGACGGTAGGGATTCTGCTCGCTCCACAGCACCTTCTTGCGGCACTGCGGGCAGGCGACTTCCAGGGGGCGATTCGATTGCGGCGACGTCATGACATTCTGTCTCGGGGTTGGGGTCTCGGGGTCGGTCTCGTGTCAGTGCACTGAAGGCGAGCCTGCCAGGTTTCGATAGCGCCGGTCCAGTTCCGCGACCTGCGCGCCCAGGGCCTGCTCGTCACCCCCATTGTCGATCACGTCGTCGGCCAGGGCCAGGCGTTCGGCGCGCGGCATCTGGGCGGCCACGATGGCCCGTGCCTGGGCCTCGTCGACGTCGTCACGGGCGGCGGTGCGTGCGATCTGCAGCGCCTCGGGCACGTCGATCACCAGGCGGCGGTCGACCAGCCGGTGCTGGCCCGACTCGAACAGCAGCGGCGAGACCAGCAGCACATAGGGCGCGCCCCGGGCCTGCAGGCGCGCCAGGTGGGCCAGCAGCCGCTCGCGGATGCGCGGGTGGGTCACCGACTCCAGCCAGCGCCGCTCGGCCTCGTCGGCGAAGACGATCTCGCGCAGCGCCCGGCGGTCGAGCCGGCCGTCGGCCAGCAGCACCCGCCGGCCATGGCGCGCGGCGATCTCCGCCAGCGCCGGCTCGCCGGGCTCGACCACCTCGCGGGCCACATCGTCGGCATCCACCCAGGGAATGCCCAGCGCCGCGAAGGCCCTGGCCACCGTCGACTTGCCCGAAGCGATCCCGCCGGTCACACCGATGATCAAGCTAAGTCCCCCTTGGGGTCAGACCCCAAAATTCGCTTAGGGGTCTGACCCCGAAGCGCGGTTAATAGAGCAGGCCGAGGTAGGCCGCCATCAGCGGCTCGCCGGCGAGCAGGGCGAGCCAGCCGGCCACCACCAGGTAGGGGCCGAAGGGCATCGGCGCGCCGCGCAGCCGCGGGATCGCCAGTTGCACCAGCACGCCGATCACCGCGCCGGCCCCGGCCGAGAGGATCAGCACCAGCGGCAGGCTCTGCCAGCCCAGCCAGGCGCCGAGCGCGGCGAGCAGCTTGAAGTCACCGTAGCCCATGCCCTCCTTGCCGGTCACCAGCTTGAACAGCCAGTAGAAGCTCCACAGCGCCAGGTAGCCGGCCATGACGCCGATCACCGCCGAGGAGAGCAGCAGCGGCTGGAACAGCAGCTGGTAGAGCAGCCCGGCCCACAGCAGCGGCAGGGTGAGCATGTCGGGCAGCAGCTGGGTGCGCAGGTCGATCACCGCCATCGCCAGCAGCGTCAGGCAGGCGCCGAGGATGAACAGGCCCTGCCAGGTCGCGCCGAAGATCGCCACCACCGCCAGCGCCAGCGCGCCGCCGGCCAGCTCCACCAGCGGGTATTGCGGGCTGATGCGCGCCCGGCAGCTGGCGCAGCGCCCGCGGCGCTTGAACCAGCCGAGCAGCGGGATGTTGTCGTGCCAGGCGATGGGTGCCTCGCAGGCGGGGCAGATCGAGCGCGGCGTCACCAGGTTGAAGCGCGGCGTCTCCTCGCTGGGCAGCTCCAGCGCCTCGCGGGCCTCGGCCCGCCAGCCCTGCATCAGCATCACCGGCAACCGCGCGATCACCACGTTGAGGAAGCTGCCCAGGCAGAGGCCGACGACGGCCGCCAGCGGCCAGAGCAGGGAAGGGGGTAAATCGAACAAGAAGAGTATCCTTACGGGTCAGGCGGCTTCGCTCTTGAGCAGCGGCCAGGCACCTTGTTTCGAGGCCTCGAGAATGACCACTTCGACGATGGTGCCATCCGCGGCGTAGCTGATATGGGTGTTCCAGTCCTGGGAGACTTCCTTGGCAATCGGCTTGTCCGCCAGGTGAAGCACCAGGATATCGTCGGCTTCGTCATAGGTCGTACGCATCGTCACTCCTCCCACCGAAAATGATGCATGACGGTTTTCACGACCAGTCTATCCTCCAGAATCACAGCCGCACAGATCAGGTTATCATGGCGGCCCGACATTTCCTTGGCCAGCCAAAGCCGAATGTCGTCCTTGTAACGGGTAATGCCAGTTTCAATAAGTTCGCAAAGCGTTGCCTCGGATATGCGTCGCTCGGCCATGCGCTCACGAGCATGGCGAGTGACATGGACGTCCAGGCCGAATCGTTGGCGGTGCTCGGTGCTACATCACGCTGCCCAGCTCGAAGATCGGCAGGTACATGGAGATCACCAGGCCGCCGACCAGCACCCCGAGCACCACGATGATGAACGGCTCGAGCAGCGAGGTGAGGGTGTCGACCTTGTTGTCGACCTCCTCCTCGTAGTAGTCGGCCACCCGGTTGAGCATGGCGTCCAGCGAGCCGGCCTCCTCGCCGATGCCGACCATCTGCACGGCGAGCGGCGGGAACTGCTCGGTCAGGCGCATGGCGAAGTGCAGCTGCTGGCCGGAGGAGACGTCCTCGCGGATCTGCTCGACGGCGCGCTCGTAGACCTTGTTGCCCGAGGCGCCGGCGGCGGTGGTCAGCGCCTCGACCAGGGGCACCCCGGCGCCGAAGGTGGTGGCCAGGGTGCGCGAATAGCGCGCCACGCAGGACTTGTCGAGGATGTCGCCGATCACCGGGATCTTCAGCGACAGGGCGTGCATGCGGTAGGCGAACGCCTCGGAGCGCTTCATGCCGGCGCGGATGAAGAAGATGAAGGCCGCCAGGCCGAGCACCGCCCACCACCAGTACTGCTGGGCGAACTCCGACATGGCGATGGTCATGCGGGTCATCGCCGGCAGCTCGGCGCCGAAGCCGTGGAACAGGCTCTCGAACTGCGGCACCACCTTGATCAGCAGCAGCGCGGTGACGCCGAAGCCCACCGCGATCACCGCCGCCGGGTACCACAGCGCCTTCTTGACGCGCCCCTTGAGCGACTCGATCTTCTCCTTGTAGGCCGCCACCCGCTCGAGCATGCGGTCGAGCGAGCCCGATTGCTCGCCGGCCTCGACCAGGTTGGCGAACAGCCGGTCGAAGTGCTGGGGATGGCGCTTGAGTGCCTCGGAGAAGCTCGAGCCCGCCGCCACGTCGTTCATCAGCTCCTGCACCAGGGCGCTCATCGCCGGCTTCTTGAGGCTCTCGGCGACCACCTGGAAGGCCTGCAGCACCGGTACCCCGGCGCGGATCATGGTCGCCATCTGGCGTGCGAAGAGCATGATGTCGCGGGGCTTGATCTTGCCCATGCCGCCGCCGAGCCCGCCCTTGCGGCGCACGGTCTTGACGACGATGTTCTGGCCCGTGAGCTCCTTTTCCACCTCGGCCTTCCTGGCGGCGATGATCTCGCCGCTCACCTTGCGGCCGTTCGGTCCCTTTCCGCTCCAGCGCCAGCGATAGAGCTTGATCTTGTCCGGCGCGCGCATCGTGCGTGTGGCCATGAATGTTCCCTGCGTCGTTGCTAGCTGTATATTCGTTATAGGCCCGGGGGGCTTTATGGTGTTGTTACCGTTTATGGCATTCGTGTTGTCCAGCGTCACGCGCCGCCCGCGGCGGCGCTGCATGAGCCTCCCTTCAGTCCTTGGTCACCCGGTTGACCTCGGCCAGGCTGGTCAGCCCCTGCATCACCTTGAGCAGGCCGCTGCGGCGCAGGTCGGGGTGGCCCTCTTCCCGGGCCAGGGTGTCGAAGTCCATGGAATTGCCCTGGCGCATGATCAACTGGCTCATGGCATCGCTGATCGGCACCACCTCGTAGATCCCCACCCGGCCCTTGAAGCCCTGGGTGCAGTGCTTGCAGCCCACCGGGGAGAAGATGGTGGCATGGTCGACCTCCTCGACGCTGAAGCCCTGCTGCAGCAGCCCCTCGCGGGGGATGTCGGCCGGCTGCTTGCAGCGGGGGCACAGCTTGCGCGCCAGGCGCTGGGCGATGATCAGGCTCACCGAACTGGCGATATTGAACGGCGCCACCCCCATGTTGGCCAGGCGGGAGAGGGTCTCGGCCGCCGAGTTGGTATGCACCGTCGAGAGCACCAGGTGGCCGGTCTGCGACGCCTTGACCGCGATCTCGGCGGTCTCCAGGTCGCGGATCTCGCCGACCATCACCACGTCGGGGTCCTGGCGCAGGAAGGCGCGCAGGGCGCTGGCGAAGTCCAGGCCGATCTTCGGCAGCACGTTGACCTGGTTGACCCCCGGCACCTTGATCTCCACCGGGTCCTCGGCGGTGCAGATGTTGCGCTCCACCGCGTTGAGCAGGTTGATGCCGGTATACAGGGTCACCGTCTTGCCGCTGCCGGTGGGGCCGGTGACCAGGATCATGCCCTGGGGCTGGTCGAGCACCGTCTCGTACATGGCGCGCTGCTCCGGCGTGAAGCCGAGCATCTCGATGCCGAGCTGCGCCGAGGCCGGGTCGAGGATGCGCAGCACCACCTTCTCGCCGTACACCGTGGGCAGCGAGTTGACGCGGAAGTCGATGGAGCGGCTCTTGGAGAGCTTGAGCTTGATCGCGCCGTCCTGGGGCAGGCGGCGCTCGGAGATGTCGAGCCGCGACATCACCTTGAGCCGCGCGGCGATCCGCGTGCGCATGGCGAACGGCGGGTGGGCCACGTCGTGGAGGATGCCGTCGATGCGAAAGCGCACCCGGTAGCTGGTCTCGTAGGGCTCGAAGTGGATGTCCGAGGCGCCGCGGCGGATGGCGTCGAGCAGGATCTTGTTGACGAACTTGATGATCGGCGCGTCGTCGCCGGACTCGGCGTTCACCGCCTGGGGATCGATCGCCTCGCTCTCGCCCTCGTCGTAGGCCAGCTCGCCGATGGCGTCGTCGACCCCCTTGAGCTCGTCGAGCATGCTGTGCTCGCTCTGGGTCAGGTAGTTCTCCAGCGCCGGGCCGAGCTGGTCGACCGGGGCCAGCACCCCCTCGGGGGTGAGGCCGGTGGCGAACTGCAGCTCGTCGAGCAGGGCCAGCGTCGAGGGGAAGGGCACCGCCACGGTCAGCCGGTGGCCGTGGCGCATCAGCGGCAGCACCTTGAGCCGGCGCAGGATCTTCTCGGGGAAGTCGCCCGCCGGCGGCAGGCCGTCGGCGCGCAGGGCGTCGAGGTCGATGATCGGCAGGCCGTACTCCCAGGCCGCGGTCAGGGTGGCCTGGCGGGCCGGCACCAGGCCCGACTCGATCACGTGCTCGAGCAGCGACATCTCGGCCTCGCGGGCCTCCTGCTCGGCGCGCACCGCGGCGGGCTCGGAGAGCAGCCCGTCCTTCACCAGCCGGCGCGACAGCCCGCGCAGGCCGTCGGGGCCGGAGACCCGGTGCCCCGCCCCGGCCAGCGGCGACTCGGCGGGTTCGACCACCTCGGGCGGCATCTCGGGGGCAGGGGAGCGATAGTCGTTCATGGCGCCTCGCGGGTGCAGCAAAGGATAGCGACACCCACGATTCTAGCCCCTGCCGACCGCCCCCGCCCAGCAGTTCGCGCCGTCGATTCAACCTTTTCCTTGATCCAGCGTAATGATTCTGCTCGTACGGGCGGGATGAGACGGCTCAGATTGTCCTTGCAAGGTTGTCATCTGTAATTTATTGTAAGCAATAGGGGCGGTTCGTCGGGCAGGGCGACCGGCCGGCAAGTGGCGGTGGCGGCGGTTTTTCGCGCCATCCAATGTCATTCCGCACGGGCTGCAGAAGAAGGCAAAGGCCAGACCGGCCACGGCGGACAGGTGCAAGGGGCAGGGCGATGATGAAGCAAGATATGCAGGACATGAGGCGAGTGAAGAGCGGGCAGGGCGGCTTTACCCTGATCGAGCTGCTGATCGTGGTGGCGATCATCGGTATTCTGGCGGCAATTGCGATTCCGCAGTATCAGAGTTATACGGTACGGAGTGCAGATCGTGCTTGCCTGGCTGAAGCTAAGGCATATGCTAATGTAGTGTTGGCCGAACTTAGTGATCCTGATGGAACAGTTCCTACCCATAATGCTAGTGCATGTCAGGCTATCACTGCACCGTCAGACTACGTAACATTCACGGCCACACCTGAGGATCCGGGTACGGGTTCTATCTCATGTGATCTTGCGAATGGTGGTGCCTGTACTCTTACACCGGCCTCTTAAGTAAGTCTGATGGTCGAGGGTGTGTTTCTCGCCCAAGGCCTAGGTTATGATTGATGCGATAGGCCGGCTTTGCCGGCCTTTTTTCACTTCTTCTTGGTTTTTTTGATTAGCCAGGAAAGTGTGTCGAGGGAAAGACAGTGCTGACTTGCCGCAGACTAATTGGCTCGAAGTTGTGTGAGTCAAATTCTACGCAGGGAGGGTTGAGGCCTTTTTTTGGATTTCTTCTTGTTTTTTCTGGATTTCTTTTTCTTCCGAACATTCTTATTTATCTTTTATCTGATTATTATGGCTTGGTCAGGCCTTATCTGAACATTGATTATGCATTGTCTGTTGTTTTGTTTGCTTTTGGACGTAAGGTGGTCGGTGGGTTTTTTGTAATGTTTTTTTTGTTGATCGATATGCTTTCGTTGGCAGGTCAGCTTTTTCCCTTTGTCCGTTTCCAAGATGTTTTTTACTTTCTTTCGTTCATTCTGCTGGCTCCAGCATACTATAAGTTTCTTTTGGGTGTTGGTTTGCTTCTCTTTGGCTTTGGTATATATGTTCACGTGCTTCTTGGTAAGCGCTTGTCAAGGGTGGACTCCCTTGTTTCTTTTAATGTCGTAATTTTTTCGTATCTGTTGATGCCATATGCCTTAGGAGATAACGATACGGGTTCATATAGAAGGGTGGCTGAAAATCCTTTATCTAGCCAGTCCGTTTATTTTATTACTCACAGGCTGGCGGGCTTTTCAAGCAATTTCCATAGGGAAGGCGATCCTCTTTTGGTTTATCGTGGGAAGAGTGCAAGCGATATTTGGCTAGAAGAAATGGAGAAGGGGGAAATTGGAGATCAATTGCTTCTCATCGTTGTTGAATCCTGGGGTGTTCCGAAAGAGAAAGAAATTCAAGCTGAAATTCTTGGGCCATTATATGAGCTAAATTATATCGAGGTTCAAAGTGGAGAGATTTCATTCTCGGGATCAACAGTGGCAGGAGAGTTGAGGGAGCTTTGTAGGCTATACCCCGAACACTATAACTTAAAAAATCTGACTGAGGGGTTCGAAAATTGCCTGCCAAGAGTTTTACAGAGCGAAGGCTTCATAACCGTTGCTCAACATGGTGCAATGAGCACTATGTACGATAGAAGGTTCTGGTACCCTAGAGCGGGATTTGAGGAGTTTGTTTCCTTTGAGGCAAGGGATTGGCCTAGGAGATGTTATTCTTTCCCGGGGGCATGCGATGTTGACATGATGGCTGAGGTTTCTTCCTTTTTTTCCAACAATGAAAAGGGTTTTTTTTACTGGCTGACACTCAATAGTCACTCATTATATGATGAAAGGGATATTTTTATTGATAGGTTTGATTGCGAAAAGTTTGGGGTAGGTGAAGGTGAGTCTTGTAGGAACTTAAAGTTACACGCGCAGTTTTTTTATGAACTAGCTAGCCTGCTTGATGACGAAGCGATGAAGGGCGTTGACGTGTTGGTTGTTAGTGATCATCAGCCTAGGGTTTTGGATATCAATGAGTTTGGGGCTGTTTTTGAAGCTGAGAAAATTCCATGGATCAGGATGACTCAGAATGATAATGGAAAATAAAATGTATGGGAGTAAGGAGGAGTAATGAGTAATGAGAGACAAGCCCCCTGTTTCCAGCCGCCCTGCATGAAGGCGCTTAATGGCTACCTGCGGAGGTGGCGACCCCAGCTCGCCACCCAACGCATGCTCGCTCGGGGCGGATCGCAAGACGGACCACGGTTGATAAGAGCAAGGGCCATGAAGAATCAAGGCATGCAGAAAGACATGAAGACCGGCCAGAGCGGTTTTACCCTGATCGAGCTGTTGATCGTGGTGGCGATCATCGGGATTCTCGCGGCGATAGCGATTCCGCAGTATCAAGCTTATACGGCGCGTTCGGCCAACAATGCTTGTTTGTCTGAGGCAACTTCATTTGCACGGCTGGTAGCCGTTGAAAGGCAAGATGCTCCCTTTACAGTGCCAACGATGACTTGGTCGGCGTGCGACGCACCGGCCGCGACGGATTTTGAGACCGCTGCTAGCCCCTTTACCTTCTCAGTGGCTGCGGCTGGCCCCGGAGATACTGATACTGACTGTGACTTGGATGCCGGAACTTGCAGTCTCCAATAGCAATAATAGATATCAGGGCAATGAGGGGTAGCTCCCATGTCCCCACCCCGCCTGAATCCACCAGTGGCCGGCAGCAATGCCGGCCGCTGGTCGTTCTGCCGCCAGCGGTGATCCCCCTGGAGAAAGCGCCGGGGCGGCGTTGCCGGGCCCGACTCTCGGTGGTGGTGTTTGTAACCTTCCACCATGGTCGATAAGACCCTGGTGGAAGGTCGGCCAAGAGCAAGGTGGCGGTGTTGGTGGGTCGCCAACGTTGGGAGGCCCTAGGGGGTCAGACCCCGGCGGCGGCGAATCCGCTCGCAAGGCGCACCATGACGGGCTTCGTGACTTGGCTGGGGTCTGACCCCATAGGGGCAGCCTCGGCGCCTGTAGTCGCGTACGGCTCGGGCAGGGCAGCCCCCATTGCCCCCGGGCGCCGATGCCACGATCGATGTTGCACTGCACAAAAATCCCTGCTACTGTGCAGTGCAGTAGAGCGGGAATCTCCCGTTCCATGGCATTCAGAACCCCGGAGGTTCCCCTCATGACCAACGCATTCGCTTTCGACACCAAGTCATTCGACACCGCCCAGCTCGAGTCCGTGTTCTTCGGCCCGGCGCGTGCCTTCGCCGCCCTGTCCATCGACTTCACCGAGAAGCTGGTCAGCGCCCAGCTCGACGCCACCCAGGCCTATGCCGATTTCAGCCTGGCGCAGCTGCGCAGCCTGGTCGAGGTCAAGGATGCCGAGGGCCTGAAGAGCTACCTGGAAGGCCAGCAGCAGGTGGCCAAGGACCTGTCCGAGCGCCTGAAGGGCGATGCCGACAAGGTCGTGGCCCTGCAGCAGGACTTCATCCAGGAAGGCCAGAAGCTGACCGAGGGCAGCGTCCAGCAGGCCCAGCAAAGCCTGCAGCAGGCCACCGAGACCGCGACCCAGGCGGTCAAGGAAGTCGCTCCCAAGGCCAAGGAAGCATCTCCCAAGGCCAAGTAAGCTCGGGCCCGCCCCGCGGGCCACGATGACGCCAGACCACGGGCCGCCGATCGATGATCGGCGGCCCGTTCGTATGGGTAAGGGTAATCGGGGACAGACCCCCATTTCCCTGTCATTGCTACCAGATGTCAGTACCCGGCTTCTTTCTGATGACAGACGGCGAGGATAACGGCCTTCTGCCCATCGAGGCGGTACAATGCGATATAGCCGTCACTGCCGAAGTCGATCGGCCATTCACGATATTCCGGTTCAAGGTCTTCAACGAGCCGCCCCAGTTGGGGTTGGTGTGCCAGAATCCCGATTCCGGCGCGGATTGCCTTCACTGCTCGGCTGGCGGCATCGGGGTTCTTGTGTGAGAGGAAACGATAGCGTCGTTGCACATCGGTCAGGGCCTGTGGTGTCCACTCAAGGTTCACTTGTGGCAAGCGGGAATCTCCACATCCTCGCCGGCTTCAAGCCTTGCCAGCCAGGCGTCGGCATCCTCCTGGGTCAGGTGCAGGCCGGTTCGCTGATATTCCTCCCACGCGCGGAGGGCGTCCTGCTTGAACGACTCGCGCTTCTCCTCTCGCGCTACATACTCGGCGATCGCCTCACGCATGATCCAGTGGGCTGTGCGCCGACGGGCCTGGGCAAGCTGCTGCACTCGACCTTTCAGCTCGTCATCCAGCTTGATGGACGTAGGGGTTGCCATATTGGCCTCCGAATCATGGGGGTAATACCTTTGACTACTATAGTTGACGCACTCTCCCGGGTCGAGACTGATAGGGCAATGGGGCTAATGAGGGACGGCCTCCATTTCCGCCCCCCTGTGGGAGCTTGGCTCCGCCGAGCGATCGGCGCCGCAGGCGCCTTGGCGGTGGCCGCCAGCGTGGCCGACAGCCGCCCAGCGCCGCTTCGCGCCGCCATCGCCCCGCAAAGCGTGGCTCCCACAGGGCGGTAGATTCCCTCCCTGTGGGAGCTTGGCTCCGCAGGCGCCCCCCGGCGATGTTGCACTGCACAAAAATCCCTGCTATTGTGCAGTGCAGTAGAGCGGGAATCTCCCGTTCCATGGCATTCAGAACCCCGGAGGTTCCATCATGACCAACGCATTCGCTTTCGACGCCAAGTCATTCGACACCGCCCAGCTCGAGTCCGTGTTCTTCGGCCCGGCGCGCGCCTTCGCCGCCCTGTCCATCGACTTCACCGAGAAGCTGGTCAGCGCCCAGCTCGACGCCACCCAGGCCTATGCCGATTCCAGCCTGGCGCAGCTGCGCGGCCTGGTGGAGGTCAAGGATGCCGAGGGCCTGAAGAGCTACCTGGAAGGCCAGCAGCAGGTGGCCAATGACCTGTCCGAGCGCCTGAAGGGCGATGCCGACAAGGTCGTGGCCCTGCAGCAGGAGTTCATCCAGGAAGGCCAGAAGCTGACCGAGGGCAGCGTCCAGCAGGCCCAGGAAAGCCTGCAGCAGGCCACCGAGACCGCGACCCAGGCGGTCAAGGAAGTCGCTCCCAAGGCCAAGGACGCATCTCCCAAGGCCAAGTAAGCTCGGGCCCGCCCCGCGGGCCGCGATGACGCCAGACCACGGGCCGCCGATCGATGATCGGCGGCCCGTTCGTATGGGTAAGGGGCATGGGGAGCCGGGCTGCGCCGAGCGATCGGCGCAGCAGGCGCCTTGGCGGTAGCCGCCAGCGTGGCCGACAGCCGCCCAGCGCCGCTGCGCGCCGCCATCGCCCCGCAAAGCGTGGCTCCCACAGGGTGGTAGAGTCCCTGCCTGTGGGAGTTTGGCTGCGCCGAGCGATTGGCGCCGCAGGCGCCCTTCAGGGGCGGGCCTCGCCGCCCTTTATTCTGCGACTATGCCGCCATCACTACAGATAGAACCGCGGCAGGCGCCGGGTGCGGCGCTGCCGGGCCCGGCCATCGGCGGCGGTGCGGGGCTTGTCCCAGATGGTCAGGAAGCGCTCGGTGGCGATGGCCACCGGGCGGGAGCGGTCGAGGGGCTGGGCCCCGGGGGCCGCGAGGCGTTCGTGGGTCATGGCGTGGTGTCGGGCCGGCTCGCCGGGGGCAAGGGGCACGCTCCTTGATATGAGTTTGGAAGCATTTTCCACTACATTCGACTTTAGTTCAAGAAAAACGCCCCAGGGTCGATGTCGCTCGGCAGTGGAAGCGCCGTGGTCGGTGTTCTTGCTTGCTGCACATGGCTTGCACATCCGGCGCCTACACTGAGGGGACATGCCCACCGAAAGGAGTTCGCCATGCGCGGGATCGGATCCACCACAGGCCCCATGCTGCTTGCCGCGTTGCTCGGCCTCACCCTGGCCGCCGGCCCGGCGCTGGCCCAGCCCGCCGACAACCCCGGCCGCGGTCAGGGGCAGGGGCAGGAGAAGAAGGCCCCCGGCCAGCAGCGCCAGCAGGCCGAGTCGCCCCAGCGCGATCGCGACTACTGGCGAGAGCGGGAGCGTGAGAGTCGCGGCGAGGCGCGCGGCGACTATCGTGACGAGCGGCGCGATGGCCCGCGGATCGACGAACGCGAGGTGCGGCGGATCTTCGAGCAGCGCCGCGACTGGGTCCGCGTCGATGACCGCGACAGCCTGCCCCCCGGCATCCGCATGAACCTGGCGCGCGGCAAGCCGCTGCCCCCGGGCATCGCCAGGAACTTCGACGAGCGGATGCTGGGCGAGCTGCCGCACCACGACGGCTACCGCTGGCAGCGCGTCGGCCCCGACGCGGTGCTGGTCGATACCGCCAACGATGTCATCCACGCGGTGCTGCGCGATATCCTCGACTGAGGGGCCTTCCGGTGGCGATGGCCGTTATCCTGTGTGCCGACGAGCCTTCAAGGAGCGGCTATCCTTGCCATGGGGAATGGGCCTTTCAGGGGGCGTGGAATGCATTCTTTGGTATCTGACAATGATCTTCGGGTGATGAGCGTGCAGGTCGACGATGATCGTCTCACCGTGGAACTGATGGATGGTCGGGCTATTGCTGTGCCTCTGGCCTGGTATCCAAAGTTGAGTAGTGCCACTCCGGCTCAGCGCAATAACTGGGAGATCGCGGGTGGCGGATATGGTATCCACTGGCCTGATCTTGACGAGGATTTGAGCACCGAAGGCCTGCTGAGGGGAGCGCGAGCACCACGCCCGCATCGGGTGGACTGAACGAGCCCCCGTTCCCCGACTTGCCTGAACAACCAGCGGCCGGCATATGCCGGCCGCTGGCGTTCTTGAGACTCAATCCTCGGGTGGCGCCTAAGAGAGACGAGAGATAGAACCGTGGTGGGCGCCGAGTGCGTCGCTGCCGGGAGGCCATGGGGAGGCTGACCCCGGGGCGGCCGCCGCCAGCGCCGGGGCGATTCCCCCTCGGGGGGCTGACCCTGACGAATCCCCACGTTTTTCTCGGCGTTGATCGCTTGTTCGACGAAAAAGGCGCCGAAGCTGCCCCTATGGGGTCAGACCCCAACCGAGTCACTAAGCCCATCATGCTGCGCCTTGCGAGCGGTATCGACACCGCCGGGGTCTGACCCCTTAGGGCCACCCAGCGCTGGCAGTCCATCACCAAGATGCTCTCAACTTGCTGATTTTTTCAGTAAGGCTCCTGGGGATCCCTCAGGGTCTGACCCCGGGCGGCCCCCCCCCTTCGTCCTCGCTTCTCTGCCGCCGCCGGTCATTCACAGACCCGGTTGCGGCCTGCGTGCCTGGCGGCGTCGAGGGCCCGCTCGGCGCGCTGGTAGAGGCTGGCGGCGGTGTCGTCGGGCTGGTAGCCGGCCAGCCCGATGCTCAGGGTGACCGGGGCGGGGGACCAGGGATGGTGCTCGACGGTGCGACGCAGCCGCTCGAGGGCGGGCCGGGCGGCGCTGGGCCCGGTGTGGGGCATCAGCAGCACGAACTCGGCGTCGCCGACGCGGGCGGCCAGGTCGTCGAGGCGCAGGGTGGCGCGCAGCAGGTCGGCGAGGGTCTCGAGGACCCGGTCGCCATGGGCACGGCCGTGGCGCTCGCTGAGGGTCGCGAAGTGGTCGATGTGGAGCCGCACCAGGGTGAAGGCGCTGGCGACCTTGTGGCGCTCGGCGGCGGCGAACAGCAGCTCCAGGGTGTCGTCGAGCCGCCGGCGGTTGGGCAGGCCGGTGAGCAGGTCGGTGGTGGCCCGGCGATCGAGGGTGCGGTCGAGCCGCGCGAGTTCGGCGCGACGCCCCTCCAGCAGGGTGCCGAGGGTCTCGAGCTCGGCGATGATGGCGTCCTTCTCGCGCAGGGCGCGTTCGGTGGCCCGGCGCGCCTCGAGCAGTTCACGCTCGAGGCGGTGCTTGCGCGGAATCGGCGTGAGGGCGAGCAGGGTGAGCCTGGCGCCCTGGTACGCCAGGCTCCTGGCGCTGCACATCACCGGCAGCGGGGCGGCCTCGGGCATGGCGAGCTCGAGGTGGATCTCGTCGGCATGCCCCTGGTTGGCCAGGCGGAAGTCGAGCAGCCCGAGGTAGATCACCCGCGCCGTGGGGGTGAACAGCTGGCTGGCGGGCCGGTCGACCAGCGTCTCGGCCCGGTGGCCGAACCAGTCGGCCAGGGTGCGGTTGATCGCCAGCACATGGCCGCCCTCGTCGATGACCAGTTGGCCGTCGGGAGAGCGGTTCCACCAATGGGCGAGGTCGTCCTTCTGGGGAGGCATCGTCAGGGCACCCTGGTCAGCGAGCCGTCGGCGAGGGCAGGTGGGCCTTGAGCGCCCGGGTCAGCCGCTCGGGGGCGGTGAGTTGGGGATAGTGGCCGGCACAGTCGAGCAGCTCCAGCTCGCTGTCCGGCAGGTGGCGCTGCAGGTAGTCGGCGGCACTGAGCGGCACGATGGCGTCATGGGTGGTCTGCACGACCACGCTGGGCACCGGCACCCGGGGCAGCAGGTGACGGATGTCGCCGAGGAAGACGGCGCGGGCCAGGGGGCGCAGCACCTCGGGGGGGACCGCCAGCAGGCGTTGCTGCAGGTCGTGGTGCCAGCCGGGGGTGGCGGCATTGCCCAGGGCCACCGTCGAGAGGCTGTTGGCCCAGTCCAGGTAGTTCTGCTCCATCAGTGTCAGCAGGGCGTCGAGCTGCTCGGGGCGGTAGCCGCCGCAATAGGCCGGCGGGTCGTCCAGGTAGCGGGCGGAGCTGCAGACCAGCAACAGCCGGCGGAAGGTGCGGGGGCGCTCGATGGCCGCCATCAGGCCGATGGTGCCGCCGATGGAGTGGCCGAGCAGCATGGCGTCCTCGAGCCCGAGGGCATCGCACAGGGCGACCACGTCCTCGGCATGGCCCTCGGGGCGGGCGTGACGCCCGGGCTCATAGGCGCTGCGGTCGGAGGCGCCGAAGCCGGCGAGGTCGAGCAGGATGATGCGGTAGTCGGCTTCGAAGACGGGGACGATCCGGCTCCAGACGGTCTGGTCGCAGCCGAAGCCGTGGACCATGACCAGTGGCGTGCTGCCCCGGCCATGCTCGGTGACATTCAGCAGGTGTCGGATATCGCAGGGCATAGCGGTCCTTCGCTGTTCCTGGGTGTCGGGTCGGGGTTCTTGATAGCCAGCATAGCATCCCCGTGAGCGGCCGGAGAGCGTGGCGGTGCCTCGATCCATATCGGGCGCACCGGCCGGCGATCTTCCATACTGGCGGTGACGGTAAAGGGAGAGATGCCATGGTGGAACCCCTGGAGGTGACGCAGGTATATCGGGCCTGCCCGGAGGAGGCCTTCGCCTTCGAGGTGACCAGCGAGCTGGAGTCGCTGGACCTGCTCGGCGGCCATGACCGGGCCCGGGAGGCGCTGAGCTTCGGCACGGCGATCAGAAGCGACGGCTTCAACCTGTTCGTGCTCGGCCAGCCGGGGCATGGCAAGCACTCCCTGGTGGGGCGCTTTCTCACCGAGCGCTCGCGGGGCGAGGCGCCACCGCCGGACTGGTGCTACCTGTTCAACTTCGACGACCCCACGGTGCCCTGCCAGATGGCGCTGCCGCCGGGCCTGGGCCGCCAGCTGCGCACCGACATCGAGCAGCTGGTGGAGGAGCTGCGCCGGGCGATTCCCGCGGTGTTCGAGAGCGAGGAGTACCAGAACCGCCTGCACGAGATGAAGCAGGCCATGGGCGAGCGCCAGAACGATGCGGTGGAGGCGGTGCGCCGCGAGGCCCGCGAGCAGGACATCATCCTGCTCTCGACCCCCAACGGCTTCACCTTCGCCCCGGCCGACGGCGACAAGATGATGTCGCCGGAGGACTACGAGGCCCTGGCCAGGGACGACCGCGAGCGCATCGAGGGCACGGTGGAGATCCTGCAGCGCAAGCTGACCCAGGCGATCCGCCAGATGCCGCGGCTGGCCAAGGAGCTGCGCGACCAGGTCCAGGCGCTCAACGAGGAGATGCTGCAGTCGGTGATCGGCGCCCCCCTGGCCGAGCTCGAGGAGCGCTACGCCGACGAGGCGGGGGTGCTGGCCCACCTGACGGCGATCCGCGAGGCGATCCTGCTGCACGTGGACTCCTTCCACGCCGACGACCCGGAGGTTCCCCCCGAGGCGGTGTTCAGCCGCTTCCAGGTCAACCTGCTGGTGGACAACGCCGACACCGAGGGGGCGCCGGTGATCTACCTGGACCTGCCCAGCCACCAGCACCTGGTCGGGCGCATCGAGCACCACGTGCACAACGGCACCCTGCTCACCGACTTCTCGCTGATCCGGGCCGGGGCCCTGCACCGCGCCAACGGCGGCTACCTGGTGCTCGACGTGCGCGGCGTGCTGACCCAGCCCGGCGCCTGGGAGACGCTCAAGCGCATCCTGCGTGCCGGCGAGATCCGTACCGAGTCGCTGGAGCAGGCCTACGGCCTGATCAGCACCGTCACCCTGGAGCCGGAGCCGATCCCGCTGGACCTCAAGGTGGTGCTGCTCGGCGAGCGGCTGCACTACTACCTGCTGTGCGAGCACGACCCGGAGTTCCTCGAGCTGTTCAAGGTGCAGGCCGACCTCGAGGACGAGCTCGTCCGCGACGAGGCGCAGCAGGGGTTCTATGCACGGATGATCGCCACCCTGGCGCGGGAGGCGGCGCTGCGTCCGCTGGATCGCAGCGGCGTGGCGGCGGTGATCGAGCGGGCCAGCCGCCTGGCCGACGACCAGCGCAAGCTCACCGCGCGTCACCGCGACCTCCACGACCTGCTGCTCGAGGCCGACCACTGGGCCGACGAGGCCGGCGTCACGGTGATCTCCCGGGCCCAGGTCGACAAGGCGGTGGCACAGCAGCTGTGGCGCGCCGGCCGCATCCGCGAGCTCAGCCACGAGCAGATCACCCGCGGCACCCGGATGATCGCCACCGAAGGGCGGGTGACGGGGCAGGTCAACGGCCTCTCGGTGCTGCAGGTCGGCGATTTCGCCTTCGGCCAGCCGACCCGCATCACCGCCACCGCGCGCCCGGGCAGCGGCCAGGTGGTGGACATCGAGCGCGAGTCGCGCCTGGGCGGGCGTGTCCACTCCAAGGCCGTGATGATCCTGTCGCGCTACCTGGCCAACCGCTACGCGCTGGACACGCCGCTGTCGCTCTCGGCGAGCCTCGCCTTCGAGCAGTCCTACGGTGGCACCGAGGGCGACAGCGCCTCGGTGGCCGAGGTCTGCGTCCTGGTGTCGGCCATCGCCCGGGTGCCCCTCGACCAGGCGCTGGCGGTGACCGGCTCGATCAATCAGCACGGCGAGGTTCAGGCGGTGGGGGGCGTCAACGAGAAGATCGAGGGCTTCTTCGATGTCTGCCGCGCCGGCGGTGAGCTGAGCGGGCAGGGGGTCCTGCTGCCGGCCAGCAATGTCGAGCACCTGATGCTCAAGGCCGAGGTGCGCGAGGCCATGGAAGCCGGCACCTTCCGGGTCTTTGCGATCCACCATGTGGACGAGGCGCTGGCGCTGCTCACCGGGCTCGAGCACGGCGAGGCCGACGAGCACGGCGCCTTCCCCGACGCGTGCCTGAACGGCCGCGTGCGGTCGCGGCTCGCCTCCTTCCGCAAGACGATCAAGGCCGCCCGGGGCAAGGGGGAGATCGAGAAGAGCGGGGGCGTGAAGGAGGAGGGGGCGAAGGAGGAGGGCGACAACGGCAACGGCAATGGCGGGGAGAACGACGATGAGTGATGAGGCGCGCACGTCTCCCGAGGCCGCCGCTGAACTGCCGGCGCGGGTGCTGGCGCTGCTGGACGCCTCGCGCCAGAGCCTGGCGGCGCTCGCCGCGGCGGTGGAGCTCGCCGCCGGCCGGAAGGCCGAGCTGGTGGCGCTGTTCGTCGAGGATCTCGACCTGCTGCACAGCGCGGCCTTTCCCTTCTCCTGCGAGGTGGGCGCCCAGAGCGGCCTGGCCCGGCCGCTGTCGCCGGAGGCGCTGGAGGCCAGCCTGGCCCGTCAGGTGCGGCGCGCCAGCCAGGCGCTGGCCGACGCCGTGGCCGGGCGCGAGGTGCGCCACCGCTTCCAGGTCAGCCGCGGCCGCGTGGCCAGCGAAGCGCTGGCGCTCGCCGGTCCCGGCGACGTGCTGGTGCTCGGCAAGGCCGGGCTCTCGGGGCAGTGGGGGGTGCGCCTGGGCTCCACCAGCCGCGCGCTGATCCTCGAGGCGCCCTGTACCGTGGTCATCTGGGACGAGCGCCTGCGGCCCAGCCGCGGCCCCCTGCGGCTGGTCTCGGACGCGGCCCCGCAACTGTCGGATACCGCCCTGATCACCCTGGCGCCGCTGTTCGACGGGGTGGAGGCCCTGCCGTCCATGGGCGCGACGGCGCTGGTACGCCACCTGGCCCGGGCCCGCAGCGGCGCCCTGCTGCTCCATCGCCCCGAGCTCGCCCGCCTCGCCGAGCAGGACCCGCAACTGCTCGCCCGCATCCCGGTACCGATCATCGTGGTGCCGTAGCCGATACTCCCGGCGCCGCTTCGCGCCGCAATCGCCCCGCAGAGCGTGGTTCCCACAGGGGGCTCAATGCCTGCCTTGTGGGAGCTTGGCTCCGCCGAGCGATTGGCGCCGATAGGCGCCTTGGCGGTGTCGATATGGCGGGCGTGGCCACCGCCGCCGCGTTCGAATATGGCAGAATGGCGGTTTTGCAGTGAACGAAGGATCGCCGCATGGCGTATTTTCTGGTGATGGGTGGCCTGGCGCTGTCCGTGTTCTTCACCTTCGGCTGGCTGTTGCTGCGTACCGGCCAGTGGCTGGCGCGGGGGTTGCCGGGCGGCGGCGCGGCGCGGCGGGCCAAGCGCCCGGCGCAGCGGGCCCCGGCGAAGAAGCCGGCCCGTGCCCCGGCGAAGGCGCGCCCCCGGGCGGCCACGAAGAAGCGCGAACCCCGCGAGCCCTGGCGGCTGACCCGCTGGCTCGCCCGGCGACGCTTCGCGCTGCCGCTCTCGCTGCTGGCGCTGCTGCTCTACGGCCTCACCCGGCTGGCCGAGTACGGCATGGGCTTCCGCCCCCACGATGTCCCCGGCGCCTACCACAGCCTGGTCGGCACCCTGGGCTGGATCGCCGCGGTGCTGCTCGCCATGGCGCTGGTCAACCTGCTCGCCGCCTGGCGCTGCCGAGGACGCTAATTTCGCTTAGGGGTCTGACCCCAAAGTTTACATAGGGGTCTGACCCCAAAGTTTGCTGACGACGGAGAGAGAATGTTCCAGCATATCCTGGTGGTTTGTGTCGGTAATATCTGCCGTAGCCCGGTGGCCGCCGCCATGCTCAGGGAGCGGCTGCCCGGCCGCCATATCGAATCCGCCGGGCTGGGCGCGCTGGTGGGGCACGGCGTCGAGCCCACCGCCCGGGCGCTGGCCGAGGCCGACGGGCTGGATGTGGACGGCCACCAGGCCCGCCAGCTCAACGCCGCGATGCTCGATGCCGCCGACCTGGTGCTGGTGATGAGCGAGGGGCAGCGCCGGGCCGCCGCGGAACTGGTCCCGGCTGCGCTGGGCAAGACCCTGCTGCTTGGCCGCTGGTTGAATGGCGGGAGTGGCCGCGAGATTCCCGACCCCTACCGCCGGGATGCCGAGGTATTCAGGGTGGTCCACGGCCTGCTGCGCGAAGCCACCGAGAGCTGGGCGGGCAGGTTGTAGGCGGTATCCGCCGGGGCGCCGGCATCGTCCACCCTGTGGGAGCCACGCTCCGCGGGGCGATGGCGGCGCGAAGCGCCGCTGGGGGTATTGGCCAGGTGGGAGGGCCGCCGCCCGGGCGAGGACCGGGCGGCGGCGGGGCGTCAGAAGCGCATGCCCACCGAGGCGGTGAAGGTGTCGATCTGGAAGTCGCTGTCGAAGTCGTAGCGTTCGTATTCGGCGCGCACCAGCACCGGGTCGAAGTTGAACTGGGCGCCGACACCGTAGACCGGATCGAAACCGTCGTTGTCCTGCAGGTCGAGGTTGACGTCGCCCAGGTTGCCGTCGACGTCGGTTTCCCACTGGGCCGCGCCGACCTTGGCGAAGGGAGTGAACCAGGAGGTCACCGGCAGTTGCCCGACCAGGCTGGCCCCAGCGGCGCTGGACTCCAGGTCGGTATTGGCGCCGTCGTTGCCGCGTAGCTGCACGCGGCCCAGGTCGGCGTAGAAGGCCTCGGCCGCCAGGTAGCGGTTGAACTGATAGCCGACGAACCCCTTCCAGACGTTGTCGTCGTCGTCGACATCGAAGTCGCTGCTGCCGCCCTCGATGAAGTCGTCGACGTCGTCGCGGTCGTTCTCCAGCGAGCTGAAGCCGGTACCGATGCCGAAGTAGGCATGCTGGTCGTCACCGGGGGCGGCGAGAATCGCGTTGGTGGCGAGCAGCGAGGTGGAGGCGAGCGAAACGGTAAGGAGGGTTCTGATTGACATGGTTCTCTCCTTGAAGTCCTTGGCATGGCAGTCGGTTCGGTGGCGACGCGGTCAAACATCCGTATGAGCGCATCGACCCTCCTCAACGTAGTGTCGGCCCCCGTGGCCCTCAAGCGGTATTCGGTAACCAAAGGTACCGGGGCGTCACCGATGGGCGACAGATAAAAAAAGCGCCCCGGATGGGGCGCTTCGGTCATCGGCTCAGGCCGCCGCGCGACGGCCATCGATGTTGCGAGCATCGGAGTCGAACCTGACTCTATCGGAATCCGGGGTATCAGGCGTCCTGGGCGACCGGAATCACGTTGGAAGCGGCGTTCTGATACTCCTCGATCTCATGGAAGTTCATGTAACGATAGATCTCCCCGGCCATGGCGTCGAATTCGCCCATGTAACGGCGGTATTCGTCGACGGTCGGCAGGCGACCCTCCACCGCGGCGACCGCCGCCAGCTCCGCCGAGGCCAGGTAGACGTTGGCGCCGTCGCCCAGGCGGTTGGGGAAGTTGCGGGTGGAGGTGGAGACCACGGTGCTCTTGGCGGCGACGCGGGCCTGGTTGCCCATGCACAGCGAGCAGCCCGGCATCTCCATGCGCGCCCCGGCGCGGCCGTAGATGCCGTAGTAGCCTTCCTCGGTCAGCTGGTGCTGGTCCATCTTGGTCGGCGGGGCCAGCCACAGGCGGGTCTTGAGGCTGCCGGCCGGCTGCTTCTCGAGCAGCTTGCCCGCGGCGCGGAAGTGGCCGATGTTGGTCATGCACGAGCCGATGAACACCTCGTCGATCTTCTCGCCGGCCACGTCGGAGAGCAGGCGGGCGTCGTCGGGGTCGTTGGGGGCGCAGAGCACCGGCTCCTTGAGTTCCTCGAGGTCGATCTCGATGACCTCGGCGTACTCGGCGTCCTGGTCGGCGCGCATCAGGCTCGGGTTGGCCAGCCACTCTTCCATGGCCAGGATGCGGCGCTCGATGGTGCGCCTGTCGCCGTAGCCGTTGGCGATCATCCACTTGAGCAGGGTGATGTTGGACTTCAGGTACTCGGTGACCGAGTCCTCGCCCAGGGTGATGGTGCAGCCGGCGGCGCTGCGCTCGGCGGAGGCGTCGGAGAGCTCGAAGGCCTGCTCGACGGTGAGATCCTCGAGGCCCTCGATCTCCAGCACGCGGCCGGAGAAGGCGTTCTTCTTGCCCGACTTCTCGACGGTCAGCAGGCCGGCCTGGATGGCGTAGTAGGGGATGGCGTGGACCAGGTCGCGCAGGGTGACGCCCGGCTGACGCTTGCCCTTGAAGCGCACCAGCACCGATTCCGGCATGTCCAGCGGCATCACGCCGGTGGCGGCGGCGAAGGCCACCAGGCCCGAGCCCGCCGGGAAGGAGATGCCCATGGGGAAGCGGGTGTGGGAGTCGCCGCCGGTGCCCACGGTGTCGGGCAGCAGCATGCGGTTCAGCCAGCTGTGGATGATGCCGTCGCCCGGGCGCAGCGACACGCCGCCGCGGTTCATGATGAAGTCGGGCAGGGTGTGGTGGGTGTCCACGTCCACGGGCTTCGGGTAGGCGGCGGTGTGGCAGAAGGACTGCATCACCAGGTCGGCCTGGAAGCCGAGGCAGGCGAGGTCCTTGAGCTCGTCGCGGGTCATCGGGCCGGTGGTGTCCTGGGAACCCACGGTGGTCATCTTCGGCTCGCAGTACATGCCCGGGCGCACGCCCTCCATGCCGCAGGCCTTGCCGACCATCTTCTGGGCCAGGGTGTAACCCTTGCCGGTGTCGGCGGGCTGCTCGGGCAGGCGGAAGACGTCGGACTGGGGCAGGCCCAGCGACTCGCGCGCCTTGCCGGTCAGGCCGCGGCCGATGATCAGCGGGATGCGGCCACCGGCGCGCACCTCGTCGAGGATCAGCTGGGTCTTGAGCTCGAAGGTGGTGACGACCTCGTCGGTGCCGTGCTTGCACACCTTGCCTGCATAGGGATAGACGTCGATGACGTCGCCCATCTCCATCGTGGAGACGTCCATCTCCACGGGCAGGGCGCCGGAATCTTCCATGGTATTGAAGAAGATCGGGGCGATCTTGCCGCCGAAGCAGAAGCCGCCGGCGCGCTTGTTGGGCACGTTGGGGATGTCGTCGCCGAAGAACCACAGCACCGAGTTGGTGGCGGACTTGCGCGAGGAGCCGGTGCCGACCACGTCGCCGACGTAGGCGACCGGGAAGCCCTTGGCCTTGACCGCCTCGATCTGCGCGAGCGGCCCGGTGGTGCCGGGGACTTCCGGCTCGATGCCGTCGCGCTCGTTCTTGAGCATGGCGTTGGCGTGCAGCGGGATATCGGGGCGCGACCAGGCATCCGGAGCGGGGGAGAGGTCGTCGGTGTTGGTCTCGCCGGGCACCTTGAACACGCTGAGGGTGATCTTCTCGGCGAGGGCGGGCCGGGAGAGGAACCACTCGGCGTCGGCCCAGGACTGGAGGACGTCCTTGGCCACGGCGTTGCCGGCGCGGGCACGCTCTTCCACGTCGTGGAAGGCGTCGAACATCAGCAGGGTGTGCTTGAGCTGTTCGCCGGTTTCCTTGGCCAGCTCGGCGTCGTCGAGCAGCTCGACCAGGGAGACGATGTTGTAGCCGCCCTGCATGGTGCCCAGCAGCTTGACCGCATGCACCTTGTCGATCAGCGGCGACTCGGCCTCGCCCTTGGCGATGGCGGTGAGGAAGCCGGCCTTGACGTAGGCCGCCTCGTCGACCCCCGGGGGAACGCGATTGGTCAGCAGGTCGAGGATGAACTCCTCCTCGCCGGCGGGTGGGCTCTTCAGCAGCTCGATCAGCGCGGCGACCTGCTCGGCGTTCAGCGGCTTCGGCGGGACGCCTTCGGCGGCGCGTTCCTCGACATGTTGGCGATAGGCTTCAAGCACGTTGGGGCCCTCATCTGTTGTGGTGGCCAAAGCACGCCGATTCGACGAAGAACGTCGGCGAAATGGCCGCTTTGGCTAGTGAAACTACCTAGTCACTGAGTGGCCGCGATTCTACGCCAAACTGTCGACAATGTTAAGCGAGCCCCGTGACGGGGGCCTTGAACTTTGGTCGGCGGGATATCGGTGCCGCTACATGATGTCACGCAAGGCTGCCCGCGTTACCATTGGTGACGTATCAACGGATGAGGTGTTCATGGGTGCCACCATCACTTCGCCCTGCGTCGGGCTCTGCTCCACCACCCTGGGCGATCGGGTGTGCCGCGGTTGCCAGCGCGGCGACGACGAGATCCGCGACTGGTTCGCACTGACCGCGGCCGAGCGGGGCGAGCGCATGGCCGAGCTGGACGCCCTGCGCGAGACGGTGGCCGGGCACTACCTGCGGCTGGTCGATGCCGAGCGCCTCGCGGCCCAGCTCGAGCGTCACCGCATCCGCGTCCGCCCCGAGCAACCGCCGCTGTCGCGGGCCGTGGAGCTGCTGCGGGTGGGGCGCGAGCGGATGCGTGACCTCTCCCGCTACGGCCTGGCGCCCCGGGAGGCATTCGGCGACCTGGAGGTCGGTGAACTGCATGCGCGCCTGAGCGCGGCCCTGGCGGATGCCGCCGAGCGGCGACGGGCCGGCGATGCGACCCTCTCCTGAACCCCCTAGCGAGCCGACGACCATGCCAGAGACCCTTGCCGAGACCCGGGACGTGCACGACGCCGAGGCGTTGCTGCCCGCCGACCTGCTCGCCTTCCTCGCCTGCCGTACCCCCGACGCCTGGGTGGCCTGGGCGCTGGAGAATCCCGAGCTGCTGCTGATCGACCATGCCCAGTGCGAGAAGAAGGCGGCCTCCACGGCGATGAGCCTGCTCTACCGCTACGTGGACCAGCCGCTGCTGCTGACCAAGATGTCGCAGCTCGCCCGCGAGGAGTTGCTGCACTTCGAGCAGGTGGTGAACCTGATGGAGGCGCGCGGCATCGTCTACCGCCATATCGGTGCGTCTCGCTACGCCGAGGGACTGCGTCGTCATGTGCGGGCTCAAGAACCCGAGCGACTGGTCGATATCCTGATCATCGGCGCCTTCATCGAGGCGCGCAGCTGCGAGCGTTTCGCGCGGCTGATCCCGCACCTCGATGACAAACTTGCCAAGTTCTATCGCAGTCTGGTTAAGTCGGAAGGACGCCACTACGAGGATTATCTGATGCTGGCCCGGCATCTCTCCCCGGCGCCCATCGAGTCACGCGTCGCTTTCTTCGCCGAGTGCGAGAGGGAGTTGATCGCCTCGCCCGATACGGTGTTTCGTTTCCACAGCGGCGTGCCGGCCTGAGGCATCCGCTTTCGCCACGCAGGATCGATCATGATGCGGGATTCCTCCGACGTCGTTGACACCAAGGGACCGGACCAGCTGGCGCTGTTCGGCCATTTCACGCTGACCCTGGGCGAGGATGCGATCTCCCAGTTCAGCTACGACAAGGTCAAGGCGCTGCTGGTCTACCTGCTGCTGCACCAGCAGCCCGTGAACCGAGCCACCCTGGCCGAGCTGCTGTGGCCCGACCAGGGGCTGTCGTCGGGGCGAACCAACCTGCGCCATGCCCTGCACTGCCTGCGCCAGTCGCTGGGCGAGGTCGCCGAGAAGGTGTTGGTGGTGTCGCGCCAGACCATCGCCTTCCGCCTGCCGGAGCGCTGGGAGTTCGATCTCCACGAGGTCCAGGCGCATCTCAAGGGGCCGCGGGACGTGGCCACCCTGGAGGCGCTGCTCGCGGATTACCAGGGCGACCTGGTGGAGGAGCTGCAGCTCGCGACCTGCGCCGAGTTCCAGCGCTGGCTGGTGCAGGTACGCAACGAGTGGCGCCAGCGGGTGATCCGCTTCGCCGAGGCGGTGCTCGAGCAGCACGATCCGATTCCCGACCACCTGCTGCAGGCCCTGGTCAGCCGCTTTCCCGGCTATGGCCCCTTCCACGAGCGGCTGGTGCACCAGCTCGCCGAGCAGGGGCAACTGGCCGCCGCCCACGAGCAGTACAACGCCTACCTGCAGCTGCTGGCGCTTTCCGGCCAGCAGCCGGAGCCGGCCTTCCTGCAACTGGCCCGCTACTGGTCCGATGCCTCGTCCGACTGTCACGGTCTCGCTGCACAGAACGGTTTCTCGCGCACCCTGGCGGCGGACAGCTCGCCGCTGCGCGAGGACGAGATCGAGCAGCGCCAGCTCTCGGTGATGGCGATTCGCCTGCGCCTCAAGGGCGATCTCTCCTCGCGGGCCGAGACCCGCGCCTGCCTGGCGCTGCAGTTCGAGCTGATGCGCTGGCTCGAGCAGCAGTGCCACCACCTGGGGGGGTTCTGGCTGCCCGGCGCCTCCGGGGGCCTGGGGCTGGCCTGCTTCGGTACCCACGGCCCGGCCCACCAGCTCGCCGAGCTGGTGGCGCTCTTCGAGCACTGCCGGCGGATGCTGCCCGAGGAGTCGGTCCGCCACTGGAGCGGCGAGGGCGAGCCGCCGCGAGTCGAGCTCGCCGCCGGCCTCAACAGCGGGCGGGTGGTCTACCTGCCCGAGCGGCATATGGTCGATCCCCTGGGCCAGGTGAGCCAGGGCTCGCTGGACCTGATGAGCGCCGCCGAGAGCAGCGAACTGGTGATCTCCCAGGAGGCGAGCCAGCACATGCCGCCGGCGCTCGATCTGCAGCCGCGGCTGTCGTCGCGACTGGTGGCGTGCGACGGCCGGGTGCGCCTGCGCGCGCTCGTCCTCGGTGCGAACGAGGGGGGGCGCGAGGCACTGCCGCCCAGCCTGATCGGCCGCGAGTCGGCGCTGCGCACCCTGCGCGACGCCCTGGCCCGGGCCGGCATCGGCCTGCGCCAGAGCGTGCTGGTGCGCGGCCCCTCGGGCATGGGCAAGTCGGCGCTGATGGTCGGCTTCCGCCAGCTCGAGCAGAGCCGCGATGCGGCGATCTGCTGGCAGCCGACGACGCGGCTCTCGGTCCAGGAGCCCTATGGCGTGGCGCGGCTGCTGCTGCGCTGGCGGTTGGCGGGCGAGATCGACGCCGAGGCCCTGTCACGGCTGCTCGCGGCCATCGGCGCGCCCGAGCTCGACGAGCGGCGTCGCCAGCTGCTCGAGGAGGCGCTCGGGGTGCGCGAGCCCGACGAGGTGGCGGTGCTGACCCAGAGCGGCGAGGCCGTGGAGCTGGTGGTGGGGCTGATGCAGCAACTGGTCACCACCCTGACCCGCGAGCGTACCCTGGTGGTGATGATCGACGACCTGCAGTGGCTCGACGAGCCCTCCTTCAAGGTGCTGGCCGGCCTGCAGGCCCGGCTGCCGATCAATTGCGCCTTCCTGCTGGTGGCCAGCCACCATGGCCGCGAGGCTCTGCCGGCGCGGCTGCACTGGGACCAGCAGATCACCCTGGGCCGACTGGATGCCATGCAGGCCTCGCGGCTGCTCTCGCAGCTGGCCAGGCGCTATCGCCTGCACCTCAGCCCGCGGCTGCGCGGCCAGATCATCGAACGCTGCGACGGCGTGCCGCTCTACCTGCAGGAGATCTGCCGGCGGGTCGACATGGATCGCCGCGAGGGGCGCAGCGTGCAGCTCGACGAGCTGCCCCGCGGGCTGCTGGGGCTGCTCGCCAGCCGCATCGACCAGCTCGACGGCGACCGTGTGGTGGCGCACGTGGCGGCGGTGCTGGGGCGGCGCTTCCGCCTCGACTTCCTCGCCGAGTGCAGCGGCTGGGAGATGTCGCGGCTGACCCGGGCGCTGGAGCAGATGCGCCGGCTGGAGATCATCGAACCGGCCGAAGGCGAGGAGGGCGGACGCGAGTACCAGTTCACCCACCAGCTGCTCCAGGAGGCCGCGTACCTGTCCTGTCCCCGCGACGTGCGGGTGGCGCTCCACCGCCAGGTCGTCGAGCTGATCGAGGAGCGATTCCCGATGTGGATCAGCCGCCACCCGGGTGACTTCGCCACCCACCTGCGCCGCAGTGGGCACTATGCCCGCGGGGCGCGCTACTTCGAGCTGGCCGCCCGCGAGGCGCTCAAGGTCAGCGCCAATCGTACGGCGCTGAAGATGGCCGATTTCGGCCTGGCCAGCCTGCGCCATGTGGGCGACCAGGGGGAACGCGAGATCAGCCTGCTCACCGTGCGCGGCCAGGCCGCCTTCGCGCTGGAGGGCCACGGCTCGCCGACCGCCCACGAGAGCTTCGCCAAGGCCCGCGAGCTGCTCGCCGGCAACGGCGGCGAGGCGGCCGATGTCGAGCAGGCCTTCCTCGTCAACTGGGGGCTCTGGGTGGGCTGCAGCCAGCGCCACTCCCATGCCGACGCCTTCTCGCTGGCCTCGCGGCTGGCCGATCTGGCGGCCCAGCTCGATGATCCGCGCTACCGCCGCCTCGCCGACTACGCCCGGGCCAGCTGCGAGTACTGGGCCGGCCGCATCGGCCAGGCCTACGATCACCTCGAGGAGATCGATCCGCTCAACGCCCCGATGATGATCGAGTGGCTGCCGTTTTCCGACCATCCCCAGGTGGCGGCGGCGTGCTTCCAGGGCTGGGCCCTCTGCCTGCGCAGCGATTACCGCCGGGCGGAGCAACAGGTCGAGTCGGCCATCCGCCTCGCCGAGCAGATCAACCATCCCGGCAGCCTGGCCATGGCGCTGCTCTACGCCTCGGCCCTCTACCGCCAGCTGGGCCATGTGCACCTGGCGGCGAGCCGCGCCGAACGCGCCTTCAAGCTGACCTGCACGCCCGACCTGCACCTGTGGCAGATTGCCGCCCGCGCGGTGCTCGGTTGGCAGCGGGCCCTCTCCGGCGACCGCGAGGGCCTCTCCCAGATCGAAGCCGCCCTGGAGGAGCTCTCCGAGGTCACCGGTCGCGACCGCTACCAGCGCCCGGCGCTGTGGTACGTGGACGCCTGCATCGCCCTGGGCGAGCTGGCGCGGGCCGAGGACTATCTCGACCAGACCCTGCTGATCGCCCGCGAGCGCACCACCCTGTTCGTGCCCGAGCTGGCCCTGCACCTGGTGCGGGTCCGCCATCGCCTGGGGCACTCCCGCGAGGAGGTGCGGGCGCTGGCCGAGCAGGCCCTGGCCCAGGCTCGCGACGATGGCAACCTGCACCAGCAGCTGTGTGCCCTGGAGCTGTGGCTGACCCTGATCGACCCCGATGACCAGGCGGCCCGCGAGGAGCTGCGCGGGCTGCTGGGCCGGGTGAGCCACAGCGACGCGCCGGTACTGGTGCGCTGGCGCACCCTGCTCGACCGGCGCCTGCCGCTGGTCGTTGATGCCGAGGGGTAGGAGACGGTGTTCGGCTGCGGCGCATCGCTCCCTGTGGGAGCTCCTGTAAGGACGAGCAGATGCCTGCCTTGTGGGAGCTTGGCTCCGCCGAGCGATCGGCGCCGCAGGCGCCTTGGCGGTGGTCGCCTAGCTGGCCGATGACCACCTGGCGCCGCTGCGCGGCGCATCGCCCCGCAGAGCGTGGCTCCCACAGGGAGGTAGATGCCCGTGCTGTGGGACTCCTGTAAGGACGAGCAGATGCCTGCCTTGTGGGAGCTTGGCTCCGCCGAGCGATCGGCGCCGCAGGCGCCCCAGTGGATGTCGCTGACGTGGCGGATAACCGCCCAGCGCCGCTGCGCGGCGCATCGCCCCGCAGAGCGTGGCTCCCACAGGGAGGTAGATGCCCGTGCTGTGGGAGCTCCTGTAAAGGACGAGCAGATGCCTGCCTTGTGGGAGCTTGGCTCCGCCGAGCGATTGGCGCCGCAGGCGCCCCAGTGGATGTCGCTGACGTGGCGGATAACCGCCAGCGCCGCTGCGCGGCGCATCGCCCCGCAGAGCGTGGCTCCCACAGGGAGGTAGATGCCCGTGCTGTGGGAGCTCCTGTAAGGACGAGCAGATGCC